>NZ_RQFG01000005.1:609117-913675 GCF_004769235.1 Leptospira kanakyensis | reverse complement strand
AATATAATTAAAGAGTGCATTGCCTGCATGAAGTTTTACCGTATAACCACCATAAGCTGATGTTGGATTCCCACCATCGGAGCTCATATTCCCTTTGGCCACATAAAGGATTGGATGATTTTTTAATGAATTGATATTTCGAAAATCCGTATCGAGTAGGATATGATCATGTCCTGTCAGTAAAATTCGTTTTGGTTTTCCTTCTTTTGAGACAAGAAGTGCATAAGATTCTAAATCCCCTTGGTGGATATTTCCAAATTTGGTTGGTCCTTCATTCCAATCATACCAAATCCAATAAGAGATAACCATATCTCCATTTCCTACTCCATACCAATAGTTACCGTTATCTCTAAATCCTGGCAAAGCTTCTTTTTGTGTACCCGATACAGTGGCATTGGCATAACGAACATGATAGTACAAATGGGTTTGTTTTTCTGTTTCGTTTAGGTCAGGAAATTCAACATAGTTCCAAGTTGTTTGGCCTGTTGTTTTACGACGGATATCTTTATTTGGAAGAGTGTATTCTTTCGGCTGAAAATAATTTGCATACTTTTCTATATTCGTTGGTAGGTATTTTTTATCCTTGTGAAAGACAAGGATGGGTGCAAATTTTGAAGCCAACTCTTCTTGTTTGCGATTGGGGATCAGGTTTTCTTGACTTACAAAAGTAAACTCATGTGTTATGTTTGGATTTTTAGAAAATGAATCTGTATTTTGAATCCAAAAAGGATTATGACCTGGTGAGTATTTTCCATAAACTTTTTCTATTCCTTCGATGCGGATAGAAAGATGTGTCCACTGGTTTGGAGCCAGTCCATGAAAGTTCATTTGGTCAATGGAAGACTGGATTTGTTTTGTATTTTTATGCGATTGAATTGATATAGGCGTATAACAGTCTTTAGCTGTTATGTTAGGACAATGATAAAATTTAAGCAAATAAGATATCGTTTCCCCATTTAATTCTTTAGGGATGGATTTTAATTTGAATTGAAACCGAAGGGAAATTGGATTTGTTATTTCTGGTTCTTTTCCGTTAGAACTAGAACAAGAATTGATAAAGAACAAAAAGAGGATGAAAGTGAAGCAGGTGGTTGTTTTAGTGATTGGTTTCATTTGATTTTTGGGGCATAAAAAAACCCCTGTTTCCAGAGGTTTTACTTTGAAAAAGATTTAGACTACTCAGCGTCTTTTTTTGCTTTTTTCTCTTTTTTGGCTTTCTTAGCTTTTTTAGCCTTTTTCTCGCCTTTTTTATTATTCTTTTTCTCTTTTTTCTCACCGTCTTTGTTGTTCATTTTTTCTTTTTTAGGTTTAACGGTTTCGGAAGCTTCCTCAGTTTGCATAGTAGGTTCTTCGTCTGCTTCTGTTTGAGCAAAAACGCCGAAAGTACTGAAAGAGAAAATAGAGAGAATCACAAGAATTTTTTTCATTTTTTACCTCGTATGGAATGTGCACCAATTAGATACTATTTCGATGAATAGACAATCGTAAATTTTAGGGTTTTTGTGAATTATTTACCCACACAAAATTTACTAAATATCCTTCCAAGGATTTCTTCATTTTCCACATGACCATTGACTTCACCAATTTCTTTAAGGGAGGTATTGATTTCCTGAATGTAAATTTCTGCAGGTGCGTTATCTTCCATAAGCCGGATGGCTTCGGATAAATTAGATTCTATTTTTTGAATATGATATCTTTGTCGGTCTTCCAATAAAACCACATCTTCCGAGTTATCTTGAGAAATGAGTTTTGTTTTCAAAAGTTCTAATAAATGAGGAATGCCGATTTTTGTTTTACAAGAGATCTCTGTCACTTCCAATTCAAATTCATTTTGTAATTCATCCAATTGGTTTCGGTTCCAATCTTTATATTTTTCATCAATTTTATTGGCAACAAGGATGGCACCATGAAGTCGTTCTTTATGTTTTGTTAAAAACGAACTTTTGTCGAATGGGATTGAGGTGTCGATGAGAAGTAATTTTACATTGGCGCTATCGGCTTCGCGTTTACTTCGTTCAATCCCCATTTGTTCTATGTTATCCGATGTCTCTCGAATTCCGGCAGTATCCACAAGTCGAATCGGAATTCCATCCAAACTCAATTCTTCGGCAATATAATCTCTCGTGGTGCCGGGAATGTCCGAAATAATCGACCGATCTTTTCCGATGAGTACGTTCATCAGACTCGACTTACCCGTGTTCGGCTCTCCAAATAGAACAACAGTGGATTGTAAAATTAATGTTTCTGCTCGTTCAGAATCTTTGATGAGTTTAGAACAAAGATTCTTTAGAGAAACCATTCGATGTTTCCTTTCTTCTAAACTTTCGAAGGTTAAGTCTTCCGTAGAAAAATCTATTTCTGCTTCACATTCTGCTTTCAGTGAAATCAGATCACTTCTGATTTTTGAACTTAATTTTGTAATCTCGCCAAATACGTTTTTTTGTGCTAACTCTAATTCATATCGAGAGCGAGCTTCAATGAGTCGACCAATCGCTTCTGCACCGGATAAATTGATTTTACCATTTAAGTAAGCTCGTTTTGTAAACTCACCCTTCTGGGCAGGCCTTGCCCCTTTATCGAAAAGGATTTGTAAGGCACGTTTGAGTAGAATTGGATTTCCATGTAAATGGAACTCGGCCAAATCTTCACCTGTATATGAGTTAGGTGAAGCAAAATAAAAAAATACAATTTGGTCTAAAGGTAAATCTGCATCTACAAAATCACAATAAATGGCAGTCCGTGTTTGGTTTTTAATGTATTCTTCGGTGAGAGGAGATCCGTTCTTTTGGAGAACGGCCAGAACAATGGGCAATACGGCAGAGCCCGATACCCGAAGGATGCCAATCGCTCCGGGCCCTGAGGCTGTGGACAATGCCGCAATGGTATCAATCAAGATCTTCTTGGTCTACTCCGTCAGCAAAGTCTTCAACAGGAAGGCCTTTTTTAGACGGATCTTCCAAATCTTTGTATTTATGTTTTTCTTTTGCAGAGATGACACGAACTCTTTTGAAAGTTCCATTTCCTTCGGATCTTGTGAACACTCTTTCATCTTCTTGGATTGCCATATGAACAATTCTTCTTTCAAACGGATTCATTGGATCGAGTAGTTTTGATCTTCCGGATTTAATTACGGATGCAGCAACAGATTTTGCCAATCGAATGAGAGATAACTCACGTTTGTCGCGGTAGGATTCAATATCCAAAACAATTTTTCTATTGTGACGAATTTTTGGATCAACCATTAGGTTGAGAAGGAATTGAAGTGAATCTAAAGTGCCTCCTCGTTTTCCGATAATCAGTCCGGATTCTTTACTCGTGAGTTCAACGTAGATTTTTCCATCAACATCACCCATTCCAACAACTTCAGCAGGGATCCCCATTTTTTTCAAAATGGTAATGATCACTCCATGAATGATTTTTTCGGATGGGATGTCATTGTTTGCAACAAACGCACGTACAACGGCTGGTTTTTTTTGTGTGATTCCTAAAAATCCGGATTTTCCGGAATCAACTACTTCGAATCGTAAATCGCCTGGTTGGAGGCGAAGTGTTTCGAGTGAATATTCTTCTGCCTCACTTTTAGTTTTTCCTTCGGCTTCGAAAATGTAATTATTCATCTGTGATCTTCCTTGTTAAACAATGATTTCATTTTTTCTTTTTGTTCTGGTTTCTAAAACCAGGTCTTGCAACTGCTGAAGCGTTGTTTGCTGGTTCTGGCCCATTATTTTTTGGTTTTTTATCTTCCGATTTACCAAACTTATTTGTATACACTTGTTGTGCGATAGACAGAATGTTTTGCATTGTCCAATACATAGTCACACCAGCCGGCATTGACCAGAAGAAATATAACATGATGACAGGCATCATATACATCATCATCTTTTGGTTAGGGTCTGAGGAAACCGTAGTCATTCTAGATTGAACCACTTGTGTAGCCACCATGATGAGTGGAAGGATATTGATCGCAAGCGCACCAATAAAAGCTAACTTTGGAGTTGTGTAAACAGTGTCTGGTTCACTTAAATCAGTGATCCATAAAAATGGAGAATTCCAAAGATCCACTGTGTCAGAGAACGCAGTATACAATGCGATAAAGATAGGAATTTGAATGAGCATCGGAAGGCAACCCGCCATCGGATTGGTTCCGTTCTTTTTGTATAACTCTACAGTTTTTTCTTGTTTGAGTTTCGGATCATCTGCATATTTTTCATTGATGAGTTTGATTTGTGGAGATAACTCCTGCATCTTCTTCATCGATTCCGCCTGTTTTTTGTTCAGCGGATAAAATGCTAATTTGAAAAGGATGGCAAAAATAACAATTGCCCAACCATAGTTAGGAATGACGAGATAGATCTTTTTTAAAATCCAAACAATTCCATTACGAAGAGGGGTTGTAATCCCTTGGTTGAAGGACTTGTCGAGAGAATCACTAAGGCCTGCAAATACAGAGTCCTTGTTGATTTTTGGATCAAGTTTGCTGTCACGGAAAGCGGTTCCATCAAGTTCTCTCACTCCGACATAAGCAGCATAATCTAGGTTTACTTCTTCGCCGGGTCCAAGTTTCCAATTATCATAAACTAAAAGAACACCTGTTTCGTTTCCTTTACGATTATCAAGAAGAACTCCTGCTGGTTTATCATCCAATGGATCGATAACCCCAATGAAGTAACGGCTTCCTGTTCCCACGAAGTCTACTTTTTCGTTAGAACCTTTTTTGATTTCGTAACGAGTGTCTTTTCCATCATTCGAACCAAACAGGTTATCAAAAAAACCTTGTGTGGTGGTTCCGTCTACGTGGTCTTTAAAACTTCCATCTAAATAGTAATAACGGAAATAGTGTGCATTGTCACGGTCATTAAAATCTTCTTTTTTCTTAAGTACTGGACCAAGAGAACTGAAGGATCTAAAGTAAACATCAGATTTTGATGAAGAAATATTGATGGTTTCGTTTGATCTGTTTTTAAGTGTTAAATGAAACTTAAAATAATTTTCAGAAGGGAAAAATTGAAATTTCTTTTGGATTGTGAATTTACCATCTAACGAAGGTGCTTCGAAGATTACAGTTTTTGTTTCAGCGTTGTAACTGGAACTAAAATTTACTAAGTTGTATGCTGAAAAAGGAATGGTGTCTTTGTCTTCAATGATGTTGAAGTCAAAACCTTGGCCTCTCGTGAGTTCCACTGCTTTTTCCGTTTGTCCATCAAATTCAATTTGAAACTTAGGATCTTTTGCGACAGCAAACTCGGAACCATCTGGTTCTTTATGATCTTTGATATAGTATTCAGTGATCCTTCCACCTAAACTAGAAAATCGAACTAAAAAGGAATCTGTTTTTAATGCGAAGGTTTTTACATCTTCTGGTTTTACCGGATTTAACTTTGGTGTTTCTGTTGTTGGTTTCTTTAATTCTGCTTTTGGATCTGTAGTGGTTCCGTTAGTTTTCTCTTTTTCAGAGTTTTCTTTGTTAGAAACTTCATCAGCGGTTTTTGGTTTCGGTGTTTGTGGTGGAAAGAAGAAGTAGTTAATCCCCATCCATACTGCTAAACTGAGAAATAGCGCTAGGAATAAACGACTTTGTCTGTTAGTGGAATCATTTTGCATAAGTTAACTCTTGTTAAAGGATTTCGGTAAAGGATCATGCCCACCCTCATGATAAGGATGGCATTTAGAAATTCGAACTACACTGAGAACAAATGCTTTATACCATGGATAGGTTTCAAACGCTTGTTTGGCGTATTCAGAACAACTGGGGGTAAATCGGCAAGCCGGAGGCAATAGTGGGGACAGCAGTTTTTTGTAGAGGTAAATAAGAACCAAAAACAGCCGATTCATGGGAATTGTTTTAGAACCGAAAGGAACAAAACCTCTCGGTCTTCCTTAGATAACTTCGCAAATTCTTTCTGAACCAGTAGGGCACAATCGTATCCTACTGGTATTGAAGAAAGATGGTTCCGAACCAGTTCTCTGAGAATTCGTTTGGAACGGTTTCGTGCAACGGCTGTTTTGTGAGTTTTGTCGGGACAAAATAAAAAACTGGCAAACGGAAGGCCGTTTTTTCGAACAAGCCATCGCATCGGTGGCCTGCCCATTTTACGATTCTGACGAAAGAGTTCCTGGATCCTGGTTTGGTCGCGAAGGGTCTCCGAAGGAAGCTCCTAAATTAGAACTTTCTCCCGATTTTTTCGTCGGAAACAGTCAATTTAGCGCGTCCTTTTCTTCTTCTTGCGGCAATCACATTTCTTCCGCCTGGGGTAGCCATTCTGGCTCGGAATCCGTGAGTTCTCACGCGTTTAATTTTACTCGGTTGGAATGTACGTTTCATGAAACACCTAATTAATCTATATATGATCGCAAAAATATGAGGTCTTTTGAAAGGTTTTTGGTACCCCCATGGAAGTCAAGGGGAATTGGGAAAAATGATTGGACAGCGACTTTCTTATGAGACATAAGGCAAAAACATTCAGTTTTAGATGAGGGCTTACCTTTTTGCATAGTTTTCTTTGGAAAGAGGGTCACTAAGTCGTGATTATATCCTGAGTAACTGAGTGAATTTTTCTAGTCCCTTTCTTTCGAAACTGGGTTTCTTTTTTGTATCACTTTCCATCGAAAGTGAGTTACCTTTGACAGTCTCTTTCCTTTGATAGTGGGTTCCTTTCTAGCACTGCTTTCTTTCGAAACTGACTTACCTTTTCTCATCACTTTCCAAAGAAAATCGCAAACTTTCTTTCGTGAATTTTCCAGTTTTCGTCTCAATCTGTTTAAAGGTATTCAAAATTTCAGCAGTAAACGAAACCATACTCTATGGGCAAAGGTAACCAACTGAAAAAAGAAAGTGGCTTACCTTTTCGTCTGGTGATCAAAATCGCGTCAGTTTCCTTTGTCATCGGCTTACTTTTGGCTATGGCTTTATTTGCAGAGCCAACGCAGAATCGAAATTACGACCAAAGTCAGAAACGAACAGACCTAACCTTAGTTTCGCATAACCCTCAAACTTCTAGTTCCTCCAAAAATTTGGATCATACAAAAGATCTGAATCTAGAGTTTGCTTTCAAAGAATCCATCCGATATTTTGAGAGGAAACCTAAAGATAGTAAATTTCGTTTTGGAGAAGAGGAATACACCAATGAGGAGGTTCTTCGCTCTTTAGAAAATCTTCAAATGATCATTCGTGATACACCCTCTCACCAAATTCAAAATGAAATCAAAAAAAATTTTATATTTTTTGTTTTGAGCCCTTCTGATGGCCCTCCCACTATAACAGGATATTATGAAGTACGAATTTATGGAAAAAACAAACCAGAAGGAGAATACCAATATCCTGCGTTATCTCCACCAAAATCTGATCTAACAATATCTGAAAATCCGAAACTCTTTCTTCGAGAAAAGTGGAGTCAAAAATCCATTTGGGAAAAATATTCCAAACCAATTGTTTTCTTACGTTTGACAGACTTACATTTGGCGCAGTTGGAAGGATCCGCAGTTGTCGAAACAGAAACAAAAGAAAAATTTCGAATCAACTATGCTGCGGACAATGGTCAGAATTATATTAGTCCTTCCGTTCATTTGGAAGGAATTTGTCCAAGTCTCAAACCATACCATCTTTCAAATTGTATTCAATCCAGGCCTAAGGAAGTTACTGATGCCATTTTGAAAAATCCAAGATATATATTTTTTGAAAAAGAATCGTTTCCAAAAAAGCAATTAAATGAAAATTCATTCGGACCAATGGGAAGTGACGGAATTCGTTTGGTTTCTTTTCGATCTGTTGCTATGGACAAAAAAATTCCACTTGGATTACCAATCCTTCTTTCATTTCAATCAAACAAAGAAACGATAAACGATCGTTTGGTGTTTGTTCACGACAGAGGGAATGCAATCACTGGTGCGGGTCGTTTGGATTATTATTTGGGAAGTGGTGATGGTGTGGAAGAAATGGCAAACAATTTGTTAACCAAAGGAAAAGTAACTTTGTTACTTCCCAAAAAGGAGAAAACTAGAAATAAATAAGTCTCTTCTATTACTAGATAATTCAAATGATTTAAAAATGAATTAAATAGTAATAAAATAATTTTGAAGAACATCATCTGAGGTTTTAGAGCCTTCGCGATATTTGCGAACTTTTACTTTTTGATTCCTTGATAAAAAATCAAAAATAACGTTTCGATTTCTTGATTCGGATCCAATGGTAACTTGGGTGCTAATATAAATTTAGTAATTAAAAAACTAGCACTCAAACTAAAAGAAGCTCTAACGATTTGGTTTGCATCTAAATCCTTTCTGATATCACCTATTTTTTGAAAGTATTGGATGGCTTTTACAGAAGTATCATACAAATTTATTTTCCAAAGAGTTCCAAAAATTTCTGAAAATTCTTTTGAGAAAAGAAGAGCACCGAGAAGTAATTTTAATTTTTGAGGTTCTTTTGCGACAGCTTCATACCTTGCTTTTAAAATAGAAATATACCAGTCTTTAAAATCTGGTTTCAATGATTCTAATCTTTCTTTTAAATCAGACATATGGCCAGGCACAATTGTTGAAAGAAGTAATCCCGCTAGAACCCGCCTATATAAATCATTCTTTGAAGGGAAATATTTAAAGAGAGTACGTTCTGTTACACCGGCTCTTTTTGCTAGTTCTGCTGTTGTGGCACCAGTAAATCCTAATTCAGCAAATACCTCCTCAGCAGCGCTTACTATATCTTTTTCCTTTTCTGATTCTGGGTTTTGGTAAAATTCAAATTCGTTTTGTAGTAATTTTAATGTCAGTTTCATAGGTTCACTCGAGTCCGTTTGGAATCATTTTTTCTAAGGGGCGAAATTTTTCGATTGATTTTTTGTATAGTGTTTACTATACCTGGGAGATCGAAATGAAAAAGGTTCAATTGGGGTTGTTACCAAAGTTGGAAATTCAGTGGAATCGTAAGTCTGTGGATTCGGCTGAATCGGGACGGGAAATACTTAGAGACGGAAGGGTTAAATATTGGATTCGCCATGATACAATCAGGGGTGTACATCCAAAAATGTTGGCTTGGTGGTTCCAACATCTGGAAGGTGAAATCGAATATGAAGGAAAGATTTACAATCGTTATCATGTTTGGCACCCCGAAGATCATGTCCATGTCAGTTATGAAAAACGAAAACCTGATGGCAGTGTGGGATCTGGCGCGGAACTTCGAATCGTAGAATACTTGGGTAGGAATAAGAGTTATTTAGTAAATGTGGTAAGTCCCATCGAAAAATTAGATGAGGAAGGTTTCATTCATAATCCAAAACTTTATGGTTTTTTACCCATTGCGAGAATGGAATATAGTTTTAAGGACAGCGCCGAGGGAACTCGTTATGAAAATTGTTTGATTGTTGGATGGAAGGGATTTAGTTTTAAGCTGATACGGCCAATCTTTGAGTTTTTGTTTTTTGACAAACAACACGGTTTTTTTTGGATCAAACATAACATTGAAGAGGTGGGTCAGTTCGAAAGATTTTTACCAAACCTTTATAGGAAAGAAAATGAAAATTTACGGTGACAGACAATCAGGAAATAGTTATAAACTTTTACTTGTAACTTCCTTCTTAGAAATTCCGTATGAATGGCAAGACATCGACATTAAAAAAGGAGAAACCAAAACAGATTCATTTTTACAGATGAATCCGAATGGAAAAATTCCCGTTTTAATTTTGGATGATGGGAGGATTCTGTCGGAGTCCAATGCCATTTTGAATTTTTTGGCAGAAGGAAGTCATCTGCTTCCCAAAGATAATTTTGAACGAGCAAAAGTATTTCAGTGGCAGTTTTTTGAACAGTACAGTCATGAACCATACATTGCAGTAGCAAGATTTATCAGCCATTATCTGGGGATTCCTGAAGAAAGACGTGCCGAATACGAATCAAAACAAATTGGCGGTCATAAGGCCTTACAAGTTATGGAAACCCAACTAACAAAAACAAAGTTTTTAGTAGGAGATTTTATGACTACTGCGGATATATCTTTGTTTGCTTACACTCATGTTGCTCATGAAGGTGGATTTGATTTATCTTTGTATCCAAAGATTTTAGATTGGATCAAACGAATCCAATCTTTAGATAAATTTAAACCAATGAATTCAGTCTGAATGAAGTTTACACTGTTCGCCGTCAGTTTCTAGTTCGATGGTTGTGTGGATGATTTCAAATTCCAATGCAACCTTTCTAATTTTTTCTTTAATTTTTTGGAATTCGTTTAGTTTGACCGTTTTGTCTATGAGTACATGTAGGGAAGCAACATGGTGATTCCCATCCAAACTCCAAATTTTGATATCGTGAACCGACTGAATCCCTTTGATTTTTTCCCAATGTTCAATGAGGTCATTACGATCCACTGATTCGGGAACAGCTTGTAACATTACAACCATCACTTGTTTGATGTTACCGTATGCATTCCATAAAATCCATAATGCAATCGATAACGATAACAATGGATCGAACCAGGGGACTTTGAAATACATCATAACAACACTACCGATAAGCACTGCAATCCATCCGAGTATATCTTCTAAAAAATGAAGAAACACTGCTTTTTCAGTGAGTGATTTGCCATGGTTGAGTCGAATCATGGCAATCCCGTTGACAATAACACCAATGATGGCAAGTGCAAACATTACATCTGCTTTTGTTTCTTCCGGAGTGATGAATCTTTTGATAGATTCGATGATCATAAATATGGAACCAACAGAAAGGATAACGGATATGATGAGTGCTCCGAGTATGGAGAACCTTTTGTATCCATAATCAAATAAACTGTCTTTTGGTTTTGTTGAAATTTTTTGCAGATACCAAACAAGAGCCAATGATAAAGCATCTCCAAAATCATGAAAGGCATCAGAGATGATAGCGATACTATTAGAGAAGAGACCACCGATTAGTTCTAGAAGGGAAAAACTTAAGTTAAGTAAAAATGCTAGGGCTAGATTTTTAGACGAGGAGGACGAATGATTGTGGTTATGGTTGTGCGAGTGATGGTCGTGTTTAGAATGATTATGACCTTGTCCCATAGAGGATATATTTTTAGATTCGTTTTTTCTCTGCAACTAAAGAAAGAGGGGAAAAACAAAATCAACCAACGAGTTTGGGACTAATCAATCAAACAGTATTTCTGGTCTTGAATATAGATAACCTTGGACAACATGACAAGAAGTTTGTTTGAGGCGGAGGATTTGGTCTTCATTTTCAATCCCTTCTGCAATTGTTTTTAGTCCCAAAGAGTCGGCCAAATGGCAAATCGATTCTAGAAGTAGAAAATTTCTGTCAGAATTTGCAATATCATCTAAAAACGATTTATCAATTTTTAATTCATCAAATTGAATTTTTTGCATATAATGAAGGGAGGAATATCCTTTTCCAAAATCATCTAAGGATACAGAAATTCCTTTGGATCTAAGTTCAGAAACAATTCGTTCGATGGTTTCGATTTCGTCCAAGAACACATCTTCGGTGATTTCGAATATTATGTTTTTTGGTTCTATTTTTTGTTCTGTTAAACAATGGATGATATATTCATTAAAATTTGGATATAAAAAGAAAATTGGTGATATGTTGATAGAAACCTGGATTTCTTTTCCATAGGTTTCTAGTAATTTAGGAATGTGTGAAATTACTTTTTCAAAGATACATTTCCCAAATGGAACAATTAACTCTGATTTTGTGATGATTGGAATGAATTCGTCGGGAGGAACGTTGCCAAACTCGGGGGCATCCCACCGTGCCAGAGCCTCGAGTCCAATTGTTTTTCCGGAACTAATATCAACTTTTTCTTGATAAGCAATTTTGAAACTTTTTTGATTGATGGTTTTTTCTAAATATATTTTAAGTTTTTGTTCTCTTTCTATTTTTGATTCCATTCCAGGTTGGAACCAAACTAATTTTGGCAAAGATTCTTCTCTGGCCACATTCATTGCGATGGAAAGTTTACGAATCATTTCATCTAAATGTTTTGTATCTTTAGGGAATTGGATTCCGGAAACGCGGTATTGTAGTCTATGTCCCAATCTTTCAGGTGTGAGTATTTGGTTGTTATTAAGATCAAACTTTACGATTGCTTCCTCAATTTTTGTTTTCGTTGAATTTTGAATCCAAAGGATAAATTCATCACCGCCCAAACTGGCAACCAAGGTATCCGGTCGTTCTTCAGTGAATTGTTTTAAAACACTTCCTATGAGTGTCAGTATTTGATCACCGAAACTAATTCCATGTAATGCATTAATGACTCTAAGACCTTTTATATTGATCAGTAGGAGGAATGTTTCTGGTTTGCTAAACTCAATTCTATTGTTAATTAAATTTTCGAACAAATATCTATTTGGTAAATGAGTTAAAGAATCATAAAATGCTAATTTATCTATATGTTTTTTGTTTTTAAGTATTTTGCTTCTTGATTCTTTTAAATAAACTATGTTTTTGATTAATTTTGCTCTAAGTCTTTGGATTAAAAATCCACTTAAGATCGAAAAAATGATAAGACTAACAGATTTAAAATACCATTCCCTTGGGCTATTGTTTCGGATTCCTAAAAATTCTGGGAATTGCAACCATGAGAAATAAACCATGATACCAAATATTCCAGGAAGGATAGATATTAAAAGTGATGAAACCAAACTGAGGATTGGTGGAAGGAAAACAAAAAATGAAATGATGATAAAGGCTAAGGAAATTTCTCCGGTTCCGAGTAATCCGCTGCGAACAAATGACAAAACGGATATAAAAATAGTGGTACCAATCAAACTAAAAACTCGAACGACGAGTGGAACTTTGTTTTTTAATAAATATTCTAGGTATAAAATTCCGGAAATTCCTAAATCGACAAAAAGAAAAATGTAATCAATCTCTCCTTGGTTTGTAAAAAATGGAATGATGTGTAAAACTGCTGCAACAATAAACAAAGCAGACGTAACTAATAAAAAGCGGCGAAGCAGAGGACTTGTGTCCTTCCTGAATTTCGTCCAATAGACATAGTTATGTTTATCTGTTACCATTTGGTTTTCATTAGACGATTTGAACTTGTCCGAGAAAACCTTAAAAAAGCCTTTCCTTAGTGATTGGTCAAGACTAAGTTATCCTCATTGTGACGAATACTAATGATTTACCTGCCAAGTCTCCCCAAGATTCCGCTGTAGAAACTAGACACCTTGTACTTCCTAACGATGCGAACCATTATGGAACAGCATTCGGTGGGGCTATCATGAGTTGGATTGATTCGATTGCGGCGATGTCGGCGCAAAGACATTCCGGTCACGAAGCGGTGACGGCTAGTATCGATCGTATTAATTTCATCACACCAATCCAGATCGGTGATCATGTGAATTTGAAAGCTATGGTAAATTATGTGGGAACTACTTCGATGGAAGTAGGCGTACAGGTAAACCGCGAAAACCCATATACAGGCGAAATGGTCCGAGCTACAACCGCCTATCTCTCGTTTGTTGCTTTGGACTCAAACAAAAAACCTTGTCCCGTTCCTCCCTTACGATTGGAATCGGAACTGGAAAAACGTAGATATGCAGAGGGAAAACTCCGAATTGAAATGGCAAAAGAATTTGCAGCCAGAATCAAAGTTGGAAGAAAATAAATTTAAAAATACCTTTCATATTCAGCGATTTGAGTTGTACTTTCAACCGATGGGACAAAATATTTTTCCCTTATTTTTTTATATTCGGGATCTGCAAAAAAACTGAGTTTCCTTTCTTTATTTTTGAAATAAATTAAAAATAGTCGATTGATAGAAGATTCTGTTTCCGATTTTAATGTTTCTTGGATTTTGAAATCATACCGAAAACCACCTTCATACTTATCTAACAAATATTTCATTTCAGTTCTATATTTCGTATAAAGTTCATCATCCTTTACTTGAATACCTATAATGGTTTCTAATGATAATAGTTGATTTTCCATATTTTCTCCTGCTGTAAAATTAAATTAAATTTTGAAATTTTTTGATTTTGATATTTTTAGCCAATTACTAGTCATAAAATTTTTGGTTTTTTTCCATTCTTCTGAATAAAGAAAATGACCAACCCCGCCATTATCACCAAAAAAGGAATACTTACTAAATTGAGAGAAAGCCAACCGATTTTGTTTTCCAAATAACCCGCGCTATAAGTGGAAAGGATCGCAAAAGAATAAACGATTGTATCATTTACCGCTTGGATGGAGTTTTTTTCCGATGGATGGTATTGTTCGACAAGTAGGTTTGTTCCACCTACATACATAAAATTCCAACCAATACCAAGTAAAATGAGCGCTGTTGCAAAAGGTAAAAATTCAGTCCCTTGGAGTGCCGCAAAACTTTCCAGAGCCATCACAAAAATTCCCAAAAGAATCAAATACGGTGCTGTCATTTTTCGCACCAATTGGCCTGAGAAAAAAGAAGGAATGTACATCCCTAAAATATGCCATTGTAATACCAAAGTGGACGCATGCATTTCATGGCCATGTGATTTCATTGCAACAGGTAAAGCAGACATAAGCATCGCCATGATTCCAAAACTAAAGGCAGTTGCTAAAATAGAAACCCATAGTCCAAAATTTTGAATATGATAAGAGAATGGTCTAACCGATGTTCTTGGAGATAAATCATTATTCGTTAGATTTGTATTTGTTATTTCTTTGTTGGGTGTGGGTAAAAATAGGATAAAGAAAAACTGCAAACATAAGTTAAAAATTAAAATTAAATAACATCCCAAATATAATGAGTTTGGGAAAAGTTCCTTTCCATAGAGGCCGGCAAGTGGGCCAAGAAATGCCGCTGGAATTCCTGCAATTAAAATCCAAGACAATGCACTTGCTCTATCATGAGTTGGAACAGATTCCATGGCAACAAATCTTAAATATTGGATAAATGCTTGGTGGAACCCATATAACAAATGTGCAACGGAGAAAAGAATGAAATTTTTCTCATACATAGCATAGGATATAAGAGCCGCACCTAAAATTCCAATGACTGTCCCTGTAAGTAATCCAAATTTACTTCCTTTCCATTTCATGATCCTGGATGCAGGAATTAAACCCAGCAGAGTTCCTAAAATCACGAAGGATATAGGTAAAGAAGCAGATTCTGGAGCAGGTGCTATGTTTTGGCCTGCCAGTGCAGAGACTGCCATAATCATAACAGTTCCAATTTGAAAGACAGTTTGTGTGATCGAAAAAATTCCTAGGATTTGTAATTTATCTATAATTTTTTTCATAAGAGAGATATGTTTTAGACAATAGAAATTTGTATTTTAATCATTTAGATCCCTAACTTTGAAATGATTTCTTTAGCTTGGGATACGAAATGCTTTTCTTCTTCTTTTTGAAAGGGAACAAAGATATTTTTTTCAAACCGAATAGAAAGATGGGCGTATTCGATACATCCAGCTACTGTTAATTCTGGTTTTGCTTTGCCTGGAAAAATTTTGATATCTGATCCGTCGGGAACCACAAGGGATCGGGGAGGGATTTTTTTCCCACCGCGAATCATACAACCAGCAGCAATTTGGGAACCATCACCTATTTCTGCACTATCAAGAATGATAGAGCCAATCCCAACAAGAACCCCTTTTCCAATTTTGCAACCATGGATCATTACGTTGTGTCCAACTAATGTCCATTCGCCGATACTTATGGGACTTGTGCTATCTGTGTGTAAAGTGGAATTGTCTTGGATATTGACATAACTTCCTAGTTTGATTGTATTCATATCGGCCCGCACCACAGCACCCGGCCATAAAGATACGGAAGTTCCGTATTCAATCATACCAAAAGCAGTGGCAGATGGGTGGATGAATGGTTTGGTAAAAACAGGAATTTCTGAATAGGACATGATATCAAAATCAACTTAGACTTTGAATTTCGCAACCGATAAATGTTATATCGTCTTGTTTTACGTCTCCTTCTGTAAACGAAGATAGTTCGCTGAGTACTTTTGCCATTGTATGATCCAAACTCATCTTTAGGTTCTCTTTTAAAATATCATACAATCGTTCTTCACCAAACAATTCTTTGTCTTCGTTAAATTGTTCAAAAATTCCATCGGTAAAAAGAAAAATACGATCCCCTTCTTCAATTTGGTGTTCGATGACCCGGTATTGGGTATGATCCATAAGTCCAATGATTTTCCCAGTCCTTGGAAGGAGTTTGATGTCATGAATTCTCTGATGGATTTGGTCGGGATGTCCTGCAGAAGCATAAAATAACATTTTGTTTTTTAAATCAATATCACAGACAGAACAAGTAAATATGGTTTGAACATTACTGTATTTGTTAATAAAAATTTGGTTCATATGAAATACTAAATCGTCAGGATGATCATAAATCATTTTGAGTGATTCGTATTCTGCTTTGATTGCCATGGTGATGAGAGCGGCTTGGATTCCGTGTCCTGTGGCATCTGCTACAAAAATTCGATAGTAGTCAGGTTTTACTTGTGTTAGGTCATAAAAATCTCCACCCACCTCTGACATTGATTGGTAATAGGAATGGAAATGAATTCTTGGATCGCTTGTTTTAATGTCAGAAAACAAAGTTTTTTGAATTTTTTTAGCAACGTTCAAATCCTTTTTGATTAAGTTTAATGATTCATCCAAAGTTTTTGTTCGTTCTCTAACTTTTTCTTCCAATGTCACTAGTGCTAATGCTTGGGTATTTGCTTTTTCTTCTTTTAGTTCGTTGATTTTGTTGGCAAGAGCAAGTGATAAAATGCCAGCTTCTAAAGTGGAGCCAATTTGATTTGCATAAATCGTAAATAGATTCACAGGCAAAATACCATTTTGCATCAAAGTATACATTAAAATTCCAAAAAGTAAGGTAATCCAACCAAAAAGAAATAACCTGGCTTGTTTATTTCCCGTACTATAATTGACTAAGGCGACCACAAGGACAGAAACAACAAAAATTTGTGCAATTAGATTTCCTAAACGAACGGCAATGGGAATGGATAGATAGGAATACGGAATTAAAATATAAAATAGAACAATGATTTTTAAAGATTGGATGAGTCTATGAGACCAAGGATTTAGTTCTCGTAGATTGAGAGTTTGTTGGGCAAAAGTCCAACCTGATAATGCGGAACAAGTAACAATGATACTACCAATTCGATTGTGAATTTCTGGATGGTCTAATGTGACTATCTGATTGAGAATTCCATTTAAATACATTTGTAAGGCCAAATTAAAAAAAATGGATATGGAATAGGAAATGTATGCTTTCTCTTTTAAGATAAAATAAATGAATAAATTATAAATTACCATAATGAATATGGTTCCGTAAAAAAATCCCAGAATGGTGTTTTCTAAATTTTCTTTTAAATAAAAAGTTTCTTTGGAATAAAATCGAATCAAATAACTTATATTTGATGAAGATTTTGTTTCTAGGATTAATGTTTTTGTTTCATTTTCTTTCCAATCCAATTCAAAAGCAATGGATTTAGAAAAAGCGTCCCAGTGTGAATGGGCAATAAAATCTCCACCTTCTTTAATGGGTTCTGGATTTCCCTCTTCATAGAGACGAACAAAATCTAAATGTGGATTTCCTAAATCAAGGATCAGTTTGTTTGCAGAAGTTTGGTTGGTTGCTTTGATCCGAAGGTAAACATGATCCGATTGGAAACCTAAACTTAAATTGTTTTTAAAGATTGGTGTCCATCGGAGTTTTTGAAAATCTACATCAATGGCCGAAGAGATCGCATAATCGATTTTTTGCGGAACAAAACTATCATCAGTGATAGACTTTTGTATTTCCAGTCGGGAACAGGATAAGACCAAACCCGACAAAATGACTGTTAGGAGTGCCCTCATAAACTCGGATGATTTCCCGATAAAAATCGGGATTTGTCAAAACAAATTTATCTTAAACTATATCCGTTCTTCTTTGCTGTTTCTACAAGGGAATCAGAAAGTTCTTTGAACCTATCTTGTGTAAATGTTTTGTCATAGGACATAAGTCTAAACCGATAGGTGACAGATTTTTTTCCTTCACCCACTGTTTCCCCTTGGAAGATGGTTTGGACAAAAACAGATTCTAGTTCTGGAATTTTCATCTCTTTCACGAGGTTTGCAAAAGATTCAGTTGCGTCTTTTTCGTTCATGAGTAAAGAAAGATCCAATTGGCCTTGCGGGAAATTAGAAGGTGGAACAAAATGTGAGTTCCTTCCATACTTTTCCCAAACTTCCACTAACTTTTCCATATTGATTTTAGAAAGAATGGCTCTGCGTTTTAAATCATATTCATCCGCATAACGCGTGTGAAGGATGCCTAGTTCGGCAATCTCAACTCCATCGTAAGTCAAAACAAGTCCAGCACTAGGGTGGAAATAGTTTCGATTTGTTTTGGCCCATTCGAACTTCGGTAGGTTTAAATACTGGAAAAGTTCAGAAATGGTTTCTCTAACTTGTAAGAACTCTAATTCAACACCTGTTAAGTCATTTGGTTTGTTTTTGGAAAGAGAAAGGATGGACATCCAACGTCTTTCTTCCGCAAGTTCCGTTCCTTTTCCTTCTTTATGATAGGTTCTACCTAGTTCAAACAAATTAACAGACTCAAATCGGTCTTGGTTGAGTTTGGCTTGTTTGATAAGTCCTGGGAATAAACTGTTTCGTAGTAACGAATGTTCGTCTGGCATTTCATTGGCAATTTTTAAGGACGAACTTTCTTCTTTTGATTCGAATTTAGAATCAGTAGGGGAGGCAAAAGAATAATTATAAACTTCGTTGAATCCCATTTCTAAAGCGAGGAAGTTTTTGACCCTTCTTTCCAATTCACGTAATGGATTTCGAATTGGTGTTTCCACTGCCATAGAAAGGGCTTCAGTTTTGATCGAAGCATAACCAATGGTTCTTCCAATTTCTTCCACAAGATCTTCGGGGATTGTAACATCATAGTTTTGTCTGTATTTAGGAACAAGAACCGTTAATTCTTCTTCCTTGTTTGTGACTTTGAATCCAAGTCTGTTTAGGATTTCCGTGACTTCACTTTGTGAAATGTTTTTACCTAATTTATTACGTAAGAAAGTTAGATTCGTTTGAATGGTAACCGATTTTGATTCTGTTTGGTTGAAACCTTGAGGTTCATAAACTTTGATGTTTGGATTTCCATTCTCCTTCAATAGTTGCACTGCCCGTTTCATCACAGGTAAACAAGTATAACTATCTAAACCTTTTTCATAACGAACCGCAGATTCTGTACGGATATTGGTTTTACGGATTGTATAACGAACATCTTCTCTTTTGAAAACTGCCGATTCCATCACTATGTTTTTGGTAGAATCGATCACCGCAGAATCCTTTCCTCCCATCACACCCGCGAGGGCAACGGGATCTTTTCCATTCTGAATGAGAAGAAGATCTTTTTGAAGTTTTGGAGTTGTATCATCTAACAAAGGGAAGGAGTCACCTTCTTTTGATTTTACAACAGAAAAGGATGTGGACTTTAATCTTTCGCGGTCAAAAAAATGTGTGGGTTGCCCTAGCTCTAACAAAAGATAGTTGGAAACATCCACAACATTATTGATCGAACGAATTCCACATTTTTCGAGTCTAGATTTGATTTTGGTATTTGATGGAGTGATATTTACATTCTGTATAGAACAAACATAATACGCGTGTGCATTGTCTGTTTTTTCTACGGTGAGTCCTTCATTTCCGGATTCCCATTTTGTATCTGCTTGGAAAGGAAAATCATTCAAAGGCAATTGGAGTTGGGATGCCAGTTCACGTGCAAATCCAAAATGATTCCAAAGGTCTGGTCTATGTGTGATGGATTTATTATCAATCGTGAGAATGGTATCTTCCCATAAATATAGTTTGCGAACGGAGATTCCAAGACTTGTGTCCGCAGGGAAAATCAAAACACCAGAAGATTCTAAAGCGAGACCCAATTCTTTTTCGGAACAATACATCCCTTGGGAACGAACACCCCTTAGTTCCGAATCTAAAATTTCTTTTCCATCTAATTTGGTTCCCGGAAGAGCCAAAGGAACAATGTCACCCACATTCACATTGGTGGCAGCTGTGACAATTTGGTATTCCTTGGAGCCATCTGTGGCGATGGTTGTTTGCAGTTTCTCCGCATTGGGATGTTTTTCCAGTGATTTGATTTTGACAGTGATAACCGACGATAGGTGGACTTTAAATTCTTCCACATCATCAATTTCGCAAATGGATGTATTAATTTTTTCCAGAACCTTTTCGAACGGAATCTGGGAGAGCGGGGTAAATTCGTTTAACCAATCAACTGAAAGTTTCAAGTGAAATCCTTAATTGATAAAAACGGTGGGAAAGCGAACGGGTCAATCCGAAATTCCAAGTTCTGTCTTCAGAAATTGAAGGCAATCCTCGGAAGTCATCGGTTTGGCAAAATAAAATCCTTGGATGAGGTCAACTCCACTTTCTGCAAGTAATTGTACCTGTTCCTCGGTTTCCGCACCTTCCGCAACCACACTCAAACCAAGGTTATGTGCTAGGTTGGAAACAGCATGGATGATGGTTTTGGAATCTTTGTCGGATGTGATCTCAGATACAAAAGAACGGTCAATTTTTAAGGAGGAAATGGGAAGTTTTTTCAAATACCCCAAACTGCTATACCCAGTTCCAAAATCATCAATGGCGATTTTGGCCCCGAGTTTTCGAATCTCTTGCATCGTACGAACGGCAGCATCAGCATTTTCCATAACGGAACTTTCTGTAAGTTCCACTTCTAAATCATGCGGATCCACTTTGAATAGTTTTAAGTTTTCCGCAATGGTTGAAATGAGTCTTTCGTGTTTGAACTGTTTGGTGGAAATATTGACCGCCATTGAAACATCATTAATCCCTTCATCTTTCCAATACCTCATGGTTTGGATGGCTGACTTAATCACCCATTCCCCAATTGCTAAAATCATTCCTGTTTCTTCGGAGATGGGAATAAAAACATTGGGAGAGATAAGTCCACGTTCCGGATGACGCCAACGAATGAGAGCTTCTACACCCGTTGGTTTTTTTGTATAAAGATCGATTTTGGGTTGGTACATCAAAGTGAATTGATTTTCGATGATGGCAATCCGCATCCGGTTTTCGATTTCTAATCGTTCTGCCACAACGGTTTGGAGTTCTTCAGTGAAAAATACATAACAGTTTTTCCCTTGCGACTTTGCTAAGTTGAGGGCACTATCTGCATTTTTTAGAAGGGTATTGGAATCTTTTCCGTCTGTTGGGTATAAGGCGATACCAATTGATATATTAACAAATATCCTTTCGCCATCAATGACAAATGGATGTGTCATCGCATCTAAAATAGATTCGGAAATGACGGCTGCGTCTCTTTCGTTTGATAAATCAGGTAATACAACTGTAAACTCATCTCCACCTTGTCTACTGATCAAATCATACACTCGTATACTTTCTCGAATTCGATAAGCAACTAGTTTGATGATTTTGTCACCAAAGTCATGGCCTCTGGAATCATTGATGATTTTGAAATTATCCAAATCAATTGCAAGAACTCCGACGAGGTTTCCATGCCTTCTTGCTTCTTCAAAGATAGGAAATAGTTTATCAATAAGAGAATTACGATTGGGAAGGTTTGTGAGTTGGTCAAAAAAAGCCATGTAGGCGATTTTTTCTTCTGCATGCCTTCTTTGTGTGATGTCGAGAAAGGCAACTGCCAGACCAAAGTTTTCCATAGGGATGGGAGTGGCTAAAATATCAAACCAAGTAATTTTATCTTCCTTGATCAGACCAATTTCCATATTACGAATTACTTCTTTGTGACGAAGGGCTCGCATCAGGCTGGAATTTCTTGGATAGATTTTACTTCCATTGGGTTGGATGAGGGTGTATTTACGAATGTTTAAAGTACGATTTAAAAGTTCCCCGTCCTGGATGTTAAAGTAGGTTCTTGCTGTTTTATTGGTTTCAATAATTTTTCCTTTTTCATCCGTTATTGCAATTCCCATAGGAAGGTTATCAAAAATCGATTTGTACTTCTGCTGTTGGAGGAGGAATTCAAAGGATATATCTTTTTGGATTGTGACATCGCGATCAAAACCCAAAATGATTTTGGACTCACGTAAAGGGATGAGTAACCAAATGATCCATACCTCTTCTTTAGAGTTTGTGACCAAACGGTTTTCGAAATTTACAATATTCGGATTTTCACCCAGACTATCAAAAGTGTATTTTGTGTTCTCTTTGTCGTCTTCGTGAGCAAAGTCGACTATAGATTTGCCGACAATTTCTTTGGGTTCAAATTCTAAAAACCGAGCAAAACGTTCGGTAACAGAAACAAAATTCCCTTCCCAATCTAATACTTGAAAACTATTCGGATATTCGGCAAGGAGTGACTTAACTGTGAGTCCAGAGAGAATTTTACTGCCTAATGGCTCATTTTGCATGTATTTCTTTGCCTAAAAAATAAACTGATTCGATGGATCCAGGGAAATTAAATCCTTCAAATGGTGACCAGCCGGACTTACTTTTAACCATTGATTTTTTAAATTCAACTGGTTTTTTTAAATTTAGGATAGAAAAATTCGCCGCATAACCTTGATTAATGATACCAACTCCTTTGCCAAAATGGTTAGGAAGGTAGGGGGCCACAAATTCGCCAGGGTTTTTGGAACATATTGTTGCTATGGTCTTCATGGGAATGTTTAATTTGAGTATCATATAGGTGACAAACAACCCATAAGTATCGAGTTGAGAGATCCCACTGGTTCCCTTTTGTTTTTCTTCTATAGAATGGGGGGCGTGATCCGTTGCCAAATAGTCAATATGCCCATCCAAAATCCCTTTTACCATAGCTTCGCGGTCTTCTTTGCCACGAAGTGGAGGGTTCATTTGAAACCATTTATGATTGGTTTCTGTTAACATATCTGTATCAAACATCAAATGAGTGGGTGTCACTTCACAAGTCACATTCACTCCTCGTTTTTTAGCCGCGATGATTTTAGAAAGACCGTCTTTTGTCGAATAATGACAAAGTTTGCCTTTGAGATTGTATTTTTCGATCAAATACAAAGCAAAATCGGTAGCCACTGTTTCTGCTTCTTTGGGTCGTCTTTCTTCATGGGTAGGTTGTGACTGATTAGCAATTAAGATTTCTGGATCTTCGCAGTGAAAACTAATGTCTTGGCCCACATAATGTTTGATGACTTCTTCTAAAGAAGCATTGTCATGAAAAAATAATTCTCCGATGGATGGACCCATAAACACTTTATAGGGAACTTTTTTCTCCAAAGGTTTGGTATGTGGGCCGATCCCTGCATACAAAGTGATATGGATGGGTGCTTTTTTAGTGAGCGCCTGTTTTGCGGCGTAGGATTCATCATCAATGGGAGGAACCGGATTGTTTGGCATATCAGCCACATGGATCACACCCCCATTGATGGCAGCGTTACCTGCTGAGATAAAATCTTCTTTATAAGTATGTTTTCCACTCACATCTTCTCTTGCGTGGATGTGGATATCACCGAAACCAGGAAAAATCACCGAACCATCAGAAAACTGGCGAGCATCGGCATCGATTCCATCTTTTATAGATGTGATGAGTCCGGTATTCGAATCAAATTCTATCGTACCTTCAAATTCCCTTTCGTGGGTTACGATCTTCCCTGCAATTTTTTCCATTTTGCCCCTATGAATCTGCAGATTCTAAGAGACTAGGAAAGTTTCAAGGGAATTTACTTGGGATTTGAGAGTGTTTAGAACCCCGTTTCTTGGTTCATTGAGTACGGGGCAATTAAAATCAAATCAGTCCCATTTGGATAAGATATCAATGATATCATTTCCAAACCGCTCCACTTTGGCAGGGCCAACACCTTTTGTGGCTTCTAGTTCAGAAAGGTTCTTTGGTTTTCTTTCTGCAATTCGTTTGAGAACAGGATTTTGAAATACCATAAACTTCTTCCATTTGAGTTGTCTTGCTTTCCGATCCCGATAGTTTATGAGTTCTTTCAATATTTGTGAATTGAGAGTGGGTGGTTTTTTCAGTTTTGTGGCTGATAGATTCGTATTATCAGAGTTAGATGAAGAAGATTTCGATTTTATTTTGGCAAAATTGGGCAAATAAAGTTTTGGATATTTGGCTCCGGCCACGAGGACTTTTTTTTCTTCTACCCAAGTTTCCAGTTTAGCCACCACTGCTTCTTCTGGAATTCCATCCAATTTTCCATGGAAGGGATTTCGTTCCATTCGGTATCGGAGTACATCTTTGGTTCGTTTGCCTACAAGAGTTTTAGCGATGATGGTTTTTCCAAATACGGCCGGATGTTCTTTCAAAAAATTTTGGATGGTTTCTTCTTCCCATTCGGAAAGAGGATAATCCCGTTTTTCATTTTTCTTTTGAACTTTTGCAGCTTCCGATTTTAAAAATTTAGAACGGTGGAGATTGGCACCTACTTCAGTGCAGATATCACAACTTCCGCAAGGAGAAATGGTTTCGCCAAAATAGGAACAAAGTTGGGTCTGCCTACATTCTTCTTTGCCCGCATATTCTTTTATGTATTTGAGAAGAGTGTCTCCTCCTTTGAAGTTTGTTTCTTTTGATAACATAAAAGCTTGAGTGGCCACGTCCCCCGCTTTAAAAAACAAAACACATTCCGATCCAAGTCCGTCTCTTCCGGCTCGACCTGCTTCTTGGTAATAAGCTTCCAGAGAAGCCGGGACTTGGTAATGCACCACCAAACGAACATCAGGTTGGTCCATTCCCATCCCAAAGGCATTGGTGGCCACAAGGATAGGAACTTTACCAGAAGAGTAGGCATTTTGTGTTCGTTCCCGGATTCCATCAGTGCGACCTGCATGGTACTTTCCCACAGAGAATCCGAAGTCTTTTAAAAGATCATAAACTTCGTCGGTTTTTTTTCTTGTGGCACAGTAAACAATGGCGCGACCCGGAAATTTTCTTCCGTCTTTCCAAGGTTCTAAAAGTTCAATGAGTCTGTCCGCCTTGTCCCTTTCGGCAGCCGGATATTCCACACTGAACTTTAAATTGGGTCTATAAAAAGTAGAAAGTACTACTTTGGGTGATTTCATTCCAAGAGCTGCTTGGACATCGGTTTGGACTTTGCCTGTGGCTGTTGCAGTCAGTGCGAGGATGGGAAAATTAGGACGAGGGTGACGTTCCCGCAAAACATGGATTTGGCGATATTCAGGGCGAAAGTCATGTCCCCACTGCGAAACGCAATGCGCTTCATCCACAACAAGGGCAAATAAATCCAGTTCCCGAAAGATACGTAAGAATCCATTCGACAAGGCTCTCTCTGGGGAAACGAGTAGGACTCGAATTTCTCCTTTTACCGACTTGGCAAGGATGGTCATTTGTTCCACTTCGTCTTGAGTGGAATTACAAAACGCCGCAGGAATTCCTTTGGCGAGTAAACTCTCGGTTTGGTCTTTCATTAAAGCAATGAGAGGAGATATAACTAGGGTTAGTTTGTTTTTCTGAATGCTGGCGGGGAATTGGTAGATGAGAGATTTTCCCGCACCGGTTGGTAAAATGGCCAAGGTGTCTTGTCCCTCGAAGATGGAACGAATGGCCTCTTCTTGGCCCGGGCGAAATTCCGAAAAACCGAATTTGGTTTTGAGTTCCGAACGTAGATCCAAGGTAACTCTCAAGATTTCTGCAAATCCGAAAGGGTCAACGATAAGATTCCCCATTTTACCCTCATTTTTGAATTTTACAGAATCGAGTGATCCGGAAATTGTAACGAAGACCGATGCTTTTTAATACTTTTGTTTTTTTGTTATTCTTTCTGGTCGTTTATTCGGTCTTTTTGGGATTCGGATGGTTTGCCGGAAAACAGAAATGGGCCTACCGCGCACAAAACCTTTGGCTCCTTCTCGCATCCTATTTTTTTTACGGATGGTGGGAGTGGTTTTTTCTAACCCTCATTCTTATCAGTACCATCATCGACTACTGTGCTGCCATCTTCATCGAAAGTACAGAAAACCAAATCCGTCGTCGCCTCTATCTATCGGTTTCGATTGTTGCCAACTTGGGCCTACTTTTTACAATGAAGTACTACGATTTTTTCGCAGTGAACCTCATTGACTCTTGGAACCAATTGGCCTTGTGGATGGGTTCCACTGCTGCCACCGATTCGAATACTTACTTGTTAAGAAATATCATCTTACCGGTAGGAATTAGTTTTTATACCTTCCAAACCATGTCCTATACCATCGATGTGTTTCGCAGACAAATCAAAGCGGAACGTGACTTTTTTGACTTTGCTCTCTTTGTGAATTATTTCCCACAACTTGTGGCAGGTCCCATCGAACGTGCCCAAGACCTTCTTCCCCAATTGAAAAAACCAAAATTCCCGACTTGGGACGGGGTGCAAAAAGGATTGTATGATATCCTTCTTGGTTATTTTATGAAGGTGTATGTGGCAGATAATTTATCCACATATGTAGACCAAGTTTTCCTTGCTGGAAAATCTCTTTATACACAAAATCCAGACATCATCCAAGCTATGGACGGCTCACAAGTGTTTGCTGGTGGATTTTTGTTTTTAACACAAATTTATTGTGACTTTGCTGGGTATTCTTTTATTGCTCTTGGTGTTTCTAGACTTCTTGGTGTCACTCTCACTGTTAATTTTGAAACTCCAGAATTTTCCAAAACACCTACAGAGTTTTGGAACCGTTGGCATGTAACACTGAATCGGTGGTTTCGCGATTATATTTATATTTCCCTTGGTGGGAGTAAATACGGTAAATTTGCACAGTACAGAAACTTATTTATTATTTTCTTTTTGTCCGGACTTTGGCACGGAGCCAATTGGACTTTTATCACTTGGGGTTGTTTGCAAGGGATTTATACCATTATTTATCTGGTTGCCTTTGCCAAAAAGAAAGAAGACAAAACAAGTGATTTGGAAATCGTCCCTCCTTCCTTATGGGAAAAAATCCAAAGTATCCTTTCGGGAACTTTTTCTAGAGTACTCATTTATACACTCGTTGTTTTTAGTGCTGTAGGCTTTCGTTCTTATGATGCCAATATGATGTTTCTTTATATGAAAAAATTCTTAATGGTTTGGGATTGGGACTTAAATCCAAATAATAATATTAAGGATATGTTGGGTCTTTTCGAAGAATATTTTAAGATTTTTTTACCACTACTCATCATCGATGGAATCACTTATTTCAAAAAAGAAAGGTATTGGGTTTTTGTATCCCATCCACTGGTTCAAGTTTTTGTTTTGTTTTTTATGGGATTTCTCATCCTCACCCGTGGAGTTTTTGGAAAGGAGGTAATCTACTTTGCGTTCTAAATTTTTAGGAATAGGGATTACCCTTTTATTGTTTTTGGTTTTGGAAATTGTGGTTCGACTTACCGGAGTTCATTATTTAGAACAACCAGAAATCTTTTTTGTAAACTTAAAGAAAAAGTTCGTGGAATCTGGAACAGGTGATGCCGATATCATTGTGTTAGGTGATTCAAGGTCGATGGCCCTAGCTGGTTACTCAAAACAATCTGGAATTGAATTTTCTGTTTATAATCATAGTTTGCCGGCCATGGGGCCAAAATACTATCGTTTCTTCTTAGATAAGTATCTACAAAAAGGAAATACAAAACCAAAAATGGTTTTGTTTGCTGCATCACCTAAACTATATTCTACGGGATATGGCCCACCACTGTATGATCCAGATGCAAAACAAGTAAAAGAAAATGAATCCGTTTCTACTTATTTGAATCGAAGATGGAACGAAGGGATCGAGAAAAATTTTTTCCGAACTCCAACACCAAGTAATATTGTGAGTTACAGTGGAAAACAAGAGGACTTCAACCAAATCCTTTGGGAATTTTTTGGTCATAGATACCTACACCAATTTACGTATTCAGAACTATCCGAACAATACTCCGGTGTGGAAAGATTGTTTATCCTCTCCAAAGCAGCACCTTTGTTATACGAATCGTACCGGTTCCATGGAGCCATTCGTAATGCGCTTAGTGGGTCCAATTGGAAGGTAAACAAAAATTATAAAGAAAAATCCCTCTTTTGTGAATCCTGTGAAAACATAGAAGCAGGGCTTTGTAAACCATCCGCTTCCCAATTAGAGGACAATCTTACCATTGAAGACCAAATTAGTCGTCATTTAGGAAAATACAATATCTCCAATCGATTGAAACCGGAACTGGTGATGTTTTCCAAACAATTGGTTCGTAAGGAATTGGAGGATGAATTGAAAAATCCCCTCCCTTATACATATACAAACCCTGACTTTGTGGTTTTGAAAGATCTGATCGAATACACTCGTTCGCGGGGAATTAGTTTTGGACTGGTATATATGCCTTGGCTGAAAGAAAGGCAAAACACTCGGGAATCCCAAGACTTACTTGCTGATCTAAAAGTTTTTTTTAAAGAGAATCCGGAGGCTGGGCTCTTTTTCTTTCCCGAATCTTCTTACCCAAGCGATCGATTTGTAGATAATATCCATTACGATTGCCGAGGAGAAAAACGGGTAAACGAAGAATTTCGCCAATTTGTTCTTCCTCAGGTGTTCCGTTTTTTGCATTCCAAACAAAAATCCAATTGATTTCCGATTTCCGGTGATGGAGAATTAGGCACTCCATTCGGATAAGAGGAAACCCAATCATGTTTTCGTTTCGAAACATATTTGTTTGTATTCTAACGGCCTATCTCATCGGATTACCGGTGTTTGGGCAGAACCGTTATGCGTTGTTCATTGGAACCAACTACAAAGGAAACACCGCTAAAATCCCTGAGTTGAATCTCTGTGAAGCCGATGCCACTTTCTTAAAAGAAAAAATCCAAAAGAAAGGGAACTTCAAAGATATCAAAGTTTTGTTAGGTTCCATGGTCACTCGTGACAATGTCAAAAATGCAATTACCCAGTTGGGTAAAGTTGTGGGAAAAGAGGATTCGGTTTTTTTATACTTCTCCGGTCACGGAATGTATATGAAAGATGCGAAGGCAAAAAACGGAATGCGTAACTATCTGATTTGTTATGACCGTCCTCATATCTCCGATGAAGAGTTAAACGAATTTCTAACAGAAATCAAATCTCAAAAAACCGTCCTTGTGATGGATTGTTGTTATTCAGGCGGAATCGCCAAAAAAGGGAAAAATACTCGTGGTGCCGCTGAAATCCCGATTGCCCAAGGGAACGATGGGGTAGTCCGCCAAAATGCTGAGGACTATTTTTTCCAAGACAAAGCTGTCATTTCTTCTTCCGATGATGACCAAACTTCCATCGAAGTGGGTGGAACCATCAACCATGGTATCTTTACTTATAACTTTGGAAATGCCCTGGAAAAAGGGGACTTAAACAAAGATAGCGTGGTGACTGCCCTCGAAGCCTTCTTTGTTGCCAAAGAAGAAACGGTAAAAATGGCGCGCCAGTTCAATCATGAACAGACCCCACAAGTTTCTGGAAATGCGGCAGGGATCTTTTTATCAGGATCTCCGAAACCACAAACCCCTCCACCAAAACCACCGAATGTTGTGGTAAACGTACCGATCACGCCGGTGGAAACAACAACGCCAAACACAAATAACAACACAACACCTCCTGTGGCACCAGAGCCGGAACCAACTCCTGCCAACGATACCACAGTGGTCATTCCACCAATTGTGGAAGAACCACCAGCACCACCTTCGGTCACAACAGGAAGTATCCTCATCCGTACCTCCATCATCAAAGACAAGTCTTATGGGGGAGCGGCTACAAAATCGCCTTATGACCTTCTGAACAAACAGGGAAAACTAAAATCTTCTCCTGCGGAAGACAAGGTAAGATCCATCAAAGTCCTTGTGGACGACCAGGAATACACTTCCCAAGTCACCACTGAGAAATCAAAAATCTGGGGATCGGTAACGAAAAACGGAACTTTGGTTCAGGGAGATATCTACAATGTGAAAATTGATAACCTTCCTGCCGGAGTGCACCAAATCGAAATCCGAGCGGACAAATACCCGATTTACAAAACAGCAACGGCAGTTCTCCCCAAACAGACTGTGACTGTGGATGCGATCAACTCTATGGATGGATTTGGGGCGATTCGAGGGCGCGTGTTTTACAAGACTCTAGACAACCCCATCGAAAAACACCCCATCTACATGCCGACAGTGGTTTCGACAAACCAGATTTTCAAGGTCACCACTGACAAAGATGGATACTTTTGGTTCACCAACCTAAAACCAGGAAAATACGAAATCCGAGCTAGTTTCATGGAAGAAATGAAATTGGAGAACTCAGAGATCCACGTACAACCCGGGGAAGTGACCAATGTGGACATCATCCTCAATAAAAAATTGAGTTATACAAAGACCAAATACTGATCAAAAACCCCATCCTAAGTTTTTGATTTTTTACAAAACCCTCCTTCGCGGAGGGTTTTTTTATTCCCGAAGTTTCCAAAAGTCTTGTTTCGAACCTGATTATGGGGGTAAACGATTAAATTTAATCCTATTTTGATTAATATTAATCCAAATTCATCTTTTTTTCTTTTTTTGAGCTCCAAATGGGGAAATTCTCTGTAATTTCCGATTGAATTTAATCCTAACAAGAAGAGTTTTAGAGTCATAGAATACAAATAGGGAATCGGAAAAAGAGGTTCCCACTCTAGAGAGGATCACATGAAAACAACAAAGATTATCGCAACAGGGATCTTGGCAATGGGGCTTGCAACAGCAAACCTTCATGCTTTAGATACAAACGAAAGATTAGAGCTTTTGGAGACTGCTATGATTGAACAAGCAACAACTCCAGCGCAAAAATCTGCAGTTTCGGAATACCTAGCGAATGTCGCAAAAGAAAAAGTAGAGTTAGCTCAAGCACTTCGTGACAGAGCAAACTCTCCTCGCGGTGGCAAAATCGTTAGCCAAATGAACGAGAAGAAAGACCTTCTTCGCCGTGCTGAGGCTCTTGAAAAAGAAGCACAAAAATACCGCAATGTCTCTATGGACCTACACAACGCGTCCATGCAGGTAGCACAAAACTAATCAACTTCAAACATCAGTTTGAAGTTTGTGAGAAAGGTCAGGTTCGCCTGGCCTTTTTTTGTACCCACCCCGTTCATATTAATGCTTTCCAAACAGCCTCACTATGTGACATAATCAATATATGGTTGACACTCCCCAAGAAATCAAAGAAAAACGATTTGGGCGCGTGGTTCCCATTCTGCTTGTTTTTTTGGGCCTTGTGGCTCTGGGGCTAATCTTTCGTTGGGCTAAACCAGCGAAGCCAGTGGTTCGATTGGAATGGGAAGGGCTTGTGGTTCTTTCTCCCAATTTGATTCTCACGTTTCTAGATGTGGATCCAGAATCACCAAAGATAGGAGATTGGAAGGATTGGGAGAAAAAACTCGCAAACCATCCCAGGATTCGCAAGGTAAGAATCACAAGGGACCCTGATGGATTTTTAAATATCAATGTACAGGAGAAAGTCGCCGAATTTGTCATACATGTAGGAAGTTCCCTGTATGAAGTGGATGAAGATCTGGAAATACTTTCCAGAGATCAAGTGTTAGCTGATCATTTAATTGTGATTAGTGGACAGTTCACCGTGGGGGAAAACAAACTGGAAGGCAGACAAATTTTTGATATCACCAAAGAAATGCGACATGCTCTTTCCCTTTATCCAACACTTAAATCCAGAATTTCAGAACTTGTCGCTGAACGAGACGGCAATTTTACTATGTATCTAAAATCACCAAACTCCATAAAGGTGTATTTGGGTGATAAGTTAGAGTTAAATGTATTTCGAAAATTATACGCATCCCTGGCTTATATGGAAACTGAATCAGTAAAAGCAGTTTCTATTGATTTAAGAGGAGAGGACGCAATTTACCATTAATATGAGCTATGATGATGCACCTATCATAACGGCCTTGGATTTAGGATCCTCACTTGTAAAAGTTGTCATTGGACGACTTGTAGGTGATCATGAAATAGAAATTATAGGGACGGGAGTTTACCCTTCCGCCGGAATCAAAAATGGTTCCATCGTTAATATTGAAACCACAACTAAGTCCATCATAGAAGCGTTTGGTGATGCGGAGTTAATGGCAGGCCAAGAAGTAAATGCTGTTGTGGTTAATGTTTCCGGAAAGTCAGTGTATGGATTCAATGAAAAAGGAATCATCGCTGTAACAAACAGAGAACGGATTGTTTCCGAAACCGATATCATGCGGGTTGTGGAAGCAGCCCAAGCCGTACATGTTCCCAACGACCAACAAGTCATCCATGTTCTTACAAAAGAATTCAAAGTAGATGATCAGGTCAATATCAAAGATCCTATCGGTATGACTGGAGTTCGTTTAGAAGCAGAAGTACATATTGTATCCTGTGGGAATACTGCTCTCAATAATATTGATCGTTGTGTGGAACAAGCTGGTCTTTTACAAATGGACCGAGTGTTATCAAGTCTTGCTTCTTCAGAGGCCATCCTCACATCAGGTGAAAAAGATTTGGGAACTGCCGTCATTGATATTGGTGCCGGAATCTGCGATATCATTATTTATGTTGATGGGGGAATTGCTTTTTCTTCCGTAGTTCCTTTTGGTGGATTTCATATCACTAGTGATATTTCGATAGGTTTAAAAACTACCGTGGAAACAGCCGAAGTCATTAAAAAACGCTACGGCCATACGCGCATTGATATGGTTGATCCTACGGAAAAATTCGAAATTCCTTCAATTTCCGGTAGGCCTGCTCGTTCTGTATTTCGCCAAGAACTCGTTGAAATTTTAGAACCAAGGGTTCGCGAAATTTTAGAAATGATTGATCACGAACTTATAAGATCAGGATTTAAGTCTAGTTTGGCGGGAGGAGTGATTCTTACTGGCGGTACTTCTCTTTTACAAGGAATTGAAGCCACTGCAGAAGAAGTATTACGTCTATCAGTTGGTCGTGCGAAACCAGCCGGTCTCAGTGGGCTTGTAGATAAAATTTCTTCTCCTGAATATGCCACTGCTGTTGGTCTGATTAAATATAGTTCAAAAATACAAAATCTAGAACAAAGAAACATGCACTCCGGATCTGATTCAGACGGTTGGATGAAGAAGGTTCGTCGTTGGATGGAGAATAATCTCTAAGGATAAGTGAATGTTGTACCTAGAAGAAGAAAAAACAAGCCCAGCCATTATTAAAGTCATTGGAGTCGGTGGAGGCGGAATGAACGCCGTCACTCGAATGGTTCATTCTAAAATGACAGGTGTTGACTTTATTGTGATGAACACCGACGAACAAGTATTATTAAAATCTCCCGTAGAAGTAAAAATCCAGTTAGGTAACAAAGTAACAAGAGGAATGGGAGCCGGTGGTGATCCTGAACTCGGTGAGAAAGCAGCACTGGAAGACAAAGAACGAATTGTATCGGCACTGAAAGGGGCTGATATGGTTTTTGTCACTGCGGGTATGGGTGGCGGAACGGGAACAGGAGCTGCTCCTATCATTGCTGCCATTGCCAAAGAGATGAAATGTTTGGTTGTGGGTGTGGTGACAGTTCCTTTTTCTTTTGAAGGAAAACGTAGAGCGGAACTTGCGAAACTTGGCATTGACCAACTTCGTGCAAATGTAGACACACTCATCACAATCCGTAACGATTCTATCTTTCAAGTAGTGGATAAAAACACTCCCGTAGATATGGCTTTCCGTGTGATCGACGATATTTTGTTAAATGGTGTTCGTGGGATTAGTGATATCATCAACCATCCAGGAATCATCAATGTAGACTTTGCCGATGTAAAAACAATTATGAAAGATACTGGAGATGCCATTTTAGGTGTAGGTGAAGGAAGTGGGGAAACTCGTGTGAGTGAAGCCGTGGAACAAGCCATCAACAACACTCTGTTAGAGGATTCCAGCATCCAAGGTGCCAAGTCCCTACTCATCAATGTGACTGGGGGAAATGATTTGACCATCCATGAATGGAACGAAGTTTCACAAATCATTACGGCCCAAGCAGATCCCGATGCCAATATCATCATTGGACTGAACGAAGACCAGTCCCTAACGGATCAAATTCGGGTGACTGTGATTGCTACTGGGTTTAACAAAAAAGGAAAACAATACCAAAGAGAACAAAAGGTAGTAGGTTCGGAAGAATCTATTTCTCCTATGGTTTACATCCGAAAATCAGAGGAAAAGGAATCTGGATTGGGAAGGGATGTTGATTCAACTCGTTCCATCCGCCAAACGAACCGAGGATTTTCGTCTCAAAAACAATCCTCCCCGTTTCAAAACTACGGAGAGGATTACGATATCCCTGCTTTTTTAAGAAGAAAAAACGATTAAAAATTAGTTCGAATAAGAACGAACAGAAACAAACAAAGGTTTGTCGGCTTCCACAAGGAGTTTTCTCGGAGCCGCTGTCACTACCGATCCAGGAGATTCTACTTTAAAATCGTATTCTCCTGGAGCAAGAAGGATCCGTTTGACTTGGAAGTTGGCAGGAATGGTTCTCCAACAACGTAAGTCAGGAGCAATTGTTTGTGAAACAGCAAGACCTGCCGCAGCACCGGCCGCCACTCGGATCAACGTAGAAACTAAATCGTTATTTTTATTTTTCCCACCAGATTCAATGGCGCGAGCCATAGCTTCTGATGCGATCACAGCTGCTACGACTTTAAGTGAAATTGATGTTAGGTTTTTAGTGATGAGAGTTTTATAGCTTTCATTGAAGTTGTTCATCGCTGTTTCCGAATAATTATTCATAATGTCTGAATAACCAACATCCACACCGTTGATGTAATACTTTTTAGGAAGAGAACCTTTTGGATCTCTTTCTTTATAAACTGGAATTGGATTTTCAGCTACCGATAAGGCAGCGATTGCACCAGCTAAAGATGCTCCTGCTCCTTTGGAACGAAGGCCTACTTCCACGGCTCCGCGTAGAGCCACGGCAAAATATTCATCTTCAATTAGTTTTCCGCGAGACATTTTGATCGCAGACTTTCCCGCTTCGTGGATGATAATGACCTCGGAAAGTTTTTCATTTTCAGGAGAAGTTCTTTGCATAGAACTATTGTAGGCTTGCAGGCTAGAACGTCCTGCCGCATACTTATTTTTGTCCGTAGAATCTCCTTCTTTGGCAGCTAACAAATACCTGTCGGCAATTAGATTTTGGCTTTTTCCAATGAGTTGTTCCATGTTTTTGTATTGGACCCTCGCATCATTGTAACGACCAAGACTTTCTGAAACATAAGCATCAATCAGACGAGCGGCATTGTTTTGGCGATACTCTGCCGATAAAAAACGCATTTCTTTTAGTTCGAAATCGAGCCTTCTGAAATAAATTTTTGCATTGTTTGTATCACCTTGGAGTAGATAATTATTTGCAATGTAAAACTTGATCATCACCCTTTCAAAATCTTCACCGGTGTAATTGGATTCGTTATCTGATAAAATAAACGATAATCCGGATCTCGTCATACTGACTTTGATATTGTCTGCAATGTCTTCTGCTTCTTTGAAAACCTTATTCGAGGTAACATAGTCCCCTTTGGTATGAAAGATCATACCGGCTTCCATCAAAAACAAAAGTTTGTCCTTATTAGAAGAACCTTCGTAAAGTTCTCTAATTTTAGGAATGGCAGAATCATAGTTTTGCCCATAGTATGCCGATTCGGTTGCTTGGATGATTTTGTTGTAATCACTGGCACAACCGAGAATGAAAAGAGAAAGGAAGAGAATCGTTTTTTTCATGGAGTGATGGAGAGGTTTACCAACTAACCCCTTTATTTCCTCGAACAGCGAGTTTACGATAAGATACTTTTTCAGACCAAACGGCGATCGTAGTTTCTACTTCAACAAGTTCAATATTGATGGACTGTTCTACGATTTTTTCTCCATCAGAAGTAAACATGTTTTCATTAATTTCACAACGAACAAAGAAGTTGGGAGATTTTAACTTTCCAATCGAAAGTCTATTGGAAGTGAGTCCAGATAAACTGAACTGGATTTCGTTGAGGGACTGTTCTCTTGTTTTGGTGCGAACTGTATAAATTTTTCCTTTGATGAGTTTGGAAACAAAGGCATTGTCAAATAGTTCTGTTTGGATTTGTTCAGAAGTATCGTTACGAGTAGGGAAGTGGGCAACGAAAACTCCTTCTTCGTGTGGGTTTTCTTTAAAGTACTCACCAATTTGGCCTGCTAGTTTGTCAGCAGCTTTCACCAATTCCTGGCTTGTGAGCCCACCTGAGTCGGAGATATAATCATCGGCGTTGTCGAGTCGTTTGGGACTGCTACTGCATTGGAATAAGAATCCTACTAAGAGAAACGAGAAAAGAATTTGTTTCATAACCCCATTTATAAGGGGGGATGCAAAAGGACTTGTCAATTCCAAAAATCGACTTTCAGTTCTTCCTGTTTTGCACTGCGATAAGAAGTTCTTTCTTCTTCGGACATTTCTAATAATTCCCGTGCATAAATTAGGTCGACTACCTGGCGGAAAAACATAGGACTTTCCCAGGACTGGATTTCCCATTTTTCTTTTTGGTAAAGATCCGCTTTTTTCTTTAGAAAAATTCTTTTTCGTTCTCTAGAATAACTGTAGGGATTTTTCTGAATGTAATCTTCTAGAAAGGATAGAAGCCAAACTGGCGGTTTGGTTGGGTGTTTGGGAAAAAGGAGCTGGCGGAGTACAAGGGGAAAAATTTCTTCCGATAAACGATTCACGGCTGTTAGCTTTTCATAAGAAGAAAGATCGTCTCTCGTTTCCACTTCCTGAGTTTTTTCCTTCCAATTCATAAACGCAACGTATACGGCATAAAGTACATGGCCCCTTTCATCCGGATAAGTTTCGAGTAAAAAGACATAGGTTTTGTCTCTATCCCCTTCCCAAAGATAGGATTCTTTGCCCCGGAGGGTTTCTAAAAAATCACGTAAATCGGAAGGATATCCAGGCCCTTGTAGAACCTCTGGGCGGTTTTGTAACCTCTGCCAATAGACCTCGGAGCGGGAATCATAGGAAGATTCTTTAGGATCTGGGTTCGCTTTTTTCTGAAAAAGGAAATAGACAAGACCACCCAAAAGGAGGGAAAGTAGAATCAGTATGAAAAGGAAGGTAATGATTTTCTTTTTATTAACAGGCATTGTCTTTACGGCGAATGGTTGTAAAAAAGAATCAAATGAGGATTCTGAAACAGAATTACTTGGTTCGATTCTATCGCAAGAAAGCGCGATCCAAGCGGCCTGTCAAAGATTTATTCTATCGGAATCAAGTTGTGTGGCCACCACCGATTCCAGTGCCAGTGTTTGTTCAGGACTGATTTCGAAATTAAAAGGGGAAATCCTTCCTCAAGAACTTAGTACGGATGCAGTTGCCATTTTATACTTTGATTGTTTTACAAAAACAAATTACACTTATAACATTGCCAAGGCTTGTAACCAAAATTCTTTTAATTCTAATTCCGATTACCGGAGAGTCCAAAGGACAGGAACCTCTCAAGCAGAAATATCTTGGCGCGAAGCATTCAATCAGTGTGGATCATTGGAAAATGAAGTTCCACCATCCGATTCGGGAATTTCGGAAACAGATACCATCCTTCGTTCCGATCCGTTTTAATATTCACTAAAAGGAGTGTTATATGTCATTAGTTACTAAAGACCAGTTGGTTCAAAAATTAAATCCAGTTTACCTTCCTCACGAAATTGAAGAAAGGATCATTCCTTTGTCGGAAGAAATTAACCGCCTTAAAAAAGAAAAAAATGCTGTGATCCTTGGTCATAATTATATGACTCCCGATGTTTTTTGGGGAGTATCTGATATCATTGGAGACTCTTTGTATCTTTCCAAAATGGCAAAGGAAACCAAAGCCGATATGATCCTTTTTAATGGGGTTCATTTTATGGCTGAAACTGCTAAAATTTTATCTCCTGAAAAAAGAGTGTTGATTGCAGACATGAAAGCTGGTTGTTCTTTGGCTGAAGCCATCACAAGAGACGATGTCAAAGCACTCAAAAAAAAATATCCAGGAGTTCCCGTTGTCACGTATGTCAACTGTTCGGCGGAAGTAAAAGCAGAAACTGATGTATGTTGCACTTCGGCCAATGCTTTACAAATTGTAAACGCTGTGGAAGGGGATACTGTGATTTTTTTGCCGGATGAATATTTGGCAGGAAATGTTCGCAATCATACAACAAAAACCATCATTTCTCATCCTGGTCGTTGTATGGTACATGAAATGTACACACCTGAAGACATTAAGTCCGCTAAACGTTTGTTTTCTGGCGATTTGACTGTCATCACACATCCAGAATGCCATGAAGATGTTGTCAAAGAAGCAGATTTTTCTGGATCTACTTCGCAAATGGTGGATTTCATTCGCCAAAGCAAAACAAACAAAATTATGTTAGTGACAGAGTGTTCGATGGGGGACAACCTGCGGGCCGAGTTCCCGGAAAAAGAATTTGTCTCTACTTGCCAAACCTGCCCGCATATGAAAAAAATTACTTTGGAAAAAGTAAGAGATGCACTTCTCAAAGAACAGTTTGAAATCTTTTTGGATGAAGAAGTGATTCGTCTCGCACAAAAGTCTGTGAACCGAATGTTAGAATTGAGTTATAAAAAGTAGGATTTATGTTTAGAGTTGGAAACGGAATTGATTTTCATAAATTAATCCATGAACCTTTTCGCCCGCTTGTCCTTGCTGGTGTGGAAATCAAATCGGAATTTGCCTTTCTTGGTCATAGTGATGCTGATATTGTCTTACATGCGGTGGCGGATGCCATTCTTGGAGCATTGGCTCTCGGTGATATTGGGGTTCATTTTCCAGATACGGATCCACAATACAAAAATATGAAGTCAACGCGGATCATAGATAAATGTTTAGAACTCATCGCAGAAAAAAAGTTTAAACTTGTGAACGTTGATTGTACTTATGTCGGAGATCATCCTAAGATCAATCCGATTCGTGCGGAACTAAACGAATCTTTGGCAAAAATCACCAAATTACCGTTAGACTGTGTTTCAATTAAGGCAACTACCTCGGAAGGGATGGGTGCTCTCGGTCGCAGTGAAGGTGCCATGGTGATGGCGACCGTTTTACTCGAAAGTACAAAGGCCAAATCTTAGAATAGTTTTTGTTTTCCATCAGCAATGTGGTTAAGATCCGCAGTGCTAAAAAATAAAAATAGAAGTTTGGAAAGGAAATTGGGATTTGTTTCTGCTTCCCAAGTTCCGTGAATACGAACGCCGTTCTGGATGAGTTCCCAGCGGTAGGACTCTTTTAGAATTCGGTAATGTTTGAATCCTTCTGTGGAGATTTGGAATTCTGATGATTGTAGATTTGCTAAAGTGGTAGTGCTTTTTACTGGCTCTCCCATCACTTTGGATTCCCAGGTTTCTCCTACTACAGGGGAACGGAAGGATTTGGGTTGGAAGGATTCGTAAAGAACCTTTTGCACTTGGTCTGGTTTGATTGTGACATCCCAAGTCCGCTCCACTTTAGTTTCACTTTGACGGAATGTAACTACCGCAAAAACCAAAACAAAAACACCAAATACACGAAGATACCAAATCATATCTCCATTGAAAAATCTATTGCCTAGGGATCGATTGAAATTTATTTTTCTCCTACCGAAGGGAATCCTAGGTGAGGGTATTACCACTGCAATCAGGAAGAGAAATATCATCAAAACGTGTCTCGGGACTAGTGCAAGTGTACCTACGCGAAAATCATCTTTCGCGCCACAACAATCCATTTCCCGAAATTTTAGATGATACGGTTTACATTCGGATTCTAAAAGATCCTAATTATTGGATCTCACAAGACTTAGAAGATAAAATCATTCAAATCATCGCCCAATCTTTAGATATTTCGGGAATTTTATACCACCTAGGAACAGAAAGTCTCATCACCAATGCTTATGATTTATTACCTCTAGATGATTCAAGAATTGATTTAGAGGAGATGATCCAACGTTTACCTATTTTGATTGGTCGACTAACACGCGCAGTGTATTTGAATGTAAAACCTGTTGCGGATCATAAAGTTTTATTTATATTCAAGTATTTACCGGAATACCAAGAGAAATGGTATGATGCTGTTTTTTTTCAAGGTATGCTAAACGGTCTTGCTGTTCTTTTTGAACTTAAAACGTTTACGATTCGGATGACAAAAACTCGGCTTTTTGGAATCCATGTTTCGCATAAAGAGTTAGGTGAAGACATTCTGTTCGGAGCCGATTCCAATGAATATGAATTGGAGTGGTTGGAAGACAAAATGTTTTTGTCTAGGTCTCGTTTGACTAAAGACGATGTATCAAACCGCCACCGTGTGATGGTAACTTCACGTTCGGATTCTCATTTAGAAGAAATTTCCATTGTGGATGTCAAGGATGTGGTAAGAAGGTCAAGAGAACTTGCAATTGAAAACAGGGATTTGGAAGCGGCTGTTGAAGTATTAAAATCTTTCAAACAAGAGTTAGAGAAAAAACAACTTTCCATGGCAAAAGACTTACGTCTGGCAAAAAACATCCAAAAAGGATTAATTCCAGAAATTATCCCTGATTGGAATGGAATTCAGTTTTGGACTGGATTCACTCCGATGCAAGAAGTCAGCGGTGATTATTATGATTATTTTCCATATAACATGGATAAATTGGGAGTGGCTGTTTGTGATGTGTCTGGTCACGGAGTTCCTGCTGCCTTTATTACTGCACTTTCTAAGTTATTATTTTCGAATTATAAAAAACCTAAACCATCAGAAATTTTCAAACTGATTAACCGAGAGTTGTTGGATTTAGTCAAACAACAAGGATACACAACTTGTGTTTATGTTTTAATTCATGACGATTATAAAGTTTTGTATTCCATTGCCGGCCATCCAAGACCCATTTTATTTCGAGCCAAAACCAACAAGGCTGAAATTTGTGAAGGTGATGGAACCTTTCTTGGAATGTTTCCGGATGCTGGTGAAACCTTTCTGGATTTCCAAATCCAATTGGAACCAGGTGATAAAATGTTTTTATACACAGATGGACTTACAGAAGCAGAGAACGACAAGGGAGACGCATTTGGAGAAACCAAACTCATCCAAATCATAGAATCTTGTTTTGATAAATCCATCCAAGAAACAGTAGAGAATATTCTTAGCATCCACAAAGAATTTACCATGGGAACAGATCCTATGGATGATATTACACTTCTTGGCCTTCAGTTATCTCCTCGGTTACCCGAATTCAAAACGATTAAATCGAAAGGTGATGCAGCCTATCAAAATAAACAATTTTCAGAAGCAGTTACTTTTTATGAAAAAGCGCATCAAATTTTGCCACGTGATTTAGACACACAACTTTTGTACGGAAAAGCTTTGGCTTATAGTCGAAATTTTGATAAGGCCATAGAATTGTTGGAATCTTATAATAAATTCAAAACCAATCATTTTAAATCACATTCTGTTTTGGGATATTGTTATTATCAAATAGAGTTGTTTGAAAAAGCGGAACTAGAATGGAAAAAAGCCCACTCCATAAGCGATGCAAATTTATCTAATTTATGTAACTTAGCCCAAGTATATGCAAAGTTGAATGAAAAGAAAAAAATGAAAGATGTCATTCAAAAAATGAAATCAATTGAAAAGTCGTATCTTCATATCCTTCCACTTGAAAAGAAGTGGGAGTCTTTGCCCGATGAATAGAATTAAAGTTTTATTTTTATCACTTTGTTTTTTTCATTTTAGTTTTCCTAAAGATCATAGTTTTCATTCTGATTATGGATTGGAATGGTGTTACTTTGTTGGATTTGTAGAATCTCATTCAGGAAATTCGTATGGTTATGAACTTTCTTTTTTTCGATTGAAATTTTCGGATGGCGGAGATTGGAATCCCGAAGTATTCCCGGTTCATTTTGCGATTTCGGATTTTTCTTCGAAAAAACATCATACATCACAGACAATCAAACGAACCATAGGTGATCTTGCAGGATATACCGACAAAACTATTTATAGCGGTGATTATCATTTAAAAATTATTTCAAAAGATAGATTTCATGTCTTTGCCGAATCAAAATCAAAAGATTTACGTTTAGAATTAGATTTACAAGGAAATGGAAAAATTTTGGTTCATGGAAAGGATGGAGTTTCTATCAAATCCAACCGAAATCCAAATATATTTTCGTATTACTACAGTTATCCGAGACTAAAAACTTCAGGAACACTCTCGGTAAATGGAAAAAAGGAAACCATTGTTTCGGGAAGTTCTTGGATGGATCATGAATGGAGCGAAAAAAATGCAAAATCCATTCCTAGTCTTGCCACGGGAAATACCAGTTGGGATTGGATTTGTTTATCCGATGATTTCGGCGGAGATTATGTTTTTTTTAGATTTCGCGAATCGAACACAATTCCCCCAGAAATTTTTGGAACCTATCGCAATCCAGAAGGAAAAATCACTTCCTGGACGGAACCAGGCCAGATCCAAATGGGGGCCATAGGAACCAAATGGAAAAGTCCCAATACAAAAATTGAATACCCTTTACATTGGAAAATTAAGTATCCCGGCGGAGAGTGGACGGTGTCTCCCATTTTCAATGAACAAGAGTTTGATGGAACCAAATCAACAAGAACCATTTATTGGGAAGGTGGGGTGACCGCCATAGATTCAAAACAAAAAAAGTCTGCCAAAGGATATTTAGAATTGAAAGGTTATAAAAAACCGAAAGAGTGGTGGGAGTTCTAAGACATGTGGAAATATTTTTTAAAACGGTTTTTACTTATCTTTCCTACCCTACTTGGAATCACTTTCCTTGTTTTTTTAATTTCCCATTTTGCTCCCGGGGGCCCACTCAATAGCGAAATTGCAAAATTAAAAGGTTCTGGGAATTTGGCAGGTGCCTCCACCAAACAAATTTCAAAAGAAGAAATTGAACTCATCAAACAAAGACTTCATTTAGACAAACCAGCACCCGTGGCCTACTTACTTTGGTTGAAACAAATTGTTCAATTTGATTTAGGTGAGTCTCGTTTGCATTCCAGAAAAGTTTCAGATCTCATTGTAGAAAAACTTCCCGTATCACTTTTTTTTGGACTTTCAGGATTCTTTTTAACTTATTTGATTTGTATTCCTTTAGGGATCCAAAAGGCATTAAAAGAAGGCAGTCGGTTTGATTTCATTTCTAGTTTTATCATCTTTTTTACTTATTCCCTTCCTGTTTTCGCCTTTGCCATGTTACTTTTATATGTTTTTGCATCGGGGGAGGTGTTTTCTTTTTTCCCTTTGGGACATGAAGTATCTGACTTCTATGAAGATTTGAGTTTTTGGGGAAAGGTAAATGATCGTTTAACTCATATGTTTTTACCTGTGATTTGTTATGTGGTAGGAAGTTTTGCTGTCCTCACCTTGTTAATGAAAAACAGTCTACTTGATCAAATTGCAAAAGAATATGTTCGGACTGCGATTTCAAAGGGACTTAGTTTTTCCGATTCCATTTTTCGCCATGCATTTCGTAATTCTCTGATTCCTATCGCCACAGGATTTGGAAGTAACTTAACTTTGATATTCTCTGGATCTTTGTTTATCGAACTTGTATTTAATATTGATGGAATGGGCCTTCTTAGTTTTGAAGCTGTCAGAGAAAGAGACACGGATTTAATGATGGGTTTACTTCTCGCTCAGAGTTTTTTAGGGCTCATTGGAAAAATTGTCTCTGATTTTTGTTATATACTCATTGACCCGAGGATTGATTTCGAATGAATTTTATTTCAAACCCGGCAAACATACGTAAGTGGGAGAAGTTTAAAAAAAACAAACGAGCTTACTATTCGATGTTAATTCTTTTTTATACTTATCTTTTATCTTTGTTTTCTCCGCTTCTCATCAATAACAAACCACTTTTTGTTTTGTATGAAGGAAGTTTGTCTTTTCCAATTTTTAGTTTTTATCCAGAAACAAAATTTGGGGGAAATAATCTTACAGAACCAAATTATAAAAAACTAAATTTGGAATCTAGGTTTTCTGAATCTTCTAATCTTATGCTTTTTCCTCCGATTCCTTTTGGCGTGAATGAAGACAATTTAGAAAGTTTGGAAGAAGGAACCAATCCACCTTCCAAACCTACTTTCAGTCATTGGATGGGAACTGATGATCGGGGTAGGGATGTGTTCACTCGTATTATTTATGGTTATCGTTTGGCAATGACCTTTAGTTTGATTCTCATCATTGTCGAGATTTTCCTTGCTTCATTTATCGGTGGAATCCAAGGATATTTTGTAGGACGACTCGATTTGTTTTTACAACGAATCATTGAAATCCTTTCTGCCATTCCCTTCCTCTATCTAATTTTGATTATGGGTTCTTTTTTTGGACGAGGATTTTTTGTTTTAATTGTTACTTATGGATCACTCAGTTGGATCGGACTTAGTTATTATATGCGTGGTGAATTTTTGAAACTCCGCAAACAACAGTTTGTTGATGCTGCAAAAACATTAGGTGCATCTTCCTTTTCTATTATCATGCGTCATTTGTTGCCCAATTCGATTACCCCTCTGGTTACGTTTTTACCTTTTATTTTGATCTCCGCCATCTCTGTTTTGTCGGCACTTGACTTTTTGGGTTATGGAATTCCTGCTCCCAATCCTTCCTGGGGTGAACTCATTGGACAAGGAAGAGAGAGGTTAACTGCTTGGTGGTTGATTACTTTTCCATCCGTAGCACTATTTCTCACCATTTTGTTTTCTGCTTTTGTAGGAGAAGGATTACGCGATGCATTTGATCCAAAGGATAAGGTGGTTTACGAATGACAAGTATCACAAAAGCCATCGAAGTCAAAGATCTATCCATCCAAATCAAAACAGACGAGGGAATTTTACCCATTGTCGACAACGTAAGTTTTCATTTGGTGAAAGGGGAAACTTTAGCTCTAGTTGGGGAATCGGGTTGTGGAAAATCGATCACAAGTTTGGCCCTGACACAAATCCTTCCTTCGAACACTACTTTGTATCCGACTGGTTCCATTTTATTTGAAGGTGAAGATTTATTAAAAACTTCCTCAGACCACCTAAGATCAGTTCGAGGAAGGGAAATTGCTTATGTGTTCCAAGAGCCATTTTCAGCACTAAACCCCCTTCATAAAATCGGCGCCCAACTCATCGAAGGTTTTCTGTTACATGGTCTTGGTTCCAAAGACGAGGCCGAAAAAAAAGCAGTGTATCTATTGGAACGAGTGGGAATCACAGATGCAAAACTCAGATTAAACCAATACCCTAATCAATTTTCCGGTGGTATGTTACAAAGAGTTTGTATTGCCATGGCCCTCATGTGTGATCCAAAAATTTTAATTGCAGATGAACCAACAAGCGCCATAGACGTAACCATCCAATTACAATTGATTGAACTTCTTAAAGAGTTACGAAAGGAAAATGGAATGTCTGTTCTTTTTATCTCTCATGATATTGGACTTGTGAGTCATATTGCAGACCGAATTGCGGTAATGTATGCAGGAAAAATGATCGAACAAGGAACTGTCGAAGAGGTGATCGATACTCCTAAACATCCTTATACAAAGGCTCTCATTGCTGCATACCCCAATCATGAAAATATAGGTAAAAAATTGGTGACTATAGAAGGAATTGTTCCTTCACCAAAATCATATCCCACTGGTTGTCGTTTCCACACTCGTTGCAATCAAAAATTAGAAGTTTGTCATACTTCTATTCCCAAGGCGATTTCCATGTCTCTAAATCAATCAGTAGAATGTTTTTTATATGGAGGGAAAGAAAGTGCTTAATGTAAAAGACTTAGTTGTTTCTTATAAACAATCCCAATCTCTTTCCTTTTCTACTAAAAGACTTGTGGCAGTTGAAGGAGTCAGTTTTACGATTCCTCAAGGAAATATTCTAGGTCTTGTCGGTGAGTCCGGTTGTGGGAAGTCCACCATTGGTCGTGCAATTCTTTCTTTATTACCTTTTGATTCAGGTTCCATCCAATTTGAATCTAAGGAAATTAAGGATATTCAAAATGAAGAACAGAAAACTCTCAAAAGAAAGATCCAAGTTGTATTCCAAGATCCATATTCTTCGTTAAACCCACGTTTTACGATCGAAGAAATCGTCACTGAGGGTTTACAAATTCATTTCCCCAATTTGAGTATCGCAGAAAAAAAAGAAAAAGCAATTAAGGCTCTTGCGGAAGTTAATTTACCTTCTGATATTTTACATCGTTATCCTCATGAATTCAGTGGTGGGCAAAGACAAAGGATTGCGATTGCAAGAGCATTAATTTTAGAACCAAGTCTTGTTGTTTGTGATGAAGCAGTTTCTGCATTGGATATTTCTACGCAAGCACAGGTAATTAATAATATTTTATTGTTACGTGAGAAATATGGACTATCTTATTTGTTTATATCTCATGACTTGAACATTGTAAAACACGTATCGGATCGTATCGCTGTCATGTATTTAGGACAAATTGTCGAAGAATGTAGTCGTGATGAGATTAGCAAAACACCACTACACCCTTATACAAAAGCATTGTTCTCTGCTAGTTTTGATTTAAAGGATCGAACCAAAGTTTCTGAACCTCTAACGGGGGAAATTCCTAGTTTGATGAACAAACCCACTGGTTGTCGATTCCATACAAGATGTCCCATAGTAAAAGATATTTGTAAAACACAGGAACCTGTGGAATCATATCCTACACCAACACGCAGAGTGAAATGTCATTTCCCATTAAAGTAAAATCATTATGAAACTGAGCATTCGAGACAGAATCAAAGGAGTTATCGGTAAAATCCTACTAACAGGAATTTTTGTTTTATCGATGACGATGTTTTTTATTTTATACCCGCTTTTGGCAGACCCAGACTACTATAAAAAACTAATCCTGGACACTACGAACCAACTAACAGGCCTTCAGGTGAATTATCAAATTTCTGAACCTGTTTTTTTTCCATTCCCTGGAATTGAACTTACTGAGGTATCTGTATCTAAAAATGATGATGAGTTGATTCGTGTACATAAACTGAGGATCGAAGTTTATTATGGAGTGTTTGTAGGGCAACCTCTTGAAATTCGAAAAATTTATCTCAATACGGGCACGGTGGAGATCCTAAGAGAAAAGGATGAATCCTTTCCTTTATTCGAAAAGATTCTAGCCGGTACTGAATCTAATTCCAAAGAAAATCTGAAAAAAACGGAAGAACCGGCTGATACCAATACAAAAATCTATTTTTCTAAAACCTTTGCCAATTTCGTAAACCAAATCGAAATCAAAAATGTTACTATCCTATTCGAAGATAAATTGTATTCGCGAAAAATTAAATTATATCTTTGGGAAACTAAATTTCAATTGGATCAAGATTTACGAGACTTAGATATTTATATCTATGGAAAGTTAAACGAAGAAACCATTTCTCTTAGCACAAACATTTTTTTTGTTACTGATGAAATGTCTTATGAATCTTCGAGGTTGGAAGGAGAGTTTACATTCCAAAATATTAAAGGAATCGATCTTCACGATATACTCATTATTTTTACTTATGGAGATTTACGGTTCGCAAAAGCAAGTGGTGCCATTCCTTTTTACAAACGGGATGACGCAAAAATTTATGCCATTGCTGATCGAGTGCACATTCGTGATTTAGCATTGAAAGACGGTAAACCATTTGCCGACGGTTATGCATCTACAGTCATGAACTATGACATTCGGGAATCGAAATTATCGTTTGCGGATATCATTGTTGATTGGAAGGGAAAATCTAAACTTTATGGATCCGGATTTGTTAACTTTTTAAAACCACCTTTGTCCCCAACAATTTCTTTTGAAGGAACCTCTGATTATTTGGATGTTCCCAGTATCATCAAAGTAACTAAAATTTGGGTAGATCCCGATTTAGAAAAATCAATCCTCACCAGAAACATACCAAGCACAGGTTATGTGAATCGAATGAATGTATATTTAAATTTTAATTTTAGAAATTTGAATATTGGAAACTTTAATGCAGATTCATTAAAGTTAAATATTCATTATGCAAAACGGAAATTAAACATCACAAAATTTGAATTAAAGGCTTACGAAGGAACTGCCATAGGGACAGGTCATTATCTTTGGGGCAACCAACCTAATCTTGAAATCAAAGGGAATATTAAAAATTTGGGAGTGGCTCCCATCTTAGCCGATTTATTTAATATCTCACCTATCACAGGAAATTTAGATTCTGAATTTCTTTTATCATCACCCGCTGATACAGAAGATGGACTCATTAACAATTTACAAATCACTGGAAATATCAATGCAAAGAATGGTGAACTGTTAAGTTATACCAATATTTTAAAACCAATTAGTTCGATTGGTAGTGTCATCAACTTAAAAAAAATAGATTTCAGTCGAGCAACACCATATAACGAACTCAAGTTTGATTTTCAATATATGAAAGAAAATATTGAAGTAAGAAATTTTGCATTAAAGGCAGATGGAATTGTTGGTTCTGGCGGTGGTAAAATTGGATTTAATAAAAATATCGATATGAAGTTTACCATCGCTATGCCAGGAGTTGCTGGTAAGGCTTTAAAACTTCCGATTATTTACCGTGGAACGTATGGTGTTTCTGCTCCCTTCATTGATCCCATTTGGCTTGGTTCGGTATACGTGGGGACAATTTTTTTGGCAAGTCCTGCCGGTGCCGCTGTGGGTGGGATTGCTGGCTCCGCGATGTCTGATTATGTAAATAAAGCTGTGGATAATGTAACAGGTGGTGTTCAAAAAGGATGGAAGGGAATTAAGTCGTTGTTTGGTGGGACGGAAGAGGAAGAACCGGAAAAATAAATCCCAACGAACATTTCGTTGGGATTATTCAATTTGTAGTTTGATTCTATTGCATAATATGTTGAATCACTTGGCAAACCCCAGAATCTTCAAATTTGAAATCTACATTAGGTTTATCTGATCTTAGTTCAGAAGGTGAAAATTCAAATTGAAAGAATTTTGATCCGCCTTCGTAAAAACATAAGTCTTCTGTAGGCTTTAATTCTTCTTCATATTCACTATAACAATTGCTTTCAATACCTGTAATGTATAACTCACCTTTTGGTTGTCTCCATTTACTAATAGAAAAACAACTACTATCATTCACAGAAAAAGACGTTTCTAAAGTTCCTGAATAATCGGTTGTTCTTTTGACGGTTGAGTTGAAGCGAAATAAATCTAACATGATCCAATATCGTTTCGAAGCAGACAGGATATAAACCATTTTACCTATTTTTTCATCAAATCCACCTTCACCGAATTTAAGTGCAATTAACATTTTAGCTTTTTCGTAGTCATTGTTTTTGATGATTTCTTTGTAATCATTTGGAATTGCCTTGAGGTATTCTTTGAATCCCTCTCCAGCTATGAGTAGGTTAGGTGTCGTCTCAAGGGGAGATAAAATAAAATCTTGTTTATCTGTTTTGACTTTAAATCCCAAAGAACTTCCTGATTCCTCTGCCGAAATGGAAACTAGAGAATAGGAATCTTCTTTTGTAACAGTGCCATTCACATCTAAAGTTTGGAGTTTTAATCGAAAATTAGTTCCTGAATCATTCAAAATTTCGAATAGTGCTACCATCTTGGATGGGTCAAGATTTGGGTCTATTTTTTTAAGTTTATTTATCGCCGATACTCCGGAATCCGCATTCACTAAGTATTGTGCTTCAAATCCAGAAACAGAATATATTCCTTCTTTGGATAAATACTCGAATAATTTTTCAGTAAAGTAAGGAAAAGTTTTTACTTTATTAAACTGACCCACTAAACCTTTGAAAGTAGATGATCGTAATGGGAATCCTGCTATGTATGAGTTTAACAATTCATTTCTGGTTTCCGTTAGTTTTTGTTCAAAATCATTGTTTGTTACTACAGAAGTAATAGCACCTGCCTCATCCATTTCTTTTAAAAAGGGATATTTTTTCTTAAGAGAAGTTACATACTGATCTTCTCTAGTAGGGTTTTCAATTAGTTTGATCGCTTGGTAAAGTTCTTCAATTTTTAGAAGTTTGTCATCAGGGGAAGAAACCAAAGATTGTAATAAAAATTGATATATTGTGAAATGATTCAAGGTGATCGAAGACATGATCGATTTTGAATCCAGAATCAATTTTTTTAAATCATTACTTTCATAGTATTCATCTTTTGAGACAATGATCTTTTTTTTCTGAAGAGCAGAATGGGTGGAGGACAATTTAAGAAAATCATTTCCAGCTACATCAAATTCTCGAATATAACCAAATTCCGTTTTACATTTATGTTTAATCGAAGTGGGACATTTGATTTGGTATGTTTTGTATACCATATCGTTTTTTTCATAGGCAATAAAAGCTATAACTTGTACTGCATCTACATCAGAAATGGTTCCAATCTTCTCTGCTAAAGGCTCTTCTGATTGTAAAACTTCAATTGTGTCTTTCTGGTCTACAAAGAAGATTTTTTTAGGTTCGGTAAAGTTCTCTACTTTCTTTTTGCTACAGTTCATAAGAACTACAGCAAAACTTAATAAAAGTATTCCGCTTAATTGAATCGATACTTTTTTCATATATAATCCTTAATAACTATCTACCACTTGGATATATTCGCCGAATAAAAATCCTTTTTTACCATCGCTTGTTTTGACTTGGTACCAAAAATCTTCCATTTCTTCACCTTTGCTATTGGTGATGATGTACTTCCTGGGTTCTCTGGATATAATTTCGACTACAGAATTTCCTTGTAAACCAGTGATCACTTCTGATCGTTCATTCGCTTTGGAACGTAAATTCAATCGATCCGATACATTGATAATCGCATATTGTTTTGCAGCTTTTAATTTTTTTAAGTTTGCACTAAGATCCGCTAGATTTGGGTGATTTGGGTTCGACTTTTTGAATCGGATTAATGTTGGAATGACTTGAGCAGGTTTAAAATTAGAAATTGCATCAAATGCTTCTTTGCTAATTTCAGTGTCTTGGCTTGCAAGTAATCCTTCAATTGCTAATAAAGACTCATCTGTTTTAAACTTACCAGCACTGTACAAACATGCCATGACAAAATCTTTATCTTGGTTAGAACAAAATGGTTTTACATACTTCCATTCATCCCAAGCATTAATGTTTCCTAATCCCCGAATCGCTGCTAGTTGAGTAGGTTTGTCTTTCCATTCAATTGCATTTCGGAAAATGGGCGCATTACCACTGCGACCAACTTTAGATAATCCTTGGACACTATAAAAACGAATTTTTTCACTTTTGTCTTTTACCCCTTTTTCAAAGTAAGATTGTGATTTTGAATTTCCGATTTTTGCAAGTGCCTCAATAGCGGCTTCTCTCACATAAATATCATCGTTATCGAAAGCTTTTTGTAATTCGTTGATTCCAGCCTTTAGTTCACCTAAAGAACTTGCCGCTTGCGAACGAATTTTACTAGATTCGCCTTTTTCCAATTGTTCAGTAATGGGTTTAACAAATTTCGAATCCCCTGACTTTCCCATTTCCGAAAGAATGGAAATCTTATCGCTATCATTTGTTGCATTTTTGAGATCTTCTTTGAGATCACCAGCAAACAAACCAAAACTGATAAATATTGACAAAAATAAAAGGAAATTCTTCACATAACTCTCCATTGGTTGACTCTCACCTGTATTTCGACAATTATCTGGAAAAATTATGGAGTTGTCAAAGAATTAAAATAAGATTAAGAAAACTAAAAATCAACTTTCAATCCTCTTCGTTACGAATCGGGATCCCTTCTTTTTTTAGAATCTTAAGGGCATTTGTGGAACCGGAAACTCCCTCGCGAATTTGGTAATCGAAATCCATTTGTCCGTCTTTTTCTAGTTCGGTGAAATGGAATCGTTTTGCCCAAGGAACTTCCGCTAGTTTTAAATCGTGAGTTGTGAGAAAGACGATGGCTCTTTTTTCTCGTAGTACAGAAAGAATTTCCCGTGTTGCAATAAACCGTTCTTTGGAATTGGTTCCTTTTAAAATTTCATCCAAAAACAAAACTGGTATTTTTTTAGAACTCTCTGCGTTATGGATGATCGACGATAACCTTCTGACTTCACTGTAGAAAAAAGAAACTCCATCTTCCATCGAATCTTGAGATCGGATGAGAGTATGAATCTGAAATTCTGGAAATTCAAATTCCGAACCAAGAACGGGTGCACCTGAACCGGCAAGTAACAATGACATGGCGATGGACCTAAGGTAAGTAGTTTTCCCACTCATATTGGATCCGGTAACAATCATTAAATCTCCAGGTTCCATTTTGGTAAGTGGATTGAATACACGACTGGATTTAGGGAGCAGGGGATGTACCAGACTTTTCGCACTTAAGTTTCCAGCCGATGATGACCCTGCAAAACTAGCTTCTGGAAACAAAAATCCAAAATTCACGAAGGGCAATAGGGAATCAGTTTTTATGATTTTGATTCGGAGATCATTCCAAAGATTTCCAAATTTACTTTTCCATTTCTCGAGGGATTTGATTTTCCAAAGATCCCATAAACAAATAAGATTCAAAATCAAATGTGGTAAAGGAGAAATGAGTAACTCAGAAGAATCACCGAGAGAAGAAATTCGACCTATCATTTGTTTGGTGGGTTTTCTATTTTTTGCCAAATAAACGAAAGTTTTTTGAAACCTGGAAGCCCCTGAAGAGAGCGCCTTAATTTCTTTCCATTGTTTTAAAGAATCATTTCGGTAGGTAACAAACAAAATTCCATTGATGAGGAGAAGGAGTGGGAGGAGAGGTAAGTCAAACAACAGTCCCAAGGACAAATACACGGGTGAGAATACACCCCAAATAGGGAAAAATCCCTTTAAAAACCTTCTTTTTTTCCAAAAAGAATCTTCTGCATTTACATAAGTTAAAGGAAACTTTTCATTTGTTTCCGCCTCAGGTATTAAATACTTACGAAGGAGATGGTATGCAAAATAAGAATTTTTTTTCAGGATGTTTTGAATTTCATCAGGATGAAAATTTAGTTTTGTATCTTCGATGGATTCTTGTAAAAAACGTTTGAGGTAAGTCTGAAATCCCACTTCTGTGATGGTGGTATCATAAACCCCCAAAAACCCTTGTTTGGTGCAAAGATCCAAATCAATGGAAAGAGGATGGTTACGCACAAATTCAGGATATTCCCAAACTTCTCTTGTTTTGATTTTTTTGAATTCGCCTGTTAGTCTAGAAAGTTCTTCTAAAATAAAACTTTGTGTTTTTTTTACATATTGGATTTGAATTTTTCGTTTTGAATACAACCTAACCAAATACACAAAAGGAAGAAGGATCAGAAGGGAAAATAAATATTCTTTCCAGGTTTCTTTGTTTAGATAACAAAAAAGAACTGCCGCAGAAAAAACGGTAAAGGTAATGAACCGGAGTATGGATACCCGCTTTAGTTTTTTCGAAAGGGATTGGATTTTTTTTTGGTAACGTTTGTTCCTACGAATTAGGAACAAATAAGTTGGATTAGTGGAAAAGAGGTCGTTCGTAATTTTCTTCTTCCCTGCGAGAAATCTCTGTATCTAGGACACGAATGAGACTTCCTAAGTCATTTAATCTCCATTTGTCGATGAGACGACCTTTGTCTCGGCCAGAAAATTTATTCAAATACAGGGTGCCAAATAGGTCTTCCCCGTACTCATAAGCAACGAAACGCCCGTTCCGTCTGCCAGTAGAATTTTCCAATCGAATCGTCATGAACGAATACCAAAAATCAGATAAAAAAAAATAGTACAAGCAAAATTTTTTGCTTCAGGATATTCATTTTCCGGCGATACATATATTGGGGAAAGGCTACTTACCACGGATGGTTGGGAACCTTAAAAGACAAATACCCCGGAAACCGGAAAGCACGGAGGCTTGTATGGATTTCTATCCCGATATGAATTTGGAGTTTAAAAGCTCCTTTACGAAGACCAACCAGTTTTTAGCCAACACACAAGACGAAACCCTTCTCCCACAAATGGGACTTGCGGCACGTAACCTACTCAATCTCGAACAAATGACCAAACTCCGCGAAATTCGCAAACGCCATTTGAAAAAAGGACACCAACGCGAAGGGTTCCACTGGGACTAAATCCCTAAATTTCTCTTGACCATCTAAAAGTAGGCCCTATCATTAAGACCGCTTTTAGATGGAGAGATATGGCAAATAACCTAGCAGACGTTTATAAGGAATCCGCAGAAAAATTCGGTCCAAGACCAGCATTCTGGTATAAGAATGCAGAAAAGGATTACCAAGCCCTCACTTACAAAGAACTCTACGAAGACGGACTGGCACTTGCAGAAGCCCTCATTGATTTAGGAGTTAAGGCCAGAGAACACGTTGGTGTTTTGGCTGATAACCGTATGGAATGGATCATTGCCGATTGTGCAGTGCTCACGGCAGGTGCCGCAAACGTTCCACGGGGTTCTGATATTACCGATTCCGAAATTGTTTATATTTTGAATCATTCTGAAGCGAAAGTTGTTTTCGTGGAAAATGACAAAGTTTACGAAAAATATAAAAATAACAAATCTCAGGTGAAGTCGGTAAAAACCGTCATCATCATGGACAAAGACACCAAATTAAAGTCAGGTGCTGGAATCCTCCATTTTTATGATCTCCTAGAAAAAGGGAGAGAAATGCGTGCCAAAGGAAAACGAGAAGCGGAAAAACGAATGGCCGGAATCAAACCGGACGATTTGTACACTCTCATTTACACTTCTGGAACAACAGGAATGCCAAAAGGTGTGATGCTTATGCATTCCAATATGATCCACCAAATGCATTACGTGGTTCCGCGTGTTGCTAAAGTAACACCTGACGATCGTATGTTGTCTATTCTTCCTGTTTGGCATATCTTCGAACGTGTTGTGGAATACTTTGCCATCATTAATGGTGGTTCGACTTACTATACAAAGGTAACAGAACTTCGTAACGACATCCAAAAAGCAAGACCTACCTTTATGGCTTCGGCTCCACGGGTTTGGGAAAGTATTTATAACGGGATTTACACTCGTATCAATGACCCAAAACAAACTCCTCCTGTCCGAAGATTTTTGTTTAAAGTAGCATACTTTTTTTCAAAACACTATCATTCAGCAGTTCGTTTCCTCAAAGGTTGGGAAGTGGATTATGAAGGAAGAAATATCATTCAATCTTTGGCATTGTCCATTGTATCCTTCATTAAATTGTTGTTAACTGGCCCTTATACAGTGACAATTCTTTCTTTAGCGGCAGCACAGTTTGGTTTACCAGAAGAAAGTCCTTTGAAAACCCCTCTGTATGTGGTAGCAGGCCTTGGACTTATTTTTAACTACCTCACTCTTGACCGAATTGTTCTTTCTAAAATTCGCCAAGCAACAGGCGGACATTTGCGTGCGACACTTTCCGGTGGTGGTGCTCTCCAAAAACACGTAGATGCCTTTTTTATGGATATTGGGATTACAGTGCTCGAAGGTTACGGTATGACAGAAACAGGTCCTGTGATTTCCGCACGAACATTTGATCGTCCGATTATGGGTTCTGTGGGTGATATTGTTCCACTCAGCCAAGTACAAATTCGTGATGATGCGGGAAATGTTCTTTGTCATATCGACGACAAAAAGAATATCATCTTTGGTAAGTTAGGTGTAAAAGGTGTGGTTCATCTCAAAGGGCCTCAGGTAATGAAAGGATATTACAAAAATCCAGAAACTACCAAAAAGACCATCGTGGACAATTGGATGAATACCGGTGATATCGGTATGATCAACTTCAAAAAAACACTGACCCTCACTGGTCGTGCCAAAGATACGATCGTACTTCTCGGTGGGGAAAACGTAGAACCAGTTCCTATCGAAAACAAAATTGATGAATCACCTTACATCAAACAATCGATGATTGTGGGCCAAGACCAAAAAGTTTTAGGTGCCATCATTGTTCCTGATTTTGATGCACTGGTTCCTTGGGCTGAAGAAAACGGAATTTCAGAAAAAAATCCTGAGAAACTAATCACCAATCCAAAGATCGTTGATTTTTACAAAAAGGAAGTTCGTAATTTTAACAGTGTTAAAACAGGATTCAAAAACTTCGAACAAGTACAGTATGTAACACTCATCACAAAACCTTTTGAGGTTGGAGATGAACTTACTAACTTAATGAAGATGAAACGACACGTGATTACAGAAAAATACAAAGACAGAATTTTGGAACTCTACAAAAACAGTTAATATGAATCCTTTTGCAGAGATCTTTCATGGGGAACGCATCTTGGAAATCAAGATGCAGTCCAATGAAAAGAATACTTTCGATTTCGAAGCTTTTGTATTATTCGAACAAATTTTGAACAAACACGCAAACAATCCAAATTTGCGTGTTTTACTTTTTACATCCGCACAAACACAGTTTTTTTCCAACGGAATTGAACCCACACTTATGTATGGAAAAACGGAATCCGATGTTCGGAAATCCGTTGAACAATTGTTAAGAACTGCACAAACCTATTTCCATTTTCCTGTTCCTACGATTGCTGTGGTGAATGGACATTGTATGGCGGCAGGGGCCGTGTTCGCTTTGTTTTCAGACTATCGGTATATGGTGGACAAAGGGGCAAGGATTGGATTTTCCGAAGCCATTGTTGGCCTAAACTTTCCATCCATTCCTACGATTGTTTTACAAGATTTAGTGGGTGTCAAAGTCACTCGTGACCTTCTTTACTCAGGGAAACAAATCAAAGGCCCTGAAGCCAAAGAAATTGGTCTTGTGGATGAATTGTTTACTGCAGAAACGTTGTTTGGTGAATCCTTAAAATTTGCTGAGACACTTTCCAAACTCACAAACAATTCTAGTCGTGGAATGAAAACTGCCCAAAGAGAACCTTACCGAAAAAAAATGGAATCTTTGTTCCAAATTGATGCAGATCTTTTCACAAAAGTCATTCTGTCTCATGATGGACAAGAAGGGTTCCATTCCCTCATCGAAAAACGTAGGCCTAAATTCATCACTTGAATTTAGGTTTACCTTTCCAAACGATTAGAAAACTTCTTATCTTTTTTCTTTTCGTTTGGAACCTTGTGATGTAAAGATGGGTCTTACTTTTAGGCGCTATTCGCTTAAACTTTGAGGTAACTTGCATCTTTCTGAAATTTCCATCCGCAATCCTATCTTTTCTTGGATGATGATGTTCGCCATGGTTCTCCTTGGCGCTATCGGACTTTCTAGACTTGGGCTCTCTCAGATGCCCAATGTTGACTTTCCTGTAGTCAATATTGTTCTCACATTACAAGGTGCTAATCCCTCCGTAATGGAGTCAGATGTAGTTGATCCGTTGGAAGAAGTTCTTTTGACGGTGGAAGGTGTCGAAGAAATCCGATCTACTTCTAATGAAAGTGCTGCAACGATTACCGTAGAACTTGGATTAGATAGAGATGTTGATGTTGCTCTACAGGAAATCCAAACTAAAATTGCACAGGTTCAAAACAAACTTCCCGATGCACTTGATCCCCCAATATTATTAAAAGCAAATCCGGATGATACACCGATCATTTGGGTTGCTTTGACTGCTGAGGGAAAAACGGATCAAGAGAAGATGATTTTTGTGAAATCATACCTCAAAGATAAATTTCAGAAAATTCCTGGAGTTGGTGAGATTTTACTTGGGGGTTATGTAGATAGAACCATCAACGTGTATTTGGATCCTAATCGGTTGGCTCGCAATGAACTAACCGTAGATGACATAGCAAATACATTATTAGAACAAAATATTGAAGTTCCATCAGGTAAATTAGAAAACAAAAAATCAGAAGTTTCACTTCGCGCCGTAGGTGACGTACCTACAGTGGAACAACTTTCTAATATATATATCAATTCACGTACTGGTTCGGCAATGTACCGCCCGGTGAAATTAAAAGATGTCGCATCCGTAGAAGATGGGTTAGATGAAGTAAAAAGAATTAGTCGGTTTAATCGAATCCCAGCAGTGGGTTTGGGTATTAAAAAAATCAAAGGTTCTGATGCCGTTGCCGTTGGAAAAGCAGTAAAATTAAAAATGGAAGAACTCAAACCTTTTTTACCTAAAGGTTATAATTTGAGTATTGCTAATGATAATACAACGTTTATCAGCGAATCAGTTGAAGAACTTATTTTCACTTTAATTCTTTCAATCATACTAACTGGTTTAGTTTGTCGTTTATTTTTAGGAAGTTGGAGTAGTACAGGAAATGTTTTACTCGCTATACCTACATCCATCATAGGAACATTTTTAGTTTTATATATACTCGGGTTCACATTAAATACATTCACATTACTTGGATTGTCACTGGCAGTGGGAATTGTTGTGGACGATGCCATCATGGTGCTTGAAAACATTAGCCGTCATAAAGAAATGGGTAAAACTTGGTACCAAGCATCCCTGGAAGGTGCAGCTGAGATCCGTTTTGCGGCACTTGCAGCCACACTAGCAATCATTGCAATTTTTTTGCCCGTTGCCTTCATGCAAGGAGTCATCGGCAGGTACTTTTTAGAATTTGGAATTACCGTAGCTGTAGCAGTTGTGTTATCTTTGTTTGAGGCACTAAGTTTTACGCCTATGCGTGCTTCCAGATACAAAGACAAAGAAAAATCGAAATCAAAACAAAAACTTCAAATGACGAATGAAGTATCAAATTGGAAAACAAATCGATGGATCCAATTGTTTTTAAAGTTTTGGGATCGAATCGGGATTTTTAAAATTTTAGATCCAATCATGGAAACCTTTCTTAAAAAGGCAGAAGTATTTTATGAAGATACACTAAAGTATGTAATTCGATATCCTATTACAATATTAGTTGTTTCCACTTTGGTATTTATATTTTCCCTGGGATTTTTTTTGTTATTAAAAAAAGAATTCATTCCATCCCAAGATTTGGGTAGGTTCATTCTACGTGCTAAATTACCTGTCACAACCTCAATTCAGGGAACAGACTCCGCTATGCGGAAGGTAGAAGAATACTTACTTTCTAAACCAGGAATTGAAAGATACATGGGAAATGTAGGAGGGTTTGATGGATCAGAATCGAATGCTGCTATGTTTTTTGTTTCGATGCAATCCATGGGCAAACGACCTATCAGTTCTAAAACAGGAAAAGAAATCACACAAAATGAAATTTTTGAAGATTTGCGTAAAGAATTAAAACCTATCGTACCAGAAGCAAAATTTACGATTATAGACATCTCACAACGTGGTTTTAGTGCAGGGCGTGGTTATCCAGTAGAACTTGTGTTAACTGGCCCTGATTGGGATGTTTTGGCAAAAGTCTCAGATAAAATAAGGCTAAAACTGGAAGAAGAAGCTGTTTTACAAGACATCGATACAGATTATGTTTTGGGACAAGACGAACTTCGAATTTTACCAAACCGCGATGCCGCCGCTGTAAGAGGTGTGAGTATGGCTAATATTGGCAATACAATTGGACCTCTTATGGGAGGAAAAAAAGTAAGTAGATTTACCGAAAATGGTAGGAGTTATGATGTTCGAATCAAAATTAATAAAGAACAAGGTGAAAATGCAGACATCATACCTAATATCAAGGTAAGAAATACTTATGGAGAATTCATTCGTTTACAAGAAATTTTGGTATTTGAATCCAAAAAAGCCTTGAAGAGCATTACAAGAGTTAACAGGGACAGAGCGATAAAATTATTTGGAAACCCTCCTATCCAATTAGGACAAACTGTATCCATGGAAAAATCTATTAAAATTGCAAAAGAATACCTTCCTGAAGGATATTCCGTTGCCGTTTCAGGATCGGCTAAAACTGCGAATGAATCAACTAACGGTTTGGTCTTTGCACTTTGTTTAGGAATTTTAATTTCTTATATGGTACTCGCAAGTCAGTTTAATAGTTTGAGACAACCGTTATATGTCCTCCTTGCTATGCCTTTTAGTTTTTCTGGGGCCCTTGTTGCACTGTATGTAACGGGACAGACGTTTAATATGTACAGTTTCATCGGCCTAATCATGTTGTTAGGTCTGGTGAAAAAAAATTCTATCTTACTTGTTGAGTTTGTAAATTTTGTACGATCCCAAGGTAAAAACATAAAAGATTCCATATTAGAAGGTTGCCCAGTTCGTTTGAGGCCAGTTCTTATGACCTCGTTTGCATCCATTGCAGCGGCCATTCCTCCTGCACTTGCATTGGGACCTGGGGCAGAAACAAGAATCCCTATGGCTGTGACTATACTCGGCGGTTTGATACTTTCCACTCTCATTACCTTTATTGTGGTTCCCGCAGCTTATGTACTGTTTGAAAAAGAGAATCCAAAATGAATTTAGTTAATAGTTATTTATTTCGATTTTGTTTATTTTTAGTGGGTTCTCTTTTGGTTTCCTTCTGTTCATCTAGTCCAGATATAAAAGTAGGTGATGGAGTTGTTGAAGATAGTTTAAAAAAAATAACTGGCGTTACCACAAAGGATTTAGAACGAACATTATCTAAAAATTCGATGGGTTTGAATGATTTGTTTGTTTTAGCTGTGGAAAAAACAGAAAGAATCGCACTTAAAAATGAGGCTACAAACCAAGCTAAGTATGGCAAAAATAAAGCCATGGCTGGGTTTTTGCCCACCCTATCTTATGTTTACAATAAGTTCTATTCAATTCCTGGTCATACTGCTGATCCAACTCCTTTGGATAATTATAAAACATACCAGGCTATACAAAGTGAGAATTATGCATCTCTTTTGCCGTCACGAACAACTTCATCCAATCTTCCTCCAACCGTAGGAGCAGGTTCTCGTTTGTTACTAAGTTTTCCATTATCAAATGGGCTTTTAGCTTACCAAGATTACAAAGCATATACAAGTTTAGCAGAACAAAGGAGAATGGAAGCCAAGTTCGAAGCAGGGCGAATGTATATGGAGATTGCACTAGCTTATTATAATGTTTTGCAATTGGAAGATAGTCTAAGCCAAGCGGAAGAATCTCTAGGTTTACATTTAGAAGCTGCGAAAGAAAAAAGAAGACTTTTTTCTCTTGGAAGAATACTTCGTTATGAACTCTTAAATTCTGAAACAGCAGTCACTAATGCCCAGGCAGTATTAGAAGATACAAGGTCACAACTGGAACAAGTTCAACTGACCTTATCGACTATGGTCGGAATGGAATCTAAGATCACTTTGGAAAATTCGGTTCCTCGTTTTAAATCACCTAATATTGAAAATGTGGATGATGTTTTAGTGAAACGATATGATGTGATTTCATCCAAAAAAGGAATAGAAGTAGCCAAAGCAAACGAAAGTAAAGCTTTGTTCGGTTTTGCACCTAATGTTGCTGTAAATACTTTTTATTCATTTCCTACACCCGGGCAAACACATACTAAAGATGTGACAGCTCAGCTCGCGATTACCATGCCACTCACACCGCTTACACAATATGCAGATTTAGAGATGGCAGAATCGGCAACCAAACAAGCAAAGTTGACCGCTTCACAAACAAGAAGGGCGGCCGTTCAAGAAATCCAAAATGCGATACAAAGTTTAAAAAATTCAGAAAAGTTATTTGGGATTTATGAAAAGGCATACCAGTTTGCATTAGATACATTAAAGAGCCAAGAGTCGGCCTATCATTTGGGACGGACAAGTTTGGCAGATTTAATCGGAACCAAAATTAGCACCCTCAACTCCAAAATGGCATTACAAAAAATGGATTACCAAAGGCATTTAAATCGAGTGGTACTAGGTGTTGCCACAGGCGAATTGCCCCTCCTTACAGATTCACAATCTTCTGATGAATGATTTAGAGCGATGGATTTAAACATTGTAATTTGTCTAATATGTTGTACAAATCCAACATTCTGAAGATGATATGACGGTTACAGTCGTTGTTCAAAATATTTGGTTTGAAAATCTGGATTTTGATACTATAACGATATAGCTAACAAGTTTGAGGAAAAAAAATGGCAGAAAATCATTATTATAACGCAAAAGATCTTGGAAAATTTGGTGAGATTGGACGTACGAATCCTGCTCTAGCAGAAAAGTTTTTTGCTTATTACGGTGCTGTAATGGCGGAAGGTGCACTTACGGAAAGAGAGAAAGCTCTGATTGCCTTGGCAGTTTCTCATGCATTAAAATGTCCGTATTGTATTGATGCCTATACATCCACTTCTCTCCAAAAAGGTGCCAATGAAGCACAGATGAATGAAGCAGTTCACGTGGCTGCAGCAATGGCAGCTGGAATCAATTTAGTTCATAGTGTTCAAATGCAAAACAAAATAGACGAACTTTCTTTTTAGTTATGGAAACGAAGGAACAACTTTCCACCTTACAATCATTTAGTGGTAAAAAGTTTTCCGATTCTGTCGGACATTCTATTCATGCTCGGTCTCTAAAAATTTTCCAAATTAATGTTGGCAAATGGTGTAACCAGGCTTGTCGGCATTGCCATGTAGATGCGTCTCCCATCCGAACCGAGATGATGGATAAAGCCACAATCGATTTGTGTTTGGAAATCATTGAAAAAACACCGGGTATTGAAACCGTAGATATCACGGGTGGAGCGCCAGAAGGAAATCCATATTTTAAGGATTTAGTTTTGGGTGCAAGAAAACTCGGCAAACGCGTGATGGATCGTTGTAACTTAACCATCCTTGAAGAACCAGGATATGATTGGTTGTATGAATTTTTAGCATCCAATCAGGTGGAAGTTGTATCCTCATTACCGTCATTCATTGAAAGTACGACGGACAACCAAAGAGGAAAGGGAGTATATCAAAAATCCATTACCGCATTGCAAAAGTTAAATGCTCTTGGTTATGGAACCAAACTACCTTTAAATTTGGTTTATAACCCGAATGGTTTATTTTTAGGTTCAGGGCAGTCTGTTTTAGAAAGAGAATACAAAGAAACTTTGCAAAAAAAATACGGAATCGTATTCAACCAATTGTTTTGTATCAATAACCTTCCGATCAGCCGATTTTTAGGAGCTCTCGTTCGGGGTGGTAAGTTTGAAATGTATATGGAAACTTTAGCCAATGCCTACAATCCTGCAACTGTAGAAGGTCTTATGTGTTTGGATCAAATATCCGTAGGATATGATGGTTCCGTTTATGATTGTGACTTCAATCAAATGTTAGATTTGAAAGCACAAAACGTAAAACATCTAAAGGATTTCGATTTGCAATCCTACCTTGGTCGAGAGATCGTAGTAGCAAATCATTGTTACGGGTGTACTGCCGGTGCGGGATCCAGTTGTGGTGGGGAGATTGTTTAGATGTCGATTCAAAATGAAAAAGACCTTCAAGGGATATTAAAAGCAGGAAAGTTTGTCGCAAAGGTTCGTGAACTTTTAAAACTTCTGGCTAAACCCGGAGTGTCTACTTTGGAACTAGACAACGTTGCAAAACAGGAATTTGAAAAGGCAGGAGCATTTTCTGCGCCTAAGTTTGATTATAAATTTCCTGGTTATACTTGTATCAGTACCAATTTTGAAATCGCACATGGGATTCCTAAAAAAGAAACCATCTTAAAGGATGGAGATTTAGTGAATATAGACGTTTCTGCGAAACTAGATGGTTATTATGCCGATACAGGAATTTCTTTTGTAGTCGGTACAGCAAACGAAACACTTCAAAAACTTTGTGAAACAGCAATCGAAGGAACGATGCGTGCCACAAAACAAGCGTTTACTGGAAATTATTTACGAAACATTGGAAGAGAAATTCATTCTGCCGCAGTAGAAAATGGATTTACTGTGATTAAAAATTTAGCCGGACATGGAACGGGAAAAAAACTCCATGAAGAACCCCAAGTTTTGGTTTATGAAGAAAAACGTGACCAAAGAAAATTGGGAAATGGTCTTGTTCTTGCGATTGAATCTTTTATTTCTACTGGTAGCCAAACTGCTTATGAAGAAGAAGATGGTTGGACACTGGTCGCAAGTAACCGTCGTGGGGAACTCAGTTATGTAGCTCAGTGCGAACATACTGTCATTGTCCAAAACGGAAAACCCATCATCGCTACACTTTAAGACTCATTGGATTCTTTAGAAATCATTGAGTCGGGAGCCTCACAAGAAGAGGCGAGAGGTGTTCTTGTTCTTTGGCCAAGCACTGGTGGCAATGCGAGATCGTTTCGGATTCGTGATAGTGAACTAGAAGTACTAGGCCTTAGGCTTGTTCGTTTCAATCCTCCTTCTCATGGAAATTCAAAGGGAATCTACGATCCCAAAACCGCCATATCGTTGTTAAATGTTTATCTGAAAGAGCGCGGATATACAAATAAAGAATTGTATGGGATCGGGCATAGTGGAGGAGGGGCTGCCCTCATGATGTATGCCAAAGAAGTTCCCTTTCAAAAATTGTTTTTACTTTCTCCCATTTTGGATAGTGTCCTTAGCCTTCGGTATTTATACGAATCAGGTTCCATTGAAGAGTTTAGTCGCCTCCTCTTAAAACCCGGAATTTCAGATGAAGAAAAACCCAACAAACAGATATTAGAGACTCTTTCGAACTCTCTGTGGTTAGAGGGTGGAAATGTTGGTCATCTGAATGTTCCCATCCAAAACTCTAGAATTCGGTTAGATGATTTATCTCAGTTTTTAAAAAATCTTTTTTTACCTGGGTTTGTGGTAGATACCTCCGTCATTCAAAAAAGAACTCATTACACAATCTTTCTACCGAAAGTTGATAAGTGGTTTCCGAAAGAATACAGCGTCAGTTTTGCAAAAGAGAACGGACTGAACTGTATCGAAATTCCAGAAGCCCCTGACCATTTTTTTTCATCCTCATGGCTTACCGTTTGGAAACAGATCCAAAAGATTGGGTTTTAAAAGAAAGCATTCAGATCCAACCAAGAATTTCATTTAATTAGTTTACAAATGAATTAGAGTCATTTAGAATCTCCACCTGTATCTTCAGAACTAAGATGATTTGGTTCTGATACAAAAGGAGGATTTGTGGAAACCATTTATCTTACACTCATCGGATTTACACTTTGGGCATTGGGGCTTGGAGTATTTTTAACTTCATATCGAAGTGTACAAGTGTTACTTGGTAAAAAGAAATCAAATGAATTCCCTGCGGGGATCCAACATGGTTCTGATTTTTATTGGAGAATCAACAGAGCTCACCTCAACAGTTTGGAAAACCTTCCCTTATTTGTGGCAGTGGTTTTTTTAACAGCCAACTTAGGTATGATTGATAGTTTTGTAAACCAAGCTGGCCTTGTGATTTTAGGAGCAAGGGTTTTACAATCCCTCACTCATTTAACTTCTACTAGTGTATGGGCAGTGAACATTCGGTTTACATTTTATATGACCCAAATATTCACTTATATAGTTTTACTGGTGCGTCTTTTTTAGACACCTTCCCGTTTGAGGTCACGACCCATAAGAGCTTTTACCACTTCTTTTGGGTCTTTATCTTCGTATAACATTCGATAGACTTCCTGGGTGATGGCCATCTCCACACCCAGTTTGTCAGAAAGATTTTTTGCAGAAAGTGTGGTTTTGACACCTTCCGCTACTTCATTCATAGAAGCTAAAATTTCTTTTAGTTTTTCGCCCTTACCCAATCGAAATCCAACAGTTCTGTTACGCGATGCTTCCCCGCAACAAGTGAGAACCAAATCCCCCATACCAGACGGTCCAAGGAAGGTCATAGGATCGGCACCCATTTTGATTCCTATCCGCGAGATTTCGTTTAACCCGCGTGTGATGAGAGCGGCCCTCGTATTTTGTCCAAACCCGAGTCCATCAGCAACTCCTGCAGCAATGGCGATTACGTTTTTTAAAGCACCGCCTACTTCGACACCCACAACATCGGGGGTCCAATAGGTTCTAAAATAAGTAAAACTAAAGATCTCTTGCACTCGTTTGGCGGTGGCTTCGTTTTTAGATGCGATAGAAACAATGGTTGGAACTCGTTTCACCATTTCTTTGGCAAAACTGGGGCCTGAAAGATACGAGAGTTGGGAATGGAATTGTCCAGGAAGTTCGGATTCAAAAATTTCCGATACCAGTCTGAGGCTTTCGTTTTCTATCCCCTTAGAGGCAGAAACGATAGGCACCTTTGGAGGGATATGATCCTTAATTTCTTTTAAAATTCCCGAAAGCGCATGGCTTGGAGGAGCCGAGACAATCATCTCCTTGTCTTTCACAACATGGATGAGGTTCGTATCCGCTTTTAATTTCTCCGGAAGCACCAAATCGGGCATTTGTTTGGAATTCATATGGTTTTCATTGATGGATCTTGCTTGATCCTCGCTTCTTGTCCAAAGGGTCACGTCATAACCCTTGTCCGCTAAAATACTACCTAGTGCAGTGCCAAAACTTCCGGCGCCAATGATACCAATCTTCATGAGTTCTGTATTCTAAATCTGCTTTCCAAAAAGGCAATAGAAAATAAAAATTAAAATATGCTTTTAACGGATCTTCTCCGTTTCAATCCGCTGAATCTCTTTTTGCCACCCAAAGTGGTCCCAAAGAGTAATTATAAAGTTACCCTGCTTTTGGGTAGCTTACGAAAGGTCATATCGACAGAAATCATTGCGGAGGATCCCGATTTAGAGAGTTTGGAAGTCTCTTCTGCCAAGGGTGAAGTCATTATGACTGGAGTTTACCGAATGGGTTGGCTCTGGATCGCTCGTTTTTTGAAAGTGGAATCGATTAAATACCGAGTCCGCCTAAAACCTGTTTCCGTTAAAGACAACAAAGCTCGTTTGAAAATTGTTGGGTATCGGGTTTGGGATACAAAACCAAGACGATTCGACTTTGTTAGGTGGTTTGGTAAAGTGGATCCTTTCCATAAAAAAAAGGTTTTTGAATCCATCTTAAATGCAGCACCTCATCTACTTTCGATCACTGGTTTACAGTGGGAAATTTTATTCGATCTAAATTATTTTTTAAATTTGGTTCCCTCCATTGCCGGAAAAATTGATATCCAATACATCATTGGAGATAATAACGAACTATATATTTTTGTAAGATCTTCCACCATCTTAAAACCACTTGTGGATTTTTTTGGTCCTGAATATTTAAAGATCGATTATATTGAAGAAGACCGAGACATTCAGATGTTACTTTGGGAAAATGAATAAATGAAAATCATTTATCTAACGGATATCCATGATGGTCTTCATGGTTTGAAACGAATCCTGCAAACAACAGAAGCAGATTTGTATTTGTTTTCCGGAGATATTATATATAAGGCATTTTTTTCTTTTGATCGTATCATTGATTTTTGTGGAGTACAGGAAGAGTTATATTATTTATTAACGGAAAGAAAGGATGATTCTACTCCTTTTGATTTTACAACTCATGCCATTCGTTTTCCTGAAAAGTATTCCACTGCCATTGTAGAAAAATCCCATAAGTATCGAGACTTGTATAAACTTGCTGCCAAAACGATGAAAGAAAAATATGAAATCATCGAAAAACTTATCATCAAATATGCAAAGTCGCCTGTGTATTGTTTGCCGGGAAATTATGATTTGGATTTACAATACACAGAACTCTACCAACGCGAAGTTCATCGAAAAAGTTTTGATTTTGGAAATTTAAAAGTTTCTGGTTATGGTGGTGCTCCCATTTGGACATCTGGGATTCCTGAAAAACTAACAGTTGTTTTCCATGAATATACCAAAAACGGAAAAAACTATAGCGAACCGGAAGATTTTTTTCGACAAGAAATGCCAGACATTTGTTGGATTCATAACCCGGCTTATGGATATTTTGATAACATTCCTGGTGTAGGAAAATGTGGAAGCCAAGGGATTCGTCGGTATTTGGATGATGAATCTCCTTCTCTTGTGGTTTCAGGTCATGTCCATGAAGACCAAGGAATCAAAAAAACAAGAAACACAGTTTTTATCAACCCATCTAACTTTGGTGCCGTAGATTCCTTACATGGATTTCAAGAAGGTGGGTATTATGCAGAAATCATTTTGGATGGGAAAGATGTCGTACAATCGAATCTTTGTCAATTGCGAGGAGAGGATTGGCATACACTGATCGAAGTGGATTGTACTGAAAAACATTTGAAACTTATTTCACAAAATCCCATTTCCACAGTGAGTTCAGAAGATTACATTCGAGGTAATTAAATGGTCACCTTTCTTACGATTTGTGGTGTCCTATTTACAGTAGCTTTCTTTTTGTATGCCCTTTCTGCTGTTGACAACCAAAGTTTAGACAAAAAGGAAAAGGAACGTCTCGCAAAAGAAGGAAATTTGCGTGTAGGTGATCCGAGAAAAGTTTACGGAAAGGAAAAAGATCCAAAATTACCGCGCCTTCGCCTATGTCCTGTTTGTGGGACTGTATTAAACAAAAACGAATTTTTATATGCTGCCATTTCTGCTTATACAAACAGTGAAGGAAAAAAACAGGCTCAAATTTATGGATGTAAGTATTGTTATTTGATTTTGGATTCAGAAAAAACGAATACGGATTCTTCTCCCGCAGTTAATGACAATGGCTTTGGGCCCCCCACACCCACGGATGAGTTATGAAACAAGGACTTGATTTATCACAAAGTTTATCTTCTCTCAAAGGGATTGGACCCAAACGAAAGTCGGTCCTTCTGGAACATGGAATCTCAACTTTCTTTGAACTCCTGACTTATTTTCCTCGTCGGTACCTAGATCGTAATTTTACAAAAGACATCATTTTAAAACAAGGGGATGTGGTCACCTTACTTGGTTCCATTGCTGATAGTTATATTGTACATGGAAAAAAAAGCCGGTTACTTGTTGGGTTTAGAACCTTAAATAATGAAAGAATCAATTTGGTATTCTTTCGCGGTGTAAATTTTTTTCATAAGATATTCACAGTCGATCGAAAGGTTGTGATTTCGGGGAAACTTGAATACTTTAAAGGTTATCAAATTGTCCATCCCGAGTATGAATTTTTGTCGGACAAAGATGATCCGGAAGATTCCATCCATGCAGGTCGAATCATTCCTCTTTATCCTTCTACGGAAGCACTCAAAGAAGACGGTCTTGATTCCAAAGGATTACGAAAACTCATACATCAAGTTTTGGAAGGGGGAGAGATCACGGAAAATCTCCCACAAAAACTAGTCAAAAAACGATCCTTGCTTGGTCGTGACAAAGCCTTTCATGAAATCCATTTTCCTGAAACCATGGAAGCCGTACAAATTGCACGGAAACGATTTGCTTATGAAGAGTTTTTTTATTTCCAAAGATTATTGTTATACAAACAAAGAGAACGTCAAAAAGTAAAGCGATTGTTATGGCCACTACCCAAATCCCCTTCCAGAGAGAATTTGGAAAAAAATCTTCCCTTCGAATTGACAGAAGATCAAAAAGTTGCTGTAAATACCATTCTATCCCAAACGAGTTCAGATTCTCCGGCTGCCTTTTTACTCCAAGGGGATGTGGGTTCTGGAAAAACCATTACGGCCTTACTCATTGGTCTTCACTATATTGATAATCACATCCAAGTGGTATTTTTAGCTCCGACGGAAATTTTAGCACGCCAACACTACCAAACCATTTATAAATTTATGGGAAATATGCCATTCCTTGGCATTGAACTGCTGCTTGGTGGAGAAAACAAAAAAACTCGTTCGGAGAAACTGGCAAGGATCAAATCGGGCGAATCCAATATCATCATTGGAACACATTCCTTACTACAGGAAGATGTGATTTTTTCTGACCTTGGGCTTGTTGTGATTGATGAACAACATAAGTTTGGAGTGGATCAACGGGAAACCATACGTTCGAAAGGAAAAAATCCTGATATCCTCGCAATGACGGCCACACCGATCCCGCGAACTCTTTGCCTGACTTTGTATGGGGATCTATCACTCGTAAATATAAAAACCAAACCCAAAGGCCGTAAACCCATTGATACAAGATGGTATAAAGAAGACCGAAGGACAGGAGTTTATAATTCGATTCGTAAGTATGTAGGATCGGGTAGACAGTGTTATATTGTGTATCCCTTAGTAGAAGAATCAGAAAAGGTAGATTTGGAATCTTGTACGGTTGCTTATGAAAATTTACGAACCAATATTTTTCCTGATTTAAAAATTGGTTTGTTACATGGGAAAATGAAAAGTGCAGAAAAAGAATCTGTTATGGAAAAATTCAAATCGGGAGAAATCCAAATCCTTGTGACAACAACAGTTGTGGAAGTGGGAGTGGATGTTCCCAATGCCACTATTTTAGTAGTGGAACATGCCGACCGGTTTGGAATTTCCCAATTACACCAGTTACGTGGTCGCGTGGGAAGAAGTGATATCGAAAGTTTTTGTATTCTAATGACCGGTGATTTTATTAGTGATGAAGGACGAGATCGGTTGGAAGCACTTGTTGCTTCTAATGATGGGTACTATTTGGCAGAAAAAGATTTAGCCATCCGAGGACCTGGTGAACTTCTCGGAGTCAAACAAAGTGGACTGCCTGAATTTAAAATTGCCGATTTGGTATCGGATCGTAACTTACTTGATGAAGCCAAAGAAGACGCTTCTTCTTTTCCTTTGGACGATCCAAAAGAACTGATGGAATTGAGTACAAGATTCAGCGAAGGCAAATTTTTATTTGCTAATTAATCCGTAAATTTTTAATGAACTTAACTATGTTCCGAACTAAGTATGTATCTCTGTTGTTTGTTTCTTTCTTTTTAGTTTGCGGAGAAAAACCAGTCAAACCATCCAAAACGGATTTGTATTTAGGTCTTGAAAAAACCTCTTATTTGACTGGTAAATTTAATTCACCTGGGCCGTTAGCGCCTGTTATCCTGGAAGAAAATGGAAAAGACCATTTTCTAAGGCCGGAAGTAAAAAAAGCCCTACATCAAATGGTCAATGATTTTGAAGATTCCAAACCAAGTTCTTACAAACAACATATCTTTTTAGTATCTTCTTTCCGTAATTTTACTCACCAAAAAGCAATTTGGGAATCTAAGTTCACTGGTAAAAAAGCCATGCGTATCCCCATCAAAGGAAAAACTCCAGAAGAGATCATCGGTTTGATTTTAGAATTTTCTAGTGCACCTGGAACCTCTCGTCACCACTGGGGAACTGATTTCGATATCAATGCATTAGACAATGCTTATTTCGAAGAAACGGGAAAAGGGAAAATCCTTTACGATTGGCTCAAACAAAATGCAGCAAAATATGGCTTTTGTCAACCTTACAGTAGTTTATCGACTAGGAACAATAAGGGATACCAAGAAGAGAAGTGGCACTGGTCTTACGCTCCTATTTCTAACCAACTCACCAAAGAATGGGTTAAGGGATTTGAATCAGGAGAGATTCAATTGACGGGAAGTTTTTTAGGTGCTGATGTTTTAGGGAACCGGGCTTTGGATTATGTTCGTTCCATAAACCCGGATTGTGAAAAAATTCAAAACCCTTCGTTATAGGGTTTTGTAAAGGCTCCACATACTAGAAAGTAAAGTTTCTGCATCACTGTAAATAGGTTTCCAATTCAAAAGTTCTCTCGCTTTTGCAGAGGATGCCAATAGTTTTGCAGGATCGCCCGCTCGCCTAGGGCCTGTTTTGTGAGAGATGGTTTTACCAACTACTTTTTCAGAAAGATCAGCCATTTCTTTAACTGAATAACCAGCTTCCGATCCTAAATTTACCGTTAAACTTTGATTTTTCGATATGATATAGTCCAACGCCAGAACATGAGCCTTGGCTAAATCAGAAACATGGATGTAATCACGAACACAAGTTCCATCTTCTGTTTCGTAATCGGTTCCAAAAATTTCATAACCATTACGAATTCCAGTTGCTGCTTCCATAATGATAGGTAATAAATTGGCGGGAGTTTTTTCAATACCTCTGATTCTACCTTTGGGATCGTAACCTGCTGCATTAAAATAACGTAATCTCGCTGATTTTAATCCTTTTAATTTATCAAACCATTCTAAGTTTTCTTCAATACATAACTTTGTATATCCGTAGTAGTTTTCTGGATTCAAAGGATGTTTTTCGTCGATAGGAAGGTATTTTGGTGCTCCATACACTGCTGCTGAGGAAGAAAAAACAAAGTATTTACAATCATACTTTACCATTGCATCTAACAAAGTAAAGGTTCCATTTAAGTTGTTCATTGTGTACTTTAATGGATCTGTCATGGATTCACCAGCAGCTTTCCAAGCCGCAAAGTGAAATACCGCATCGATTTTTTTTGTAAATGCCTGTTTTAAGACTTCTGGATTTTGGATTTCCCCTTTGATGAATTCATTTCCTGGAAACAAATTAGCTTCGTTTCCTTTTTCCATATCATCAACAACGAGAATTTCATGTCCAAGTTCCATAAGTTCTAAAACGATATGGCTTCCAATATAACCGGCTCCCCCGGTAACGAGAACTCTCATTCTTCGTCAGATCCACCAGAAACAAAACGATGATCGACAACACCACGTTTGCTTGTTTCAAAAAATTGGATGATCTTTTGGACTTCTGGTGCAGGATTTGGGTCTTTTTTTAATTCGGTCAGCGCTTGTTTGGTATTGAATCCACTGTGGTAAATAACTTTGTAAACGCGTTTGATGGCCAAACGAACATCAGCAGAAATTCCTGCTCGTTTCATTCCCACAACGTTCAAACTAACAACGGCACCGGGATGTCCGTCGACAGTTGCATAAGGAGGAACATCTTTGACTACTTTAGTAAGTCCAGCTAACATTGCATAATCAGAAACTCGGACAAATTGGTGGACACCCACGGATCCGGAGATAAAAACTTTATCACCAATGACAACATGACCGGCAAGCATTGTGTTTTGCACCATAATGTTATGGTCACCAACAATTACGTCGTGAGCAAGGTGAACGTTTCCCATTAGATAGTTGTGATTCCCAACGGTCGTAGCTTTTCCTTCCACAGTTCCCCGGTGGAAAACAACATTTTCTCTTAGAATATTATGGTCACCAATTTCCAAATAGGTTTTGGTTTCGGGTTTGAACGCTAAATCCTGTGGTAATCCACCGTAACTTCCCCCAGAAAAGAGTTTATTGAACTTACCAATGCGTGTTCCTGCGTGGATTTTGACATGGGATTCAATGACGGTTCCTTCGCCGATTTTAACATCTTTCTCAATGATACAAAATGGTCCGACTTCTACGGACTCATGGAGTTCCGCCTTCGGATCGATGATGGCAGTGGGGTGAATTTTCATAGTGTTTTACAAAAAAATACGGTTCCGAAGCCATGCAAATGATTTTTTAAAATGTAATTTACACGCTTTTTAGAGTCTGTTTACTTTTGGTAGGAAGGTGCAACTTGCTAATAGATTGGTCTCGAATAGAATCTTTAGTGGATATGAACGATCCGGAAGACCAGGCTTGGTTAAAAGAGATGATGACCTCTCTTTTAGAAAACATGGCAATTCGGGTTCAAAATTTGGGTGGGCTTCTCGTGTCCAAAGAACCCAAGGAATTGCAGGCGGAGTTACACCAAATCAAAGGTGTGGCTGCCAATTTTGGTTTGGCCGCATTATCTGAAGTGGTAGTCAAAGCCGAAGGTTTTGCCAAAACTGGTGAGATTGATTCCGCAGTGGAAGAAGGTAAAAAAATTGCCGCTATCTGGGAATCCACCAGACAAGAATTAGAACAAAAGTTTTCTAAATAAAATCCATTAGTTTGCGGTCGCTATTTCCACGGCCGTCTTACTACCGTTATAAACTCCCTCTACAATATTTTTTATGACTGATTCATTCATCCGAAGTAACAAGTCATCCGATTCTGTAAATATTTGAATTAGTTCTTTTGCATGGATCACTTCACGGCATTCCACAGTTCCTTCACCAAGTTCTAAAGATCGAAACACAGATGCTGCTTCGTGATCACCCACTCTTCGAATGAATAGTTTAGGTACAGGATAGAAGGCGAGCTCCGAAGGTTTTGTGACAAGGACATCTGCAATGCGGATGAGTTTGTCCGTGGCAGAAAAAGCTTCCGTATGTGATGGAAAATGAAACAAAACCACTGGTGGATTGTTTTCATTATCTTCAGAACGAAGAGGATGGCGTTCGATAAATTTAATTAAATCTTCCCAAGTGTTGATGGATAAGTAAGGAATTTTTTGTAGAATTAAATATTCTTCAATGGATTTGAGAACTTTGGAATGATCACCCGTATTGATCCAAAAAACTGCTTTTTTATTCTGTAGATTCTTTTTACTCAAACGGATTAAATCTAATACATAACCTTTTTGTGCTCCTGCTCCACCAATCGGAATGAGAAACCTTCTGCATTTTTTTGCATCAATCCTACGAACACGATTTTCACAATCGGTGACAGCATTCGACAGGACATCTTCAGAAACCCAATGACCTGCGACTGCAATGTTTTCTTTTGGAACTCCCATCTCTATAAACTTTGTGTAAGCCGAAGGAGTTTGAACTAAGTTGAGTGCCCCCGGTACTAATAAATAATACTGCGGGTAGTTATCACAAATCAGATGGATTGTTTTTTGAAATCCTGAAGCTACGGATATTTGACCATTTAACGGATATGTGGTGATGATAGGGGAGTCAGTGGGAATTCCATTCATAAGTCCTTTATAAAGTTCTGCCAATTGGCAAGAGAGTTCTAATGAGGTTAAATTTCCTTGTGACATAAGCACACCCCACAACCATTCCACAGGACCACCAATTTCTGCACTGAGGCGAGAAAAATAACTATAACCAGAATCAATGTCTGCAATGGCATTGGCTTCTGGCGATTGGATTGCCAGTAGGTCGTGCAGGTAAGTAGGAATTTGTTTTTTTAAGGAATGTGAATAAACAGAAAGAGCCATCCTGTGGTGGCCGTAACCCATACGAATGCTACCGACCACCAATCGTTTTTGGATGGGATTTGTGCCTTTGTCGGAAATGAGTTCTAATCCAGGATACAACTCAGATGGCGAGGAATACAAAGAAACGGAAGATTTGCCGATAGAATACCTTTTTTGGAGGATCCCACGAATGAGACTTGCTGTTTGTTTGGATAAAAAGCCGGTTTCCAGGCCGAACATGGGTTCTCGATTCATGCAGGAAGTGTAACGATACCAGATTCTCTTTCAAGTGAAATTTCAATTCTTAGCTGACAGGTGACTAAATTTGGCCATTCCTGGTATCTATGGAACAAGTTTACATTTTGGGCGGACTTAGATCCGCATTCGGTAGTTTTGGCGGAACTCTCAAAGATTTGAGTGCCGTAGACCTCGGAGTCGAAGTTTCAAAAGCGACACTTCAAAAGACTGGCGTGGATCCTTCCCTCATTGAAGAAAGTATTTTTGGAAACGTTATCCCTACAGGCAAAGACGGAATCTATTTAGCACGACACATTGGTTTGAAAGCAGGAGTTCCGATTGCAAGTCCTGCACTCACTCTCAACAGGCTTTGTGGTTCTGGAATGGAAGCTGTCATCCAAGCCGCCAAAAAAATTATGTTAGGTGAAGCACATACAGTTCTTGCTGGTGGTGTGGAATCTATGAGTAACGCACCTTATGTGGTTAGAAATGCAAGATTCGGAGTTCGTTATGGAAATACTGAATTCGAAGATTCATTGGCAACTGGTTTAACAGACGTATATGTAGAACTTCCTATGGGTATGACTGCTGAAAATTTAAGTGACCAATACAAAATTTCCAGAGAAGAACAAGACCTTTGGGCCGCGACTTCGCAAGAAAGAGCAGAAGAAGCTACCAACAAAGGAATTTTAAAAGATGAAATTCATGCCATCACAATCAGTGGAAAAAATCCTATTGTCTTTGATAAAGATGAATTCATCAAAGGAAAAGCGGGAGCTACAAAACTAGCAACCTTGAAACCTGCTTTCAAAAAAGACGGAACTGTCACAGCGGGAAATGCATCCGGTATCAATGATGGTGCTGCTGCATTGATTGTGGCTTCCGCATCCCAAGCAAAAAAATTAGGAAAGGAACCATTGGCCATTGTGAAATCATGGGGTCACGCAGGTTGTGAACCAGCAAAGATGGGAATTGGTCCGGCAGTGGCAATCCCTGCGGCTTTACAAAAAGCAGGACTTAGTTTAAAAGACATTGGTTTATTTGAAATCAATGAAGCATTTGCAGCACAGTACTTAGCAGTTCAAAAAGAGTTGGGTCTTGATCCAAAAATTACGAACGTAAATGGTGGGGCTGTTGCGATTGGTCATCCACTCGGAGCTTCTGGAAGTCGTGTCACATTGACATTGGCACTAGAGATGCAAAGACGAGGAGTGAAATACGGTGTCGCCTCACTTTGTATTGGTGGTGGCCAAGGAATTGCAATCGTTTTAGAAAATCCAAAAGCTTAAAACAACAATGTATTTACTACTTCCGGGTCGTCACCATTTACTGACACGGTACCAAAAGGAATACCTGAACCGCTTGGTGAAGGATGGCCTCTCGGAAGTAAAAAACCATTTGGGAAATCCTCTACAAATTTCAGAGTTTCCCACTGCTATTATTTTCGCAGTCACTTCCGCCAATCATAACAACACAAGACGAAACCCTCTCCCACTTTACCAACGTGCTATGATGATCCAGGATTTTTCTAGAGATTTAGAAATTCCAGTTTTTGTGATCCCTATTGATGACATTGGTCAATCACCTAACTTTGCTTCGTATACAATCAAAAAAATTGAAGCAGAATCGGAAATGTTACTCAACCTAAATCCTATGAACACCGCTGTACTTTGTTCTACACCGGTTCTTAAGTTATATTCTGGTTTAGGATTTTCGATCCTACCTGTAGAACGAGTTCCTGGTAGAGAAGAAAAATTTAGCACAAAACTCCCTTGGGAGATTTTGGAAGATTTGGCTACCAATGGAAAAATGGATCATCAAACAAAAGCGGATTTGGTTTCTTATATGGATCCGGCAAGTATTCGTTTGTGGGATGTATATAATGTTTGGGATAAAATACAAATGTTGTTTTCCGATTCACTAATTGGTGAAGACGGAGATCTTACTGAGTCTAGAGATTATAATACTTATGTTCGAGAGATGGATTTAATCGCCGAACTAAAGTTCAATGAAACAAAAAACTATATTTTGCCGGGACGAATTGGGGACATTGGCTGTGCTGTTGGTTCTTGGATTAAGTTGGCTTCTGAAAAATCCAATTTGTTTGAATCCGATTTTTATGGAGTAGAGATTGCTAGGCAACTTTTCCAAGTTTGTGAACAAAGAAAAGAAAACGGAGAGTTTCCCAACCCAAATGTTTTTTTCTTACGGAAAAATGCGGTCAGTGGCCTTGTTTTCCCAGCGGGAACGATGAATACCATCCATTCCTCTTCCCTCACTCATGAAATCGAATCCTATGGAAATCGAGAGAAACTTCTTTCGTTCATTCAGAACAGGTATTTGGAACTGGCGATGGGTGGGGTTTGGATCAACCGTGATGTTGTAGGCCCGGAAGATAAAGATAGGGAAGTTTATGTTTGGTTTCAGGATGCAGACGGAACCAATTTAGGACAAAAACCAAATTCCTATCCCAATCTCAAAGAGTATTTGGATTCCTTATCCACGAAAGAAAGATTTTTCCGATTTCAATCCGACTTTCGAAAGGAAGAAGGTTATGTGCTTAGGACTGAAGTCTTTTCCGTCGATGGTATAGAATACTACCGTATGAAACTAGCCGATGTCTGTGAATTTCTCTCCAAAAAAGATTATACCGACAACTGGGAAAGTGAAATGCACGAGTCCTTTTGTTTTTGGAGTTTTAGCGATTGGAAAGTCCATTTGGAATCTGTTGGGTTTCAAGTTTCGCACCAGTCCCATTCCTATCGGAATGAATGGTTGGTTGAAAATCGATATTTGGGGAAAACTAAAATTTTTACATCGTCAAAAGACATTCCAAAATCGCAGGAAGATTTAATTCCCCTGGAATTTCCTGTCACTCATATGTTAATTTTAGCGGAAAAATAAATGCAATCGGAAGTTAGGCGAAATCTTGAAAAAATCCGAGCTGTTTTTCGTAATAATTATTTATTAGCAGAACTAGAAGAATCAGAAAGAGAAAACCTAATTCCATCGATCGAAGTGCGTTTTGTTCGGTTAGGACAAAATTTAATCAAAGCAAACCAAATGCCGGAGTACATTCATTTTGTATTAACTGGTCGGTTTGGTATGAAACAAAACAAAAATGAAAGCCATTTCGGTAGGCATACCTTTGTCGAAGTGGGTGAATCTATTGGTGAAAGGATCACTCTCACAAAAACTCCACCAAAAAATGATTATTATGCTCTTGAACCTTCGATTGTTTTATTACTTCCTACATCTCGTTTTTTAAAGTTAGTTGATTCGCATCCGGAGATTGCTGAAAAAGCTAAACATAGAGAAGAAGAACAAGAAAAGTTTTATTATGTTCGTAAACTAAGTTTTTTCGAAGAACTTTCTCCAGAAGAAATCAAACTCATTCTAAAATCCATCCAACTGGCAAAAATCAAACAGGGTGATTTTATTTTTGCAGAAGGAGAAGATGGAGATGCCGCTTACATTGTTCGATCAGGAAAAGTCCAGATAAGAACAGAAAACCCTAGGAAAATTATCTCGATTATGCGGTCGGGCGATATTTTAGGTGAGATTGCCATTTTCAAACAACAAAAACGTTTGGCAAGTGCAGTGGCGTCGGAAGATTCCGAATTATATAAAATCCCAGGCTCTGTATTCAGAAAAGTTATCGGCGTTGAAAAAGGAAACAAGTTAGAAGAAATTGTTCAGTCGCGACTATTACGTTATTCGACTTACAAAGCCAAAGAAAAAGAAGAAAATTCAATCCGCCCTTTTGTTTCCAAACGTTTTGAATTTCGAAAAACAACTAAGAAAATATACATTGAACAAGTAACAACGGATCAAGTTACATTGGTTGGACTTGTTTGTAGTGAACTTGCTTTAAGAGCCTTTGATAAACCACTACCAACAAACTGGAAAATTAGAATCAAAAATGAATTAACCAGGAATATAGTTCCTGGTATTTTTGAGTTAGCTATTGAATTAGAAAAATTAGGATTTTTAACCAAACAACAACAACTATCACCTGAACAACTTTCCGATTTAGAAAATCCTGTTTTTATTACTGATGATGAAACCATTCCCTGTTTGTTATATTTATACGAACCAGAATTAGATGCCGTTCTTATTTCTCATCCGATCAAAGGAGTTTATGAACTCTCAATCTCAGAGTTTTTGAAAATTTGGGATGGGGTGATTTTACAATTTTCACCAGCTCCTGCGGCCCTTTCGGCCGATGTTAGTTTGATAAGTTTTTTTAAAGAACTTCGGATGTTGTTTAGTCCTAAAAAAAGAGAAATACGTTGGATTTTGGTCGCAACTTTATTATCAGCAATTTTAACTTTGTCCTTACCGTATTTAGTTCGTCAGGTTGTCGACCAGGTACTTGTTTTTTCTGATCGTAACTTTTTATTTACCTTGGTGTTTGGAGTAGCATTAGCCGTCCTTTTCCAAACCTTGTTTTCTTTATTCCGCAACTTAATTGCCATAGGGCTTATGCAAAGTTTGGAGTATAATTATTTTGTTCGTTTTTTCCAACACATTCTAAACTTAACCTTACCAGAATTTCGAAAATTTGAAACAGGTGACTTTACCCAAAGATTAAAAGAAAACCAAAGAATTTTGGAAATCACACAGAGATCGGGTCTATTTTTAATTTTAGATTTAGTAACCTTACCAATTTATCTTTTTATTTTATTTAGATTGGATAACTCTTTAACATTTGTTGGACTCTTTTTTCTAATTGTTTATTCGTTGTTTGTTGTTCGTTCGAGCGCAAAAATAAAAAAATTACAAAAACATAGTTTTGAATCCAAAAAGAAAACAACTTCATTTTTCCTTTCATTGTTTGCAGGGATGCCACTGATCAAATCCGCTGCAATGGAAAGTCGGTATCTTTCAAAAGGCCTTAATGAAATAGCTAGAACCATCCTTACCAATTTAAGAGTGGGGAAACGAGTCCATGTATTGGAACTCGTGAGTAAGTTTTTTGAACAAATGGGTTTGATCGCGGTGATTACTTTCGGTGTCAGTGATGTTTTAGATGAATCATTAAGTTTAGGAAGTTTTTTAGCATTTTTAGTTTTGTATTCACTCCTAATGGAACCAATAGTCAGATTATGCCATGTTTATGAGGATTTGAGTGAACTACGAGAAGCCAGGATGCGACTTACTGAAATTTATTCACTTCCTGGTGAAATTGTCAGCCAACGTCCGTTTGGTGAACTACCGAGATTATCAGGGAAAATTACTTTAGATCATATTAGTTTTCGATATTCAGAAACAAGTCCAGAAATATTATCTGATATCAATTTTGAAATTGAAGCGGGAGAAAAGATTGCCATTGTCGGAAGAAGTGGTTGTGGTAAGTCTACGCTTATGAGGATTCTTATGGGAACTCTCACTCCTACGAAAGGGAAGGTATTTGTAGATTCTTTTGATCTTTCTACCCTAGATCCTGAAGAAGTAAGAATTCAATTTGGGGCAGTGGAACAAAACCCTATACTTTTTTCAGGGAGTATCACTGAGAATCTTGCGAAAAAAAATCCTTCACTTAATTTAGAATCATTGTTAGCTGGTGCAAAACTTGCCTCAGTAGATCAATTTGTTGAAAGATTTCCAATGAAATACGAAACAAAAATTGGGGAATCGGGAATTGGGCTTTCTGGTGGACAAAGGCAACGTTTAGCCATAGCTCGGGCTCTTGTAACAAATCCAAGTATTCTATTTTTGGATGAACCAACTTCAGCACTTGATTCAGAAACAGAATCTCATATCCAATCACAATGGGAAACTGTATTTCAGGATAGAACTGTCATTCAAATTTCTCATCGGCTTCATAGTACAGTCAGTGCAGATAAAATAATCGTTTTAGATGAAGGTCGAGTTGTTGAGATGGGAACTCATGCTGAGTTAATCACTACCAAAGGTTTTTATTACCATTTGTTTCCTACATTAAGCGAAGGGGATAAAGATGTTTAAAAAATTTAAAAACATAAAAGAAACAGATTCTAATTGGGAATCTCGACACTCTGCTTCCTATTATGATGAGTTATTGAAACATCCTGCACCCAATTGGGAGAGGAAGGGTATTTACCTTATAACTACATTTTTTATTTGTTTCATTCTGTTTTTAATTTTTGGAAGAGTTGATGTTGTTGTGGAAGCAACAGGTTCCATTCGTCCAAAAGGTAACTATTATATGGTAGAAGCTTTGGAGACGGGAACACTCACTAATTTATATGTGAAGTCAGGGGATTTTCTTAAAAAGGGAGATCCCATTATGGAGTTAGAATTTTCGGAACAACAAATTGAATTATCTAAGGATACAAATAACTTAGATTATGAAGAAAAAAAATTACAACGCCTCATTCGTAACAAAAGAGAAGCAGAGAAAATTTTAAAGAATCTAGCTTATAATTTAGAAAATAATTCTGGATCAGCTTTGTCGGGTGGTGTTTTGAATAAATTTGTAAATCTTAAAAAGGCATTTATGGATTTTCAAAATGGAGTTGGTGCTAAGTTTATTTACGATCAAAATTTATTAGAGTTTAATGAAGAATTTGGAAATCTAAAAGATGAAATCCAAAGAGAAGAAAATGTGATTTCTAGTCTTAGAGGTGATACAAAGTTAAAACGAGAAAGAGTTGCGAATGCCATCATTCGTATGCCTTTTTCTGGTATCATTGGTGAACTTTCTGTTAATAACGTTGGGCAAAATATCATTCGTGGACAAACTGTTGCTTCATTAATGGAAGAAGGTCAACCATTAGAAGCAATCGTAGAAGTAAGTAGTAAAGACATTGCTGCTGTTCGTATTGGTTTGAAGTCTGTGATTAAAGTAAAGGCATTTCATCAAAATGACTTTGGCGTTGTGGCAGGAACTGTTTCTCAAATCATTCCTAATACAACAGACAAAGATTCTTTTTCTGTTGTATTGATTTTAGGAACACAAGATTTAAATCAAGATGGAAAGGAATTCCAGTTGTTTCCTGGCCTAAAGGTTGTTGCGGATATTGTAATCGATAGAAAAAGTATTTATCAAATTTTGTTTCGTTATGCTGATCCTAGGAATTAACTTTGAAAACTGTAAAAGAAATTCCTAAAGTTATCTCCGATGATGATTTTTTATCTACCTTATCATCAAATGATTTAAAAAAATTTTTAGGTTTATTCGAATTTAGATCCTTAGTTGCAAATGATAGAATCGGTGCCAGCGAGTTAGAACCAACACCAATTCTTTTTTTAGAAACAGGAAGGATTCAGGTAAAATTAAAAATCAATGAAAAGGAATTATTAATTAAAACATTAACGGAAGGTTCGTTTTATGGAGTATCCGAATTATCATCCGATTCTCTAAAAAAACAAATTTTTCAAGCAGAAGAAAATTCCAAAGTTCGAGTTTTATCTTCTAATTTGTTCTTAAAGTTTATCGAATCCGATAAACAAAGAAAACAATCCTGGAATGAATATAAAGAAAATGTTCAACTTCGCGATGAATTAAGAATACATCCTTATTTTAGAAAACTTTCCAATTCAGAAATTGAAGATCTATCAAAGATATTAGTAAAACAAAAAGTATCTCCGGGGCAAATTTTAATCAAAGAAGGAAGTAAAAGTTCATCTTTATTTTTTATTCGATCGGGTCGATTTAAAGTCACTAAGTCTACTTGGCAAAAAGACTATTTTTCCTTTGTAGAAGCTGGGTCTGTGTTAGGTGAAATGGGGGTTTTGGAAAAAAAGGCAAGAAACGCCACTGTTACAGCCGTAGAGGAAAGTTTTGTTTATGAACTATCTTCCAAAGATGCAACAAACTTTTTTAAAAAGTCTGAAAGTTTATTAATTACCATTCGTTCTATTATGAGCGAAAGAAAACTAAATCTTGGTGATGGTTCCGAGGAAGATAAATTCGAAACATCATCAATATATGAAGAAGATCAGTTTCATTTTTTACCAAAACAAAAAATTTCTCCTCCACTTAGAAACCAAATTCGGTTTCCGTTTTTATTCCAAGATGGCAAATCACAATCGGGAGATGCTTGTCGTAAAATGTTATTTCGATATTGGGGATACTCTTTTGCGGATTACGACGCAGATCCTTCTTTTCCAGATTTTGATCCTGACATTCGGCCAAGTCATTGGAAAGGTAGTTTTGGAGAATCCAAAGGTGATTGTTACTTTGTAAACTGGAAAGACCACGAATCAGAATTAAATAACAATCCAACTATCAATTTTTTTGAAAATTCAAAGTATATAATCTTAAAGTCCATTGGACCTAAAAAAGTTTTGATTTTGGATCCAGAGTTTGGCGAGATCAGTCTTTCTCGTGAAGAATGGGAAAAAAAATCTTCTAATGTTGTTATCTATTTTGTTCCTAAAGTCAAACCAGAACAAAACTTTGAATGGAAAAATAGATTTTTTTCCGGACTGGCTGAGTATTTTTTACCAGCCATCAAATATTTAAAAGCCGGTATTGTTGCAAGTTTTGTAATTAAAGGTTTGGAAGTATTCATTCCATTAATCAACTTATATTTGATTGATGCAGTTCTTTTGAAAGAAAACAAAGAGTTTTTTTTACCTGTAATTTTAGTTGTAGTTCTTCTTAGTTTCTCACAATCCTTTCTTGCCTATTTCAGATCCAATGTAATTTTTTTTACGAGCAATCGAGTGAATCAAACAATCGCAATTCGATTTTTGGTAAAATTGATTTCTTTACCGATTTCATTCTTTGAAAGGAACAGAAAAGGTGAAATTTTGAATCGTTGGGAAGAAATAGAATCTGTGATTTTATATTTTTCTGATCAAGGAGCAATGAAGATTTTTGATTTACTCTTTAGTTCTTTAGTTTTTATCATTTTTCTTTTTCTCTCTCCTTTGTTGTTATTAATTATTGGTTTATTGATTTTACCGGAGATGTTGATCCTTCGTGCGTTTGTACCAAGGATTGTTGAAGAAACAAAAAAAGAATCCTTAAAAAAATCAGACACCTTGAGTTATTTCATCGAAACCATCAATGGATTTGAAACTATAAAAAATTTAGGTGCTACATATTCTCATCGTTGGGATTTTGAAAAAAGACTCACCACACAATTGAATTCAGAAGGTAAAAAATTATTTTATTCAAATTTGCTTTTTACTAATACTGAGTTTTTTAAACAAATAACTGTAGTTATTGTTTTATTGGTGGGAAGTATTTTGATTTTGAAAGATCAAATGACACTTGGAACTTTGTATGCCATTATTGGACTTGTTGCTTACATTCGAAATCCAATTGTTTCTTTGTATGATGATTTTTTGAAACTTCAAAAAGCTAACGTATCTTGGAATCGGTTACGTACTTTTGAATCTTTGGATAGTGAAATTACTGATAGAGATAATTTGTTTAAGGTAGACTTACCTGAAGTTAAAGGTAATATCCAGTTTAAAAATTTAAGTTTTTCTTATGATACTTTAAAACCTGAATCGGGAATCCGTAATTTAAATATAAAAATCCAAGCTGGTAAAAAAGTTGCCTTTGTTGGTCGGAGTGGAAGTGGAAAATCAACTATATTAAAGTTGATCCTTGGATTGTATAATCCACATGAAGGGGAGATCATCATTGATGATGTTTCTTTGGATGAGATTTGGCTCCCTAGTTTACGAACAAAAATTGGTGTCCTTTTTCAAGAGAATCCGCTCATTGCGGGAACAGTCAGAGAAAACATTTCGATCACGAAACCAGAAGCAACTTTAAGTGAAGTGGTTGAAGCCGCCAAACTTGCTTGTATTCATGATGATATCGTCAAACTTCCGCTTGGTTATGATACGGAAATTTCTGAAAGAGGATTCATTTTTTCCGGTGGTCAAAAACAAAGGGTATCTCTTGCTCGTTTGTTTTTGCAAAAACCGAGTGTACTACTTTTGGATGAACCAACCGCAGCTTTGGACAAGGAAACTGAATCCCGAATTCTGTCTCATTTGAATTCTGTGTTTGCAAATGCCACTATCATAACAGTGGCTCACCGATTGGATACAATTCGTAATTATGACCAGATTTTTGTATTGGAAAGAGGAAAATTAGAGGGTAAAGGCACTCATCGAGAGTTACTTTCTAAAGGTGGAATTTACCAATTACTTCATTCCAAACAGGAAGCAATCCGATAATTGATTTAGTGATTCGGTTTTATTTACTTATATTTTTCTCTTCCTTTGTCATTTTGCCAATTTCCCAACTTTGGCCAGATGCTGTGGATTTTTATGACTTACCAAAGTTAGTTGGTGAAAAGTCATATGAATTAAAACTCAAGGAAATGGAAATTGAACGTAAAAAAGTGGACGTAGACTCCAAAAGTTTACGTTATCTACCAGCTGTAAATATTGACCATTCTCCTTTTTTTGAGGCATTAAGGGGTGATGGTTATAATAGAAAGGGTTGGAGCACGTCTCTGAATCTGAATTGGAATTTTCAAGAACAAGGTAATACCGTTCTTACCAATATGATTTTAGAATTAGAATACGAACGGTTGTTATTGGAATATAAGGCCTTATACCAAAAGGAATTATTTGACCAAGCCTTTCAATATGCTGAAACCCTAAAACTTTTAGCTTTTTATAATTACGATTTTTCGAATGAGTCAGGTGCTGATAAACAATTCCAATCGGTTCAAAAACTTTATAAACAAGGAATCGAATCTTATTTAGTAACTCAGAACTCTAAAGTAGATTATTTCTTTTACAAATACAATGTCACTAAATCTAGGTTGGACCAACAAAAAAGTCAGTCGGTATTTAGAAGAAAATTTCTTTTGAAAGATGTGGTTCTAAAACCAATTCCGGAACGAGAATATAAAATTCTGCCTTTAGACTCTACTTTAGCAGAATATGAAAAGAATCTAACTGATTTGAATTTTGATCTTATATTAACTGTGAACCAAGTTAAAATTTTAGAAGTCCAGAAGCTAGTTCGTTTTAATGAACTTTGGGTGCCTGATTTTTTTGTAAATGTTTACAACCAATCTAGCAGAGAATCTTTTTCTGGACTTAGTGGGACATGGACAAACTCCATGGAACTCTATGATTATAGTCGGAATGATTTTAGTAGATATGCAAGATCATCTGACGCGGATTTTGATGTTGGTGGTAATTTTGGATTTAGATTTCCTTTGTTCAATCGTTGGTTGTCTAAAAATGAATATGATAAGTCAAAAGTTGAAATCAAATTAGCCAAATCCCAATCCCAGTTTTTAAGAGAAAACACCGGTTTATACCTTTTTGAACTCATCCAACAACATAATAACTTAGTTGAGTTGTATGATATTTCCCGTGAAAGCAAACGTATCGCGGAAGAAAATTATCAAATTATGGAAAAAGCATATAAAACTGGATCTGCTTCTGTGATTGAATTACAAACGGTTGATAGGCGACTTCGTGATGTGATGCGAAATGAAATCCAAAATCGTTACGATCTAATCCAACTAAGATTACAAATTGGTCTCCTTTTGGGAGACACTATGAAGTTTCTAAATAACTAAAGGTCTGTTGGTCTAGTTTGGTTTTGTTCTGGATTGAAATCAGCAATTCCGCATCTTTCTCTTTTCCATTGTTTTAGAATTTCATCCGATCTTAACTTATTCTGATATTGAATGTATGGAGTGGTAAGGATTGGTAATAAAAATATGGGTGAAAATGCAGAATTCAAAAGGGAAAGTGTAATGACTAGTCCCAAAGTGAGTAAATTTTCATCAAATACTTCTGTAACTTGCCTTTTGGTTTGGTAATAATAGGCTAAACATTCTTCCGTATTGTTAGCAGGATGAAAAGGAATACTAACACATCCAACAAAACTAAAAAGATTTAAAATTATAATGATTCGGATAAATTTTGGATACATGTTCTAACAGCTTCTAAATTAGTTTCTTCAATCATACGATGAAAGTTCCGCACTTTATAAAATCCGTATATAGATTCATTTGCCTTTCCTGTTTTGGAAATGGTCTCCTCTTTAACAATCGATTTGTTTTTATATAATTTATATTTAAATTCAACATTGTATTCTGCTTCTCTATGTTGGAGAGGCCAAATTCCAGTGAATGGATAAAGAGCAGGCCAGGTGTACCACCAATTGTATTTGTCTTCGTAATGGGTTTTCATTTCTACATCAATAGTATAAAAATTGGTAGTAGTTTTTGGGTCTATTGTTGTAACTACATCGGGAAAAATACCTGAGGAGGTGAGTTGCCCTTTGAGTGCCATGCGCCATGCATCGGTGTAAACTCCACGATCAGCAGAAACAATTTCAAACTTACCAATTACTAATGGGAGATTCGTTTGAGATCTGTTTAAGTATCCATTTGGTGATGGTGGTGGAACCTGACGCAAATCAACAGAACAATGGATAAACAAAAGAAATAAAAGGTTATAAACGAATGGTTTCATTTTTCAGGTATTTAGAGTGATTGATTTCTAAAATGAATCAATCAATTTTCCGTACGTTTGTAGATTTGTATATGGTTTTCTATCATTTGTTCCCACTCGTAATGATTAGGCACGGGAGGGGTTTGTGAGTTTCCTGAAAATACATAATACACTAAATAATCTGCCGTATACTCTTGGTTTGGTAAAAATAATTGAACAGAAGTTCGGTTGGAAAGGTATTGTGGAAGATTGGAAACTACTGATTTTCCATTTAACAGACCACGTAAAGTTGTGACATCCTTTGGGGATCCGCCAGGATTCATATATTCTTTTCTATAGGAATAAGATTTGGAGATTGGACCAAAAAAACAGAATATTAGAATGGAAACGAATAGGGATAAATAACCAAATAGAATTTTGTTTTTTTGATTCAGATGATCCAAACTTTCTATAAAACTAATCATAATGATGGGAACTGCGATAAAACTATGATGGGTGAAAGGAGTTTTGTTCACTTCATAAGAGGAAAAAAGTGAATACAAAAAATAAGGAACCAAACATAAGATAAGTTTATTTCTGAATTGTAAAAAAAGAAACGGTAGGTTTAGGAATAGAATTAAATAAAGAAATAAATGTAAGTTTTGTAAAGCGGCAATGGGGTTCTCGTATCTTTCCCAATGTGCTGGCATCGGAATTTGGCTTCCAGAATTTCGCAGATGACTCAGTAGAATGATACAAAAAATAAAATAAACAAGTGCCGTAAGTCCGATGGAAATACTTTCTTTTTTTTTCGATTTTCCTTCGATCAAAGCAAAGACGATCCAAACTAATGCGGATTCTTCTTTTGTGAGTAAACTTAAAATAAAGAACAAAATCCAATAAGGAGATTGTTTTTTCCAAAAGTAATAAAATAAAAAAAATAAAGGGATCCAAAGGACTTCGGGATGAAAATCAAAAACCTGAATCCAATAAATCGGAAGAAATAGTGCGTATAACAATGGATAAATCCAATTGTTTTGGTTATCTTTTTTATAAAGAGGAAAAAATAGGATAGGTAAACTGATCACCAATGCTTGGAAGATGAGTAAACTTTCTACATAAGGAAAAAATTTGTATAATATTGATAGAGGGTAAATATACCAATTGATATGATCGGAAAAATAATGATGAGAATTTCCATCAATCCCGATGGATGTGACAGCCTTTCCTGAATGCACTAAATTATAGAATAAGTTTTCAAATAATCCTACATCGACTCCTGCACCCAGATGTTGGTAACGAAAGATGGATCTTTCTGTTAAAAAATAAAAGACTACCATCCAGATAATGAAGGAAGGTAGATGAAAACGAAGTTGTTTCATCTTTATTTTGTGAAATTACCGGTGAGTGCCGCTTCCGCACATTTCATTCCATCAATGGCAGCAGATACTATGCCTCCCGCATAACCAGCACCTTCTCCACAAGGAAACAATCCTTTGACACGAACATGTTCTAATGTTTCTGGATTTCTAGGAACTTGGATAGGAGAAGAAGTTCTTGTTTCCGGTGCGTGGATGATGGCTTCGTTTGTGAAATATCCTTTCATAGAAGATTCAAATTCCTTGAATCCTTTTTTTAGTGAATCTGCAATGAGTTGTGGCAATAATTCAGAGAGAGAAACAGAAACTAGTCCCGGAGTATAGGAAGTTTTTGGAAGATCGTTTGAAATGATATCTTTGGTGAAATCGACCATTCGTTGTGCTGGTGCTTTTTGTGTTCCACCATTCATTTCAAAAGCTTTTCTTTCAATGGACGATTGGTACTGGAGAGCAGAAAACACTCCATAGGATTCGAATGATTTGAAATCATCAAATCGTAGTTCTACGACAATTCCAGAATTGGCAGTCGGACGTGAACGTTCTGCACTTGACCATCCATTGGTGACCACTTCACCAGGTTTTGTAGCACAGGGAGCAATCACTCCACCAGGACACATACAAAAACTATAAACACCTCTCCCATTAATTTGTTTTACAAGGGAATATTCGGAAGCAGGGAGTAATGGATTTTTAACGTCACAATGGTATTGGATGGAATCAATCAAACTTTGCGGATGTTCCACACGTACACCGATGGCAAGAGGTTTGGTTTGGATTTCGACTCCTTTTTCATAAAGGAGTTGGAACATTTCCCGACCAGAATGTCCTGTTGCAATGATTACATTTTTTGCCATCCACTTGTCACCGGAGGTCGACTTCACACCTGTAATCGAATTTCCAGAAAGAATTAAATCGGTGATGCGAGTTTTAAAATGAATTTCCCCACCAGCGGAAAGAATACATTCTCTGATATTTTGAATGATACGAGGAAGTTTGTTTGTTCCAATATGAGGGTGAGCATCAACTAGTATTTGTTTGGTGGCTCCAAAAGTGACTAAGTATTCTAAAACTTTTCGAATGTTTCCACGTTTTTTTGATCTTGTATAAAGTTTTCCATCGGAATAGGTTCCAGCTCCTCCTTCTCCGAAACAATAATTCGAATCTTCATTTACGATATGATGGACATTGATTCCTCGAAGGTCTTCCACTCGTTCTTTGACATTTTTTCCACGTTCTAAGATGATTGGTTTTTTTCCTAACTCTAGAACTCGTAAGGCAGCAAATAAACCAGCGGGTCCCGCACCAATGATGAGAACGGGTTCTTCTAAATTGACATTGGGAAAATGGGGAATGGGAAATTCTAGAGGGATAAAATCTTCGTTTACGTAAACATCCAAACGTAATTGGAAAACAACATTTCTTTGCCTGGCATCAATGGAACGAGATGTGCATTCGATATGTTTGATATCTGCTTTGGGAATTTTATTTTGTTTGGATACGAATTGCAATAAATGGTCTGGATTTGATGCAATCTCTGGTGTGACTCTGACGTTTAATTCAAGTTTCAAGGTTTAGTTCGTAATCCAAATTTTAAAATAAGAGAACTATTGAAAAGGATGTTTTGTCTACCACGATTTGTGAATGGTTTATTGATTTAAACCTTTTCTCATTAAAGAGGCAATCGCTTTTTCATTTTCTCCCGGCAACAATTCTAGATTTGAGATCACAAGATTTCTGCGTTCCACAGAATGGTTTTGGCTGAGTTTTTGTTTCCCTTCCATGTTTGTGATTTTGATTTCAAAGGGAACAATTCCCTTTTTTAAACCTTCGATATAATTTGAATCCACGGAATCAATTTTATACTTAGAATCTTTGGCTTCAAATCGTTTGATTAAATTTAATAAACTTTGATGAATTTTCAAAGGATCCTCTACAATATTTAGAATTCCTTTTACATGGACTGCTGTGAAGTTCCAAGTGGGAACTGCTCTTTCCGTTTCATACCAAGAAGGTGAAATATAACAATGAGGGCCAGAAAAAATACAAAGTACTTCCTTACCGTTAGAAAGACCTTGGGGATTTGGTTTGGCAAAATGGCCTACTAATGTTTGTTTGTTTTCCGAAAGGAGTAAAGGTAAATGTGTTGCGATCATTTCTCCTTGGTTATTGGAAACCAAGATGGAAAACGGATTCTCTTCAATCGATTGGTAAATGAAATCGGTTTCCATTTGAAAATATTCGGGGATGTACATTTTGTCCTTACTCCTTCTAAACGTTTGTTAAACAGATTTCCAAAAATAAGTTAAGAATTCGGTTTCTTGTTCAAATCCTTCCTTTGTATACAAAGCACGGGCATCTTTGTTGTGTGTGGAAGTGGAAAGTTCTAATCCTTTTCCCGAATTGGATTTTGTAAAAGATTTAACTTCCGCAATCAATTGTTTGGCGATTCCTTTTTTACGAAAGTCCTTTTTCACATAAAGATCGTTTAGAATGTAAGATCTTTGCATAGAAATGGATGAAAACACGGGATACAGTTGGGTGAAACCTGCAATTTCGCCAGTGTTTGGATCCTCCGCCACAAAAATTATGGATTGAGCATGTTCCATTCGGTCTTGTAAAAAGCGAGTTGCGCCTGTTATGTTAGTTGATTGTCCATAAAATTGTCTGTATTCATCGAATACAGGAGAGATTTTTAAAACGTCTTTGTAGTTAGCTTGTCTAATTTTCATATTTTGGTACCAATGAGAAACAAATTCCGGATAAAACTGCTGTTACCGGTGTAGCCAGTAAAGTTTCTAAATCGGTAACGGCAACTAGATTCCCTATTGTATTGGCTAAAAATATAATACCGATGAAAGCAAACACAAGTCGAATCCAAAGAGGCACCAAACCTTTGTTTAGGTATTGAGTGTATTGAAAACTGGCCCATAAAAAGAATGTATTTACAATGAGAGAAACGGTCTCCATCACATACATTTCTTCCACACTGCTAAGCCTTCCACCCCAAAGGTATTTGTAAGGGATGAATTGAAATAGGGCAATCACATGAAAGATCATCGTGAAGGAAAACAAAACGATTAAAATTTTACTGGCAATGGTTCTTATTTTTTTAGATGGGTTCCACATACTATTTTCCTTGGGTTTGTAGGTAATAAACAAAATCGATTTCAGGAGATTTACCACCTAGCCCTGTTATGGCGGCAGTGATTTGGCCTCGATGATGGGTTCTATGGTTGAAATTGTGTTGAATGACGTCGCTAAAGATCAATTCGGCTTCGAATCCTCGCATTGTTTTATAACGGAAGATAGTGTCCCAAATAGAATTGTCGAGTCCAAGAAGCCAAGAACTCCATAATTCTAAACTTTGGATCATTCGTTGTTTTAATGTTTGGCGATCCTCTTCAATTTCTTCACTTAAGGAAGTTGGAACATAAATTTCACCAATAAGACGTGAATACCATACTTTTTCAACAAGTAATAAATGATTTAGAGTTCCATGTATGGATTTAAAAAATAATCCTACATCTTTTTTGTAATCTTCATCGGATATTGTTTCTGATGACTCATACAAAAGATTGGTTGCCCATATATGGTAAGCATTGTTCCTTAAGAAAAAATCTTTCATAGAGAAAGATTTTTCCAAGACATTGGGGAAATCAACGACTAATTTGGTTTAGGTCAAAATAGAGATACAGTGATTTCTTTTTAATAAAGGAATAAACTAACGATAACGGTAACTAAGACTACCGCCCATGATGGAATTTTCCAGTATTCTAGAAGTAAAAATCCAGAAGCAACCAAAGCAAAATCCTTCCCTGAAAAAACTGCGTTTGTCCAAACAGGTTGGTATAGAGCAGCGAGTAAAATTCCAACCACTGCTGCATTGATCCCAGACATCGACTTTCGTATGTTCGGATTTTTTTTTAGGTTTTCCCAAAATGGTAAAACACCAATGATCAAAAGGAAAGATGGCAAAAAAGCTGCCACCAAACAAATGATAGCACCAGACCAGGCGTTTGGTTCTATTTCTGATATGGCACCCAAATAACCACTAAATGCAAACAAAGGTCCTGGGATTGCATTGGACATTCCATAACCAGCAAGGAAAAGATCATTGTTTACCCAACCAGAGGGAACTACTTCTGCTTGTAAAAGGGGAAGTACTACATGTCCACCACCAAACACAAGTGCACCGGCTCTATAAAAACTATCGAATAGTTTGATTTTTTGGTCAGGATAAATTTCTCTTAAAAAAGGAAGAAAAAATAACAAAACAAAAAATAAAATTAAAAATAGCAAACTAATGTTTTTGTTTCCTTTATGTAGTGGTTCCTCCGGTAAGTTGGGCAAAGATTTTAGAAAGAATACTCCAAAAAATCCTGCGCCCACTAAAACCAACACTTGAAACAAAGCAGAACTGAAAAATAATAAAATAACGCTTGTTATTATGGCAATTGTGATTCTTTCTTTATCGGGACAAAGTTTTTTTCCCATTCCTAAAATGGCTTGGGCCACAACGGCAACGGCTACTACCTTCAATCCATGAAGCCAATTTTTGTTTGTCATATCTTTTGCCTCAGACATTCCAAGTCCAAAAAGAATGAGGATGATCGCCGATGGTAAAGTAAAACCAATCCAAGAAAGAATCGCACCAAAAATTCCTGCACGTGAGAGTCCAATGCCCATTCCTACCTGGCTACTGGCAGGCCCTGGAAGAAATTGACAAAGAGCTACTAAGTCAGCATAGGCCTCTGCACTAATCCATTTTTTTTTGGTTACATACTCGTCATGAAAATAACTTAAGTGAGCGATGGGGCCACCAAACGAGGTACAGCCGAGTTTGAATGCAGTAAAAAATACTTCTAAATATTTCATTGGTTTTGTTTTCATATATTTATTAATTTATATTTTTTTATTCAGTTAACTGAGTATTTCACCAATTAATTCTTTTAATTTTATTTTTGCACTAGAGAGTTCTTTTTTCCCTTTGGGTGTGATGCGGTAAAATTTTTTCATTACTTTTCCCATTTGTTCTTTGCGCGAACGAATGAACCCCTTGTCTTCTAAGTTTTTTAGTAGAGGATACAAAGAACCAGGACTAATTTTATACCCATGTTCTTTAAGTTCCTCTATCATCCATACACCATAAATTTCTTCTTTTTCACAGTGATGTAAGATATGAATTTTGATAAAACTTGAAAAAAAATCATTTATCTTCATTCAAAATCAATTTACGATATCGAATACCGATAGTCAAAATAAAAATTCAAATAGATTTAATTTAAAACGATTACAATTTAAGATTTTTCACGACCGAAAGCGGTAGGAAGGGGGCGCCTCGGATCTATTGAATGAGTCACATACGATCCATACACGACCGCGCCCTACGTTCCAATCTTTCCCTTTGGGAAAGGATTTCCACTGCGGTCGCTGGCGCAGGGATTTCATTTTAGATTGGAATTTTTAAATCAACTGGAAGATGGATTCTTTTTTAGGATCTTCTAACTCTGCTTCTTTGTCTGGAAAATGATTCCAATGGTCTGCAGTTTCTTTCTTTTCTGGAAAGTTTGTGTATATGATATCAAAAGAAAATCGATTGCTATCATAGTTTCCTTTGTGGATGAGGTGGGCTGAAAACACTAACAAATCTCCCGGGTTGTGGGGGATGAGGATTTGGTTGGGAAGACCTTCATGGTTTTTTTTACCTTCTAGTTCCAAACGAATCTTTCTTTCTTCCTCGGTGTCCCAACGTTTGTGAGATCCGGGAACCACCCAAATTCCAGGATCTGTTTCCAAGGGAATACGAAAGTGCCAAACAAAATCTTTTTGAATTCTTTTGTATTGATCTTCTTCCGGAATGCCCATGTATTGGATGTCCCGGTGCCAATAGGGGAGTTTGTTTGGATCTTCTGGATTAAAAAATATTTGTGTATTGAGAAAATACATTGGTTCATCAAAAACAATTTTACCAATGTTCAAGAGTGGCTCTGATTCTATAAATTGAAAAAGTATATTTCGATCGTTTGTATCTTTTGTGAATTTTGTCGAAGTTAGGTAAGCACTATTTACATTTTTCGGATGATTGAGTTCCTTGGACCATTCGGCATTGGAACGAAGAAGGATCTTTTTTAAGATCCTAACCATATCCATGGGAAAGTTGTTGGGAAACAAATAATAACCCAAAGTTTCTAATTGTGATTTTACTTCGGAAGGAATCACCTCATTCATACAGAGTGACTAAATTTGTTTTTCCATATAGTGATGTGATGGAATGATTCCTTCCCATCCAATCGGATTTCTTGTTTCTTTGATTTGAAAACCTAACTTTTGATAAAGGGAGATGGCGGGTTTGTTTTCAGCAGATACATCTAAAGAAATAGTTTTGTATTTTGGATTGATTTGGATCATATACTCGATTAGTTGTTTTGCGATTCCTTTGTTCCTTTCTGTTTCTAAAACAGCAATATGCCCTAAATACAAACAACTGGATTTAGGTGGTTGGATGATGGTTTCTGTTTTTAGACCTCTTGCCATTACCTTGGGAGCATGCCATTTGTATAGGGAAAGGATTCGTATGGCAGTTCCTGCTGTGAGTGCAAGAAAACTTGGTTGTGTATAGGAAAGAATTGATCCCACCACTTTACCACCTACTTCTGCCACATAATGGTTCGTATACGAAACAGTATTACCACGTTGGGTATAGGATGAGTTTAAAAAATCAAAAGCTGTTTTTTTTCCTTCTGAAAAAACAAAAGTCCAAGCTTTCGGGCCTGAAGAATAAATGAGTGGGACAATGGATGTTACATCGTTTGGTGTGGCATTTCTTATGATAAGTTTTGAATCTGTCATGGATTTTAGTTTTAATATAAAGGATAAAGTTTGATTTTCCAAATGTAAATCGTTCTAGTTACTTTCGTCAATATAGAATTTCTATTTCACTAGCGCCCCGGATCACAGCGGAAATCCTTTCCGTAAGGAAAGATTGCAGCGGAGAGCCGGAGATGTGCGCCCAAAAAAAAATCTACAATTCTTTTAAAAAGTAAAAGAAGCAAAAATGTTGATGAGTTCCCTTGTTGCCAATTGAGGGCCATTTAAATTTTGATGAAAGGGTTTGCCATATTCAAAACCAAAACGAGTCCCTTGTAAAATTCCTGAGTTTATTAAAAAGTTAACACCGATAAGGAGGTCACTTCGCATCCCACCTTGACGAAAAGGATCGTTTTGGGGATCCATTTTAGGATCAAGTGTAGCGTCCATTCCTTGGAGGTTTAGCCACCTTTGTTTTGTCATACGAAGAGAAAATGAAGTGGTTTCATGAACAAGAAAGGATAACCATCCCGAAATTTCGTATCGATTTCCGAATCTGTAGTTATTATCATTTTTTCCGATTCTTAAGTTTGCTTGTGATTGTGCACCCCAGGAAATTCTCTTATAATTTCCGTTATACGAAAGTTGCGGTAGTAAACTATAAGTTCCAACACCAGGTTGCATGTTATAAGGAACTTTTTGTTTTCCCATCATAGGCATATTGTCTCTTTCATCAATAGAACCTGTAGGAAGTGAAATTCCCATCCCTGTAAAAAAATTCTGATGTTCCGTTTTTATCAATCGGTAGGCTGTGCTGAAACTAACATCACCAATCCCTGCAGAACTCATAGGAGCACGATCAAAATTACTAGATAACATTGTCATTTTGTTTTTGACTGCAGGAACCATAAACATAATCATCCATTTGTCTGAAATGGAAGTCATAGCACTCACCATATTCATTTCCATAACCATATCAGTTGGAACTGACATGTAATTGTACTTGTTAGCTGATAAAATAGGTAAAGTAGTTCCCAGTGGAGAGTTAGTGATTAAACTTCCTGTAGGCATGGCAACAGTGGGATCGGTAAATGGAAAATATAATGTTCCAAGATCACTCAGCCCAGTAGTTCCTGATTGTAATCCCCACATTTTCATTCCCATATAACGATAATCGATCATCCACTTTCCTGGTTCATGAATGTGTGGGTTCATAATTCCAGCAGGAGCTAACATATCGGCACGGTTATGATTTTTATGTCCATCATGTCCGGAATGATCATGTTCCGAATGGTCTTCGTTCGTTTGTACATTGGGATCAAAATTTGACATATCAACTTCATCTGTAGTTTGAGAAACATGATTGTTATGTCCTGTTTCTTCTTTTTTGAATGAAGTAGAAGTGGATTTAGTGTTTGTATCTTTGTTTGGCGATGCAGTTTCTACAGAGATAGTGGTTTGTAGTTCAGATCCATCAGAAAAAATAAAACGAAAGGGAATGGAATCCTTTAGTTTTAAAGGAGATGTAATTCCAAAGAGCATGATATGAAACCCTCTGGGAGTGAGATGGGTCATACCATTTTTGGGAATGGGAATTTCGGTAACAGGAACCATTTTCATTCCTGTACCTGAAGGTAACATTGTATATAACTCGACTCGATCAGCTATATTTGATTTTGTTTGGATTAGTTTTTTTTCGATGTTTGTTCCGTTGTTTAAAGTGAGGTAAACAACGGAAGTTGTTGAGGATGTATATTTGATATAAGCATTCTCAATTTTAACTTCTTTGGTTAGAAGAGGGGTTGTGATTAGAAATAGAATGAGTATATGTTTGAGCTTCATTTGTTTTTTGTCCTTAACCAAAAAATCATACTGGCTACTTAATTCACCAGTATGACAAGTGTTTGGAGAGAGAATTTACATTTCTGTATTAGAAACGATGGAACCAATTGTGAATGAAGTGATGGTAGCCCCATTCAATACAAAACCCAATCGGTTGCCGTTTGTATACACAGGAACATTCATCATTTGCATGATTGGATAGTAGGACATGGATCCTCTTTCTGTGTCTGTGAGTTCCGAACAAGGTTTGTTAAAACCATTGAGGAATCGTGAACCTCCTGCTGTGGATTGAAAGTCTAAACAAAATGTATAATTGGTTCCCACAGATGGAATGGGTGCAGAAACCGATCCACCTTTGCCTGTATTTGCAAATACATTGGAAACATTTTTATACTGAGTCTGAGCTCCTGCAATGAAACGATAAGTAGGCCCACTCATCGGACTACCAGTTCCATAAGCAATTACATCAAGAGTGCTTGCGGAAGAGTTTAAAACAAAAGAAACTTCAATATTAGTTCCTCCTTTATTTGTAGCCAACATCACATCTTTGTTTGTTGTTATGATTGAGTTACTACTTGTTCCTGTTGCGCCTTTAGTTACTTCTAATTGGGTCAAATCTAAATTACTAAATCCAACTTCATCACAGGCTGAAATGGAATATTTTGTGCGTTGTTTGTTTTCTACTTGGGTGAGGTTACTTGTGATAGCTGTCGTGGAAGAGATGGAACAACCTGGATTGGTATTTGTCGCGACAAGTAAAGATAACAAATTAGATGCGTTGTTTGTTTCTGTGTTTTTGGCCATTGTACAGTTGAAAGTGGCCAAACTGAGGAGAGAAATGGATAATAAATTCTTAAACATAAAATTACCTTTGTATGGGAATCCAATGGTCAAACTTTTGTTTTAGTTTGCCTAAGTATAGTTTGTATGTTCTATTAAATAGAACCGATTGTTTTAACTTCTTGGATTAGCTGGTTTTGAATCTTGGTGGTTTTTCTGGTAGATGAGAATATCCATTGGAAAGGTTTACATTGGATATAGTAAAAAAAGTTGTTTTGATTAACTGCATGGTTTGATGGAACTTTGTTTCAGAAGTAAAACTAGGATTCATCAGTTGGGATTGGAGAACCTTTGTGGCTGATTTTTTTTTGGCGCAGGAACATTGGTGCTGACCACTATTCTTTGTTAAATGGCATGTGATCCGTGTGGGAGTAGGGGAATCCTCATTTCTATGGATTTCGTTTTTGGATCCATGATTGCAATGACAAACCATCGAAAGTCGGTACATTGACTGGGCGAGTAATCCCGTTTCCAGAAATAGGATTTTTCCTATAAAGGGAAGTAGAATTAAAACCGAAGCTATTTGTAACCAACGTTTCATGGTGATTCGTTATCATTCTACTGGGCCCCTCTTTGTTTTTCAATGATCTAAATCAAGAGCAGTCAAATTACTCTATTGATAAAAATCATATTTTAAAAATTACGTTTTTGAAATCGTTTGAAAGAAATGTAGAGAGGGAAAGTCACCCATAAAGACAAAAACAAAACGGTAATTCCTAATACACCCCAAACTCCTAATTGTTTTAGTAACAATGCTCCTGAAAATCCAAGTAATGCAGAGGAACTTGTTTGGAGAATTAAAAGTATTCTAATTAAATCAATAGGATTGAGTAAGATAACGATGAGTGAAGGGATCTCAATGGGATAATCACCTGAATACAAACTGAAAATAAAAACGAGAGCATCAAAGAAGATAAAAAAGTATAACCAAACTAGAAGTGAAATAGTTAAAACAATTTCACCTCTTCTGATAAAAGAGGAAATTGAAAATGCAATCGCAACAAAGATAGAGGTTAAAAAGATTCCAAAAAAAAGTAATTCAAAAAACAAAAATAAGAAATTGGGATCATTTGCAAATACGAATAACCCCGGAATTCCAAGTCCGAGTAACAAACCTAAAGATAGGGAAATGGTAATTCCTAAATACTTACCGAAAAATAAGGAAGTGCGTGTGACAGATTTGGAAAGTAAAACTTCTGCAAATGGCATAGATTCCAAAAAAGACATTCCTGAGAATGTAATCGAAAATAGTGGAACCACGATGAGGGTTAAGTTCATGATGCTGACAAGAAGTCGAATTCCGTTTTGATCACCAAAAAAACTGAGGATCATCATTACTAGTATCAGTAATCCAGAGTAAATGAATACCCAACGGCTTCTAATGTTTTCTTTAATTTCAAATAATAGAATTTCTTTCATAGTTTTGTTTTGTATTCCTCATTCCAGAAATTCATTAATGCCTGATCCAAATTGGATTTATTGTTTTTTCTAAGAAAATTTTCAGGTGAATCATCAATTAAAATAGTACCTTCTGATAAAAGTAAAAAACGATCTGCCAACTCTTGTAATTCAGCAAGTATATGTGTGGAAAAGATGACTAAAGATCCTTCCTTTTTCTTTTCAACTAAAAGAGATTTTAGTAAGTGCGAAATATATGGATCTAAACTTGCTGTTGGTTCATCGATGATGTATAAATCTTTTTTAGAAGAAAAACATTGCAGGATGCTGATCTTTTGTTTGGTTCCACCGGAAAGAGAACCAATTTTTTTATCCATGTGGTTGTTTAATTCTAAAATAGAAATTAAATTTTGGAATCTATCTTCTTCCACAGGTTCCAATTTATTAAAAAAGGAAATTAACTCTCGAACTTTGATATTTGTTGGGAAACGAGGAGTTTGTGGCATATAACCGATTGTATGTGGTTCTGATTTTTTTTCTAAAAAGTTGATTTGGCCTCTCAAGGGTTGCACAAGCCCAAGGATTCCTTTGATAAGAGAACTTTTGCCGGAACCATTCGGGCCTATGATGGATAAAATAGTTCCTGGTTCGGTTGAAAAGTTAACATCTTTGACAACAGCTGAATTCCCAGTATAACCTATGGTAAGATTTTTTACTTCTATCATATTCTCTCCTTCATCCTTGGATGTTGGTCTTCAAATTCGATTGGTGTGACAATCGGGAAAGCCTTTTCAATTCCTTGTAAAAAAAGAACCACTGGCGATTCATAAAGTACCATAAGAAATGGATACACAGCGATCCAGTATCCGAAAAAATGAATTGTTTTATGTGGCACATCACCAATTTGGTCGTTATCTAAATCGTATCCTTCGTAATGATCCCAATAGTTATTTTTAAATTCATTAGTTGTAGATTTCGTATTGGTACTTATATCAAATACATTTTTAATAAAATTATTATTTATGATTTTGTTATTATCCGTATTTCCAAGAATTTTGAGCCCCCATCCATTATTGATAAAGTTATTGTTTTGGAAGTTGATATTGGTGATTCCATCAGCAAACACAGCAATGGTGTTTCCTTCAAATCGATTTTTAGATAGTGTACTATCTGCAATGTCTTTGAGTAGGATTCCATTAGAACTTTCTCCCCAGTTGTCCATAAATGTATTATCTTGCATATTGATGTCTTTGCTATACATCACGGCAACACCAGCAGAGTTGTTTTTAAAAGTGTTTTTGCTGAATTGATTGTGGTTAGAAAACATAAAGTGCATTCCGTAACGAATGTTTTCTTCTGCTTCATTGTTATGAATTTCTAGATGTTCTGAGAATTCTAAATATATGCCATCACGGTGTTTTTTTAATTTGTTTCCGATCATTTGGTTATGGCTTGCTGACCAAAGATGGATTCCATTTCCACCGAGGACTTCATTTTCTGCGTTTCCTATGGAAGTATTGTTTTTGAGTGTGCAGTTTGTAGTTTCGGCTAAATAAAATCCGTAGACATTGTCTTCTAGAATTAAATTTTCAAAAAAACAATCTTTGACTTTCTCCGCATGTACACCGGCAAACTCACTTAGATCTGAAATTCCACTGCCTATAACTTTTAAATTTTTGATACGAACACCATTGGCATAAACTCCCAATACATGTTTTTCTTTGAGTCCATCAATCACAACACCTTCCTCTCCAATGATGGAAATGGATTTAGTAATAGGTAAAAAACCTTCTTTGTAGATTCCTGATTGGATTTGAATGACATCTCCATTTTGTGCGAGAACAATTGCATTTTTGACTGTTTTTATTGTACAATCTGTACATACAGAAAGAGTTTTGGCAAATAATGGATCTATTGAGAAAGTGGAATAAAGAATAAATGAAAGAATAGAAAAGAGACATTTCCCTTTGAAAAAGATGCGGTTATGATTTTGATTTATTTTATGATTCAAATGGGTTCTACGATAATCCCTTTTAATTTTGAAATGGGGAAGAGTCTTCATGAGTTTTAAAAGCGGCAAGTCCCGCTCCCATTGGTGAACGAATTTTGTCTGAATGGATGATGATGGCTTCGTCTTTCGGGATAAATTCACTTTTATTTAAATAATTCGTAACCCAAATATTTTTTATTTTTAAATCTTTTTGTTTTTGAAATTGATCCATACATTCAATGGCATCGAAGTGATATCTTTTCCCTTTGTATGTGATGAGCTGGGTATGAAATCGCATGTCCACAATAGACATAGAACAATGGCTACATTTGACTTCCCCCACATTCAATGGCTCTGGACGAACATCCCCACAGCCCACTAACGCGACTGTGAGGGAAATACAAATTAGTTTGAAACTCTTAAACCACATTTGATTTTTTCCTTCGATTTTCATCCCAAAGAATATAAACTAATACGACGAGACTTAAACCAAGAATCATACCACCATATGAAGGATAACTACAAGCAGTAATGTTTAACATCACCTTGCAGCCAAGAAGAGGAGGTTGGTAAGCCATTCCTTCAATGATGATTGGTGCTTCTGGATTTAAATTGTGTCCATAGTTATATTCCCATCTCCAAAAATCAGAAAGTCCAACTAGTCCCACGAAGATCAAATTAATGATTCCAAGAATTGCCATCCCAACTTTAGGATAGAGTTCTGTTACAAACGCACCAAAGATCAAATAACCAAGAACATACGGCATAAAAAGAAGTTCTGGAATGGATTCCGAAACAATTTCCTGCATACCAATATAATGGTTTAGAAGATTGATGTTTTTTAGATCATAGGGTGTGGCACCAGTGATTTGATTGATCCAAATATGCATGCCGAGTCCTTCAGGGTACTGTGGTGCTGAAATGGAAATCGACCAAATAGGAATCAAATAAACGGCTAAAAGGACTAAACCGACTCCTAAGATTAGGAGCCGGTTTCTTTTACTTAACGTTTGGAAAAGTAAAGTTTTCATATCAGTTATGGACTAACTCGGATATACTGTTGCATCTCTTGGTGTAGAGCAGAACAGAAGTCAGTGCAATAGAATGGATACACTCCCGGTTTAGGGGCTACCCATTTAAAGGTTCTAGTTTCCCCTGGCATGATGAGTAAGTTTGTCATGTTAGGTGCTCCACCGATTGCAAAACCGTGAGGAATATCATAATCTTGTTCCAAGTTGGTTACGTGGAAATATAAAGTTTCCCCTGTTCTTGCTTCAATGATATCCGGTTTGAAATGGGAACGAATCGCAGTCATGTAAATATGGATTGTACTTCCAAGTCTTACGATTCTTGCTTCGTTTTCATTTTTTGTAGCATATGGATGTTTGTTTTCCTCTAACGGGTAGAGTTTAGCAGTTTTATCCATAAGTAATTTTGCTGGAATCATTTGTGAGTAGTGTGGTTCCCCTACAGTAGGAAAGTCTGACAACAACTCCGCTTTACCAGATGAGATATCATAAAGTTGTGCACTTTGTGGTAATTCCATACCAACAGGCAAATATCTATCTTTGGTAATTTTGTTCATTGCAATGAGATACTTACCATAAGGTTCAGTGGAACTACCACCAACAATCGATAAGTGACCTACACTATAATAAGCAGGAAGATGTTGTACTACTTCCCAAGTTCCTAGTTTCCATTTTACAACTTCAGAACTTACGAAACAAGATGTATAAGCATACCCTTGACCATCAAACTCCGTATGTAATGGACCAAGACATGGTTTTTGTACTTCGCCTGCAAGTGTTGATTCATATTTAAGAACAGGAATTCCTTCGATTTCAGTCGAATGATGTTCCTTTTTGTCTTTTACCTCGATCATTTTGCTAAAGGAGTGAACAGGGATTACGGATGCTAACTTTCCTCCACCAACAATGTATTCTCCAGTGGAATCAACGTCTGTTCCGTGTGGACTTTTCGGTGTAGGCATATAATACATCATACCTGGACAATCTTTCGGATTTAACATCTTCACACCGCTTAACTTAGTTGATACGGCAGGTTTATTTTCTTCTCTAAAGTTGTTTACGTATTCACCACCAAAGTTATAAGCCTTTCCTTGGTCTTTACATTCTTTAGCACGTACCCAGTTGAATGCCAAGATAAAGTCTTTATCTTTTTTAGAAGCACCAACTTCTAACATTTTATGTGCTTGTTCAGAGTTATAACTACTGAAGAAACACCAGTCATGAGATTTCTTTTTACCACAACGAGATAGGTCATAGTCAAAACCAGGAACAAGAACTTGTAGTTCAATTGAAAGTCGTCCTGTGTTTTTATCTACCTTTACCATCGAGATGGTACCTTTGAATCCACCTTTGGAAAAACTATCCACAGCGACACTTGCTTGCGGAATTGGAACAGAGAAACGAGTGGCTGCCATTAGATACTCTGTGTTTTCAGTAGCAAATGGAGATGCATGGTTTCCTGCAGTATTGGGGATTTCTAAAATTTCTTTTGTTTCAAAAGATTTTAGATCAATCCTTGCAAGTCTCGGTGTGTTGTTTGCATTTAAGAACACCCAACGACCATCTTGTTTTCCATCGGTCATAGATGCTTCAACGTGATGGCTATCATCCCATGGAACATATCCATGAGTTGTTTTTAACATATCTTTGGTTTCTTCATCAAATCCATATCCGTTTTCAGGAAAAACTGAGAATACAGGAATGATTTTAAACAATCTTGCGGATGGAATTCCGTAAACGGACATTTGACCGCTAAATCCACCAGATAAAAATGCGTACACTTCGTCCTTTTCTCCTGGAGCCACATACACTCGAGAAGCTGCATCGGAAGCAAGTGTTGCCGTTGCTGCTCCCTTTTTGCAATTCGGAACGAAAGCAAAAAGAGAAATTCCAAGTGTAACAAGTATTAAATTTGATTTTTTTAACATATAGTTACCTATTTTAAATCCATCTTGCGGAAGTACTCGAGGATCTCGCGGGCCTCTTCTTCCTTTATGTTTTGAAATGTCATTTGAGTTAAGTGTTCGCCGAGTAACTCTTGTCCAATGGGATCTTTTTGAGTCATCTCTATTGGATTTAGAATCATATTCATAATCCACTCTGGCGTTCTGCGGAGTGTTACATCTTGAAGAGCAGGCCCTACAACCTTTTCTTCAAATTTGTGACAAGCCGAACACTTTGCTTCAAATTGTTTTTTACCACGATCTGCCATTGTTTGGTCTAATGCTCCGATGCTAACGGATTTCACTGGCCCTATTCCCTTAGAACTAGCATTAGATGTTGGTGTTTCCTCAGTTTTATCTCCTCCACAGGATATGATTGTCATACTGACGAAGAGACCTAATACGAATCCGATTTTGAATCGGAAGGGCACTCCGTTTAATTTTGAAAGGTTCATCTTAAATACTCCTTGGTATTTTATTACTTATCATTTCTTTGCTGGTGGTAACAAAACAGTGTCTACCACATGGATGATCCCGTTTGTTGCAGGAATGGATGCAATGATGGTAGCTCCGTTGATCATAACCTTTCCATTTTTTAAGGAAACCTTTGTATGGCTTCCGTTTGCCATACCGAGTTCATCATCTTTACCAGTGAACTCCGATTTCAAAATGGATTCAGTTAGGTTACCCACCACAACATGGTATTCTAATATATTCTTTAATGAATCTTTTTGGCTTGGTTTTAGAAGGTCATCCACAGTACCTGCTGGTAACTTTGCAAATGCATCATTCGTTGGAGCAAACACAGTGAATGGACCTTGGTTCGCGAGCGAATCCACTAAGCCGGCGGCTTGAACTGCAGTTACAAGGGTTGTATGGTCTTTAGAACCCAAAGCAATCTTTAGAACGTCTTGTTGTGATTTGTCATCGGCAACGGCGGAAATTCCTTTGCCTGAATTCGAATCTTCACTTTTTCCACAACTTACACCGACTAATAAAAGATAGGTGACAATTGTGATTGTTATAATTTGAAAATTTTTTTTGTTCATATATACCGCCCACTTATTGGTTCACTTACCATGAGATGCCAGAATGAACGAAACTACATTGATCTAGGTCAAGAGGGGAGGAATCATTCTTATTGATTTTTATCAATCAATAGAAATGAGATGATTCTAATTCAGAAATCAAAGAGGTTACTTTGTTTGAAACTGTATCTACGTTGCAGAAGGATTAGGTTTAGGTGAAAATATTAGAATTATACTAATTATAGTTAATTGGATTGAGCAAGCTGACCTTGGTCTATTCTTAGGGATTATCACTTGTTCTCTAAGGAGGCTACAAAATCCTGAATTAACGAGGTTTTTCTCATGGTTACAAAATGGGATTCGAAATACGAAACGAATATTTCAGAGATTGATTCTCAACATAAAAAACTCTTTCGATTGATCAATAATATTGAAACAGTTTATGATGAAAACAAAGAACATCTTTCAGGGAAATCGAGAATATTGTTGGATGCGGTTTCCGAATTAGAAGATTACACACTCAGTCATTTTTTAATTGAAGAACGTGTGATGGAATTAAACCAATATCCTGAATTGGAAGCTCATAAAAAACAACACGACAGGTTCACAGATAAAATTTTAGAATTAAAGAACCGTCTAACATCTGGTAATCTTCTCACAAATGATGCTGAGTTAGATCAATTTTTTGGTGACCTTCTTAATTTTTTACGTGCATGGCTGACAAATCATATTCTAAAAGAGGATATGGATTACAAACCGTACATTAAATTTAATATTTAAAGTTTGTTCATTATACTTTGTTCATTCAAAGTATAATGAAAATTTAGCTATTGTTTTGATGAGATTTAATTTGGCATTTTTTGCTAAATGAATATCATTTCCCTTCATTCGATTCACTTCTTCTATTAATAAGTTTATATACTTTTGAAGTTCTTCATTGTTTTGTCCCGATAGTGTTTGTGAACTTTGGATTTCATAAATGATGGATAAAATTTGATCTCCCTGACGATGATAGTCTTCTATAGACTCAGAGAAATCCGTTGGATCTATTGGTTTGTCCATCTTTTCTAACCCTAACCTTCTGGATGTATTGGCCACAGAAGGTTTTCCATGATTTAGGCATGTAAGGAATTGATCTAAATCAATTGTGGTTAATTTTTTGATAAAAAAGTATTCGGATCTACAGTTTATCTGTAGGTAATGGATCTAACCCATATTAGTTTAATAAAACTAACGATTCCTAAAAAAATTAGAAATTTTCCAAATAAAATTAGATGGTTAGTTGGATCTAAAAATTTTGTAAATAAGTACAAAATAAGACCTAAATTGTAACTATAAAATAAAAACCATATCTCTATTGTCGAACCTCTGGGATATTCTGACATGTGTTTGGGGAACATCCAATAAGCGTTCCCCATAATGAATTGAATCAAAAATCCCCATATAACAATAGAATAATGTAAAGGTAGGAGTCTCCATATTTCAGGACTCAAAACAAAGGTTTTGTTTAACATGAGGATGGCCCCGAGAGAGGTTCCTAGTAAAAGGTAAATCAGCGAAATTCGGATGAGCCAAATAGATGGAATGGGAAACATAATCTATTTTTGTGATTTTAACCTTGGCCAAATTTCTAATACATAACAAAGGATTCCCGTAAATTGTAAAAACACAGATAGACAAAATGGTAAAATTAAAATCTCTCGATGTTGGTAAATCCAAGGTTCGGAAAAGATTCTAAGGATAAGACCAAGATTTAAGGAAAAATATGCCATCCAAGCAAGTACTGATCCATCTTTGGACGTCGACTTGTTTCCTTTCGGATACATCCAAAGGGACACCCCAATGATGATTTGTGTGATCCATCCCAAGGCAATCAAATGCCAATAAACAGGCATTAAATGAATTTCCCATTTTATACCTGGAAATTCTGAGAGAAAATAAAATAAAACACCAAATAAAAGATACAACAATCCTGATTTGATAAAGTATCTTGAAATTTTTGGCATAATCTATATTTACTTAGAATTATTTTTTTTCAGATTCAAGTTCTATTTTGTAACTGGCATGACAAGCGACACAATTACGAGTGAGTTCATCCATTTCTTTAAGTAAAGTATGGATATCTTGTTTTTTGCGAATTTTTGCCGCTATTTCATCAAATTTTTCATGAGTTCCAAATCCTAATTTTTTAAATTCAACAGGAAGTTTCAAAAGGATTGTTTTTTCTTGGTTTTCTAAACTGGCAACAAGACCCATACCAACAGCATCGGCAGCTTTTGCAGCTCGTTCATAATCTTTCTCAGCAAGTCCACTTAACATTCCATTGACGGATGTTAATAATGCTCGCATTTCAGTTAAGACAAGTTGTCTTTCAGCTGGTGTTAAGTGAATGGCAGTTCTATCATCGAGAGAACGACTTGTACTTCCAAAATAAAAAAAGTAACCGAGTGTTAATACTGTTACGATCCAAAGCCCGATAGCAAATTTTCCAATCAATTTAGAATTCATACCTTATTACCTATTAAATATTTTGTTCCATTCCCAAATAAATACTAAATACACTCATTTGTTTATTATAAGAAAATTGGAATGGATGAACCTCTGTCCTAGAATAGACAGCATGGGATAACGTCCAGTCTGAAGTTTTCCCTCCGTATGTTTTTTTAGGAAACCCATATTCACAAGCAATATGGAATGTGGAATCGTTCCAAGAAACACTCCCACCAAGTGCGACATGGTGTTCGATACTAGCTCCTAACATGGGACTCACTCCACTCGCAGGGATTACGTTATTTCCATAACTATAACCCATACGTGTCATATAACGATCATTCCATTTGTATTCGGCTCCGATTGCAAATATAGTTTGGTTTTTCCAGTTTAGATTGAATTGAAAAGAGTTGGTTTCTATACCAACAGGTGTTCTTACCCAAACATCTTCTGTTCGAAATTTAGTAGAATTGAAACTTTCTGACCAAGGGATGTATTTGATATCAAAATCGATGATAAATTTGTCAGTTCGGTAAGAAATTCCAACAATATGTTTATCAGGCCAAATCATATACCGTGACACTCTGGTTCCGAATGATCGTTCTGGAGCATAACCATCCACCTTCATGGTTCCATCCATCGGTAATACATTTCTCGTAGTATAAGAATATGCAATTCGGATGTTTTCTGTTAGGTCGTAGGAAGTTCCGATTTTTCCTCCCAAGGTATAAGCAGAATCACTTTGGTATCGAATTCCTCCAGGAATGGTGAGACTCCGAGTTTCATCTTGGTAAGTCCTTTTGAGTTCCATAAATCCATAAACAAGATCAATTCCGGCCCCAATCGCAAAATTTCCTTTTTGGTATCCAGCACCAAATGTTGATTTTACTGTCATAAATCGAAAATTCAAATCTTCTACTGCTTTTGTACTTTCTCCAATGATAGGGATGTTTGTTCCAAATGTTTCATTTAATGTTTTCCCATCGGGAGTATTTCGTTTGATATTTTTAAATTGTCCACCACCACCACCTTGCGCGTACAATGCGAACCCAATACTGATATTATCCGTAACAGGTTGGATGATTCCAATATAAGGCAAAACTGCTTTCGGGTGTTCCACTGTTGCATTGCGGTAGGAACGATTTGGATTGGGATCTATGTATTCATCATTGTATGCGATAGAAGGTAGGTGGATTCCGGAACCTAACTCCCATTTGGTTCTTTTCACTCGGGCCAAATGAGATGGGTTTGATTCTAGATCCATCACTGATCCGCCCACAGCTTGGAAGGCTCCTCCCATCCCGGCTTGTCTGGCCCCGAAGGCGGGTTGAATGATCCCGTGGAAGGCGAAGAGTTTTCTTTCCGAAAACCATGGGGTGAGGGTTAGAATTAGAATGAATAAAACTCTGAAAATGCGACTCGAAATCATTTGTTTCAGGGAAAGAGGCAGATCTAGGGTGTCAAGTGAAATCGACTAGGGAAAAATAGAGAAACCTCTGGAGACGAGGATTCCCAGGATCGCAATCGTAACCGAAATTAGAAGATTGAACCTTCCAAAAAACGAGGAAGTTTTTCTATACCGTTCAAAACGTACGGGATCTGTTTTTAAATAAGAAAAGGTCTTTGGGCCAGTCACAAAATCATGATACAAGGAAGATAAAAATAAAATAGTAAATAATCCTATTTTTGTCATAAACATTAAACTAATGTTAGATGTCCAAAAATCCCAATGGAAACCAAACTGAAAGTATCCTTTTTCGAACAAAAGTCCAAATCCTGAAAGGATAAACACAAAGAATATATAATAAGAAATATTTCTAAACTGAGTTGCAGTGAGTTGTAACAATCTTAATTTTTGATCTTTTAATTCTGGATTTCTAATGACAGGAATGACAACGATCACATAAAAAATCATTCCTCCTACCCAAACCATCGCTGAGAATATATGAAAAATTAAAAGTGTAAGATAAAATGACATGATGAGTTATTTTAAGATACATACACTTGTTTGTCGTTTCCTTTTTTAGTTTTAGAAACAATCTAAAAATTTAGTTTATATATTTTCCTTTTTAGAAAAAAGGAATCTTTTGGGATGGGTAAAGAGTATGTCCCAAATTAGAAAAATTCCAGAATTGTTACTACCTGCGGGTAACTTAGATAAATTAGAAATTGCTTATATGTTTGGTGCGGACGCAGCTTATTGCGGTGTTCCCAGGTTTTCGTTACGTGCTAGGGAAAATGATTTTACGATGGAGGCTTTGGAAAAAGGAGTTACACTTGCAAGAGAGCTCGGTAAAAAAATTTATTTTACTGTAAATAACATTCCAAGGAATTCTAAACTTCCTTCTTACCCTAAATATTTAGACCAAATGGCCGCATTAAAACCAGACGCTTTCATTATGGCAGATCCTGGACTGATTTTAATGACCAAAGAAGCACACCCGGAAATAGACATCCATATCTCTGTCCAAGCGAACACAATGAACTATTCTGCTGTCAGATTTTGGAAACAATTTGGAGCCACTCGTGTTATTTTGTCTCGTGAAGTATCCATCTCTGAAATTGCAGAAATTAAAAATCAAGTTCCCGATATGGAAATTGAAGTTTTTGTTCATGGATCCATTTGTATTGCTCACAGCGGTCGTTGTTTTATGAGTAATTATTTTAAAAAACGAGATGCCAACCAAGGATCTTGTAACAATGCCTGTCGAGATTTGTATAAGATATTTGTCACGAACCCCAAACAAAATGAGGAACCAATGGAACTCATCACAGATGATGAGGGAACGTTTTTAATGAATTCTAAAGACCTTCGTGCCATTGAGTTTTTGCAAGAGTTATGTGATGCAGGAGTTGATTCGGTAAAAGTAGAGGGTCGCACTAAAAATGATTATTATGTAGGAATGGTGGCCCGTAGTTATCGGCATACATTGGATCGTATCTCTCGAGGGGAAAGTTTTGACCGCAAGTGGTTAGAAGAACTAGACAAGGTATCTTCTAGAAAATACTTCTCTGGTTTTTTAACTCGAGGAATGGAAGATCGTGTTCCAGAGGAAGAAAGAGAATTTCAAAACAATGAATTTGGAACTAGTCTTTTTATGAGCCAAAAGTATGCGGGACTTGTAAAAGAATATAAATCTGATACAAAACGGATTGTCATTGAAGTCAAAAACAAAATCCAAAAAGGGGATGTCATGGAAGTCATCACTGCCGCAGATCCCAATCCCTTAACCTTCACAGTGGAACAAATTTTTTACAAACAAAACCTTGTGGAGGTCATTAGTGGGGGGATGGGAACCGTTGAGTTGGAGGTTCCTTTTGCCATTCCTACTCGTTCATTTTTAAGCAAAAAACTTTAAGAGAGAATCTGTCTAAGGAGAACTGTTAATAGAAATGTAAGGTAAGGATGTTGTGAAAAACCATTTAAAAATAATTTTCCTAGTTCTGTTTGTATTTTTCCTAAATTGTGGGAAAGAGTCTAACGAGGAGTCGGTGGCACCTTTAGAATCGGCAAAGATGTCTTCCGACATGGCGATGGAAAAAAAAGTAGCCCCAAGTGCTCCGAGGGCAGAAGGAATTTCTGAGCCAGAACCCACTCCGAACCAATTGGGACAAGTATTTGTTCCGATTCAAAATACCACGGAACGACTTCTCGAATACCAAGTTCAATTAAATTACCAAACTCCTGATTTAATCAAAACACGTAAGGATCTACTTAGTTTTATCACCAAATATGGTTTTATCGAAAGTAGTTCTGCAGTCAATATGGACTCTCCTTATATGAACCTTCGTGTGCATATAAGATCTGAAAAATTATACGACGCTTTGATTGAATTGGATACTTATGGAGTATTACTTAGTGAAGACATATCCACTGTGGATCATACGGAAGGAATGGCTTGGCAAAAGATCAAATCAAATCGTGAAAAACTTCGTTTGGTAAGACGGACAAATGCGAACAACCAAACTTCAGCCAATTCGAAAAACTGGGAAGCAATCGAAGAAGCCATTACCGATAGTGAAAACAATTTAGATAATTCGGAACATGAAATTTGGAAAATCAAAGATAAAGTAAAATGGGCTACTCTTAGTATCAATTTTACAACTCCTATCCCAGCGGATCGCATCCAAGTTCCTGTTTATAAAAATGCTTTCATTGGAATTCTGAATTTATTTTTAGAACTCACATATTATTTTATATGGATTTTACCATTAGTAATCGTTTTGGGGATTCTATACCTACCTCTAAAAAAGATTTACAAACGTTTTAAAAAATAACAGCTCTGGAAATTTAGGTTAGCGTTTAAAACGTTTGGTTCACGTATGATTTTGGTAGTTACTGGTTGCAACTTCCAGAAGAGAGATTAAATTCTTTTTTCTCTTCTGGGTCTGTAATGGTTTTACCATAGTCACTTTGTAATTTGAAACATGCCATACTGTTTTGTTTTTCTGCTTTTTGAAAACATTCGCAGACGGTGGAAGTTTTTTCTTTCGTGGTTAAGTTTGGATTTACTTCCGGTGTACCAGCTAACTTTTGTTCGCATTTTTGAATGGAGAGAAGGTAGGATTCGTAAGATTTAGATCCTTTTTTGAGAGTTTTTACATGTTTTTCTCTTAGAGATAAACATTTCTTTTTGTCGGAAGTTTTTTCACTTTTTTTTCCGTTTTTCAAACATTCACAAAGTTCGTTAGCTTTGGTTTCCGGATTGGCAAAGATAGAAGTTGTAAATATCAATAATATATAAATTAAAATTTGGTTTTTCATTCCGGAGATTGTATTTTTAGAATAGGAATGTCAATTCGGATTCGAAAAAAAAATCAAAGAACAAGATTCATTTCTAAAAACTAGGAAGGCTTACAATACAATCCATTGTAAGCCAAAATCTTAATTTGCAGAAATGGAATAACTTTCAATCCAGGCGGCAGACTTTTCAGGATCGTCCCAAAAATGTTCTGAGTCTTTTCCAAATTTTTTTTCGTATTCATTAATTTTATAACTATCGTGGTGGCAGTGGACGGCGGCCAGACACTCCATTCCATTTTCGGATGTTAGTTTTAAATCTTTTGCTTCGTCGAACAAATCCAAATAACCAATGCGCCAATTGTATTTACTAAGAAGTAAAGGGATGATTTCCCTGTACATTTTGTGCGCTGACATGGAAGCGGGACTAAAACCATGGAGGTTCACAAAGATTTTGAATTTGGTTCCTTGGGGAAGTTCGGTGAAGGTTTTTTCTAATTCCTCTTTCCATTGTTTTACCTCTGTTTCGGTAATGAGTCCAGAAAGGCGGGTCGTAATGAGATTTTTTTTATCATCCCATCGTGTATAAAGTTCTTTATCCATACCCATTTGACTTACGTATAAATCCCAAAGTCTGAAAAAGATTTTTGTAAGAATGATTCTAGGTAGATTGCCAAAAAACTGCGATTCCAAATTCTTACCATTGGATCCAAGTGGTGGGTTTTAAAAATATAAGTAACTCTGAACCACTTTGGTTTTAGCTTGGGGAAAATTTATGCAACGTAATTCCATTAAATTCATATTGTTAGTGAGTGGGGCGTCCATTCTGTTCATCATCAGCTGCCTTGTGGGAGCCGTTGCCTATTATTTCGGACAGAAAAAAATCCAAGAAGCTTATATCGGACAAATGCAAGGAATTGTAGCGGTTGTTGGACAAGAGATCGACGATTTTTTTGTAAACCATGTAAACGTAATCAAAACGGTAGCCAACGATCGCAGAACCATTGATTCCATTAAAACAGGGAAACCAATTGCCCAATCCTATTTTAAGGAAATGAACGATCGTTATGGTGTTTATGAAAATGTCTACACACATACGTATGACAATGATCCGCGAGTTGTAGCTGATGCCACTGGATTGGCTATAGGTTGGAAAATGAAACCGGAAGATATGGACCCGGCAGAACTCAAAGCAGGTAAAGAAAAAAGACATTTTATAGGAAAACCAATCTTAAACCCTCTCACAAACAATCCTGTTGTAACAATCACCTATCCAGTGTATGATGGTGAAAAGTTAATTGGAAACGCAGGCATTGCACTTTCGTTAATGGACTTAACAGATAAGGTCATTAACAAAATTAAAATTGGTCGTGATGGTTATGTAGTCATTTCTACAAAAGCTGGTTTATTAATTGCCTTAAAAGAAAAGAAACAAATTTTAAAATACGATTTGTCCAAAGATGAATCAGGCTCTCGTATGTTGAATTTAAAAACGGGTGAAATTTTAGAATTCGTTTATTTGGATAAAGATCATCTTGCAGTGAGCCACCAGTTAGACAATTGGGGACTTGTGATCCTTGCCATCCAACCAAAAGAAGAAATTAAAGAAGCTCTTTTTGATTTAATGGTCACCATTATCATATCTTCCATTGTCATTGCATTGGGATCCATTTGTTTTTTGTATGTTTTACTTAGCAAACGACTGAACCCATTAGAAGATGTAAGTGGAATTTTTAAATCTATGTCCGAAGGAGATTTAACTTCTACCATCAAAGTTGTTTACGATGATGAGATCGGTCGAATGGGAAAAGGGTTAAATACTTTTATTGCGAGTTTACGAAAGTCCTTCGAGGAAATTCAAAGAATTACCATTGAGCTCGCTGCTGCGTCAGAAGAATTAACATCTTCTTCTAATAACTTTGCAACGGGTGCACAGTCAACTGCCGCATCTTCAGAAGAAATGTCAGCAACCATTGAAGAGATGTCCGCAGGAATGGATTATATTGCTGCGTCGACAGAAAGACAATTTGGAAACTTTGCTAACTTTCATTCTAAAATTCGTGAACTTTCGGAAAGTATCCGTAAAATCGGCTCTGAAATCGAAAGTACCTTGAAGTTAGCAGAGTCCATATCTGACCAAGCCAAAAAGGGTGAAGAGTCCATCCAAGGTATGAGTCAAATGATTGAAAACATCCTTCATTCTTCTGGAGAGATGACTGCGATCATTCAGATCATTAACGAAATTTCAGACCAAACACAATTGTTAGCATTGAATGCAGCCATTGAAGCGGCAAGAGCCGGTGAAGCAGGAAGAGGATTTGCTGTGGTTGCTGATGAGATTTCTAAACTCTCAGAAAAAACTGCTTCATCAATCAAATCCATTGGGAACATGATTACAAAAAACAACCGCGAATTGGATTCAGGTGCAAATGCCATTCGTTCTTCTGCAGAAATGTTACACAATATCATTCAGAATGTGGAAACAGTAAGTATTGCCATGAACAAACTGTATCAAGTGACTTCGGCTCAAGAATCCATCAAACGAGAAGTAGACGAAGGTGCAGAACAAATGGGTCAGGATGCAGAGACAATCAAACTCTCTACAAATGAACAGAAAAAAGCTGTGAGAGAAATTTCGGAAGTCATCATCCAAATCAATGAACATACTCTTGGCACTGCTTCCGGTTCGGAGGAAATGTCTTCTTCGGCACAAAACTTAGCCTCAACTGCGGAGATTTTAAAAGGAATTACAGAACGATTTAAGTTATAAAAATCTTAAAATGGTTCGACATAGAATCAAAATTTGTAATTGTTTTTTACAAATTGATTTATCGAGGATCTATGATTCCATTATTTAAAATTTTCCTCTATCCATTTTGTTTTCTTTTTTTATTTCAATGTTTAGGAAGTCGTAGGCCTATCGTTCCTTCCTATGTTGATCCACAAGGAAGTTTACGGGATCTGAGTCTCGGAAAAAAATATATGGTTTCGACGGGAAATCCCCTCGCCACAAAAGCTGCCATCAAGGTTTTAGAAGACGGGGGAAACGCCATTGATGCTGCCGTGGCAGCATTACTTGTGTTAAATGTGACTAATGGAGAGGCTGCCAGTTTTCCTTCTGTGGCCCCAACCTTAGTTTACGATCAAAAATCAGGACAAGTCAAAAGTTATATCGGAGCGGGAACGGCACCTAAAAAAGCAAACATCGAATGGTTTAAAAAACAAGGTTATGATGTGATGCCGAAAAACTCCATCCTAACACAACTTTTACCTGCCTCACCAGACGTCATCGTACGACTGTTACAAGAACATGGAACAAAATCTTTTTCCGAATTGGTATCACCTGCCATCACTGTAGCAGAAGAAGGATTTCCTGCCAATCGTATCCTTGTTAAAAATTTAGACTTACCATTGTACAAACGATTGGGTTTTACCGTCATCATGCCTTACAATTCTGAAGTGTATCTGGAAAAAAAATGGTGGTATGGGATTCGGGAAGGGGAACTAACAAAACGACAAGACCTCGCAAAAACATGGCGGTCTATGGCCCTCGAGGAATCAGAAAACTTAAAAAAAGGAAAATCAAGAAACCAAGCCTTAGAGTCAGTAAGAGATTATTTTTATAAAGGGCCAATCGCCGATGCCATTGTAAAACTTCATTCTGATAAAGGTGGTCTTTTTACCAAAGAAGATTTGGCAGGTTATGTGGGAGGTTGGGAAAAACCTGTGAGTGGTGAGTTCGGTGAATATAAAATTTTATCCAACCAAACTTGGACACAAGGCCCTGTGGTTCCAATGGTATTACAGCTATTAGATGGAGTGGATTTGAAGTCTATGGGCCATAACTCTCCTGAATACATTCATACTGTATCACAAGCCATAGAACTTGTTGTTGCTGATCGGGAAAGATACTTCGGAGATCCAAAGTTTATCGATGTCCCTGTCGATGGATTGTTATCTAAAAAATATGCAACACTTCGCCGAAAACTTTTACAAAAAGATGCTTTTGGCCAAACTCCACCAGCAGGGAACCCTTGGGTTTTTTCTTCTAAAAAACCTTCTATTTTTCCTTTTCCACCTAACGATCTAAAGGATCAGGAAATTGACGAAATCAAATATGGAAAGGACACAACCTATTTGAGTATTATCGATTCCCAAGGAAATGCTGTTTCTCTCACTCCCAGCGATTTTCCACAATCCCCGATGGTTCCGGGAACGGGACTTACTCTCGGAATTCGAATGACTCAGTTTCGATTGGATCCAAATCATCCTTCCGCACTCGCTCCAGGCAAACGACCACGGATCACTCCCAATCCAGGAATGGTTTTGAAAAATGGAAAGTTATGGATGAGTTTTGGAACTCCTGGTGGTGATGTCCAAAGCCAAGCCATGGTTCAATTTTTTCTAAATGTCATTGTGTTTGGAATGGATCCACAAAAAGCAGTGGAAGCACCTAGATTTCGTTCGGTGAACTGGCCTGATAGTTTTTCTCCACATACCTATCGCCCAGGTGGAATTGAATTAGAAGAATCTTTGTACCAAACAGTATCTGATTCATTAACAAACAAAGGATATAAGGTATATAAAAAAGGTCATTTGGATAATGATCTTGGTTCTGTTTGTGCTGTTTTGAATGATACAAAAAACAAACGTTTGATAGGTGTGGCTGATCCCAGAGAAGAATCTTGGGCCGAAGGAAAATAACCAGCGTTTATGGTAAAAATACTTCTGATAGAAGATGAACCAGGAATTCAGGAAACCATTCAAATTTCATTGGAATCAGAAGGATTTTCAGTTCTGGTCACTTCCACTGGTAAGGAAGGGATTCAAAAAGTATCAAATGATATTTCACTCATTATACTTGATATTGGTTTACCTGACCAAAACGGATTTGAAGTTTTAAAAGAAATTAGAAAAAAATACCAAACACCTGTTATCTTTTTAACCGCAAGAAATACGGAGATAGATAAAATTCTCGGACTTGAAATCGGGGCCGATGATTATATTGTAAAACCATTTAGTCCGAGGGAACTTTTGGCAAGGATCCGTGCGATTCTGCGAAGGACAAATCCATCACAAAATCTAGAAGATCATAAATTAAGAATTTCGTTGGATAAAAAGTTGGTTTATTTGAATGGGCAAACACTGAATTTATCTCCTTACGAATACAAAACGATGGAATTATTTTTTAAATGGCCTGGTCGAATTTTTACTCGTGAAGAAATTATGGACAGTGTTTGGACAGAACCGGAAGATAGTTTCGACCGCGCAGTGGATACTGTGATTAAAAACATCCGTGCCAGGTTCAAAGAAATGGAACCAGACTTTGACCCAATTGAAACAAGAAGGGGACAAGGGTATGGATTAAAGGAAAAAATATGAACCTTTGGATTCGCATCATCATTAGTTTTTTTTTATCTTAAGCATTGGTTTTTATTATTTAATCGATAAAACAGAAGAATCCATTCGGCCACGTTATATGGAAACGGTCGAAGAATCACTGAATGATACTGCTCATATTTTATCTGCCGTTGTAGAAGAAAGATTGGAAAAGTATCCAAATGAATATTTACAACTTAGTTCGTCCCTCCATTCTTTATTTTCTCCTGTTTTCAAAAACATAAACAACCGTTCTTTCGAAGCAAAAATTTATTCACTTCTAAAAACAAATACAGACATCCAAGTCTATATCACCAATACAAAAGGAATTGTAATTTTTGATTCCGAAGGTTACCGAGAAAAACTCGACTATTCAAAGTTTAATGATGTTTATTTAACCCTCCAGGGTAAATACGGAGCAAGATCCAGTAAACTAGTCGATACAGAGGGAGAAGGGGCACTTTTTGTTGCTTCTCCCATACATTATAAAAATCAAATCATTGGTGTTCTCACTGTCATCAAACCCAAAACAGGTGTTCTACCCTTTATTGAAGAAGCAAAACGAAAGTTTTGGCGGATTTCCTTACTCGTTGCCTCTGCCATAGCCATTCTATTTAGTTTGTTAGCCTATTTGATTTTTCGTCCTATTTTAAGGCTTTCAAAGTATGTGAGTGCGTTACGAAAAAAAGTAAAAGTCCCATTTCCAAAAATTGGAATTAGAGAACTCAATGAACTTGGTAAGGAAGTGGATTTACTTGTCGAAGAAATTGAAGGAAAAAAATACATAGAGTCCTATGTACAAACCTTAACCCATGAAATCAAAAGTCCACTTTCTTCCATTTTAGCCTCTGTGGAACTTTTACAATCCCATCCAACCGAGTCGGAACGTCTTACTAAAAATATCCACGAGGAATCCAAACGAATCCAAAAACTCATTGAACAAATGTTAGAACTTACTTCTTTAGAAGGAAAAAAATCCATCTCAATGGAAGACCAAGTTCTGTTGTATGATTTAGTAAATGAAGTCATCACTAGTTTTCAATCAGAACTCCAATGGAAATCTCTTCAAGTAGTTGTGGTTTGCGGAAATAAACTTTGGGAAGTAAAGGGAAATCGAAATTATTTGTTTTTAGCCATTGAAAATCTAGTTAGAAACTCCATCGACTTTGCCAATGAAAAAGATACAATCACGATTGAAGTTAAGGAAAATTCGGATCTTCGTTTAAAACTTTCCGTGTTGGACGAAGGTCATTCGATTCCAGATTATGCACTGAACCGTGTAACAGAAAAGTTCTATTCCTTACCAAGACCAAATAACAACCGTAAGAGTTCTGGTCTCGGACTTAGTATTGTGAGTCAAATTCTAGAACTACACGGAGGAAAATTGGAGATTCAAAATCGAACACCAAAGGGTGTGGAAGTTTCTCTTTTTTTTCAAAAAACATAGATCCTCACAAAACCCTCACAATTCGACCATAAAAGACTCACGGAAATCATCTATCTTAAAGGTAGGAGATTTTTATGAGTAAATTACAAACATCGGTAAATCTTAGGTTGGCCATCCTCGGCGGAATGGTTTTATTATTTATCATCCCTCTTATTATGGTTGGTTCTTTGATTGAGGAAAGAAGTGCCTCGAGAAACCAAGCGGTTTTGGAAGTGGGCGAAAAATGGGGATCCAACCAAACGATTGTCGGTCCAGTTCTAATGATTCCATATAACCTTAGGATTCCAAAATCTGGTTCTTCCAAAGAAAAGGACAAATGGGATTATGTAACGGATTATGCTTATTTTTTACCAGAGGAAATGGACTCCGTTGTGGATATGAAAACAGAACTTCGTAAAAGAAGTATCTATGAAATTCCATTATACACGAGTAAGGTGAAAATTACCGGTAAATTTTCTCCTATTTTTTCATCAGACTTTCCTATTGATACCACCTATATTTATTGGGATGATGTTCGACTCGTTGTTTCAGTTTCTGATCTGAAGGGACTTGGCGGTGAAATGAAATTAACTTTAGCAGGTAAGGATAAAAAGTTTTTACCTGGAACCAGATCCTCATATTTGCATTCAGGACTGAACTCCACTGTTTCGATCGGAGAAGCTGGTAACTCCATTCCGTTCGAAATTCAATTAGAAGTCAAAGGTTCCGAATCATTTTCCGTGATCCCTATCGGTAAAAAATCTAAACTAATGATGAGTTCCGATTGGAAAGATCCTTCTTTTAACGGAAATCTTTTGCCTAAGGATCGTTCCGTCAATGAGGAAGGATTTTCAGCGGTTTGGGAATCTTCTTATTTTGCAAGATCTTATCCACAAATCATCCATTCCATGAATGATTCCATTTTAGAGACAATATTAAATTCCGGATATGGAGTGAGTCTTGTAATCCCGGTGGATCATTATTTAAAAATGGAAAGGTCAGTAAAATATGGACTTCTTTTCATTGTGACTAGTTTCGCTTTGTTCTTTCTTATGGAAGTGTTTGGCGGAGTTTTATTACATCCCATCCAGTACGTCCTCATTGGAAGTGCCATGGTTTTGTTTTATATTCTCAACTTATCGTTTTCAGAACATTTGGGATTTTTACCTGCATACATTCTTTCGAGTTTGGCAGTGACAGGTCTCATTGGTTATTACGCTATCAATGTATTAAAAAATCAAAAGAAGGGACTCATCACCGCATCTTATTATCTTGTTTTGTATTCTTTTTTGTATGTGATTTTGGCTTCAGAAGAACAAGCCTTACTTCTTGGGTCTTTGGCATTGTTTATGGTTCTTGCCGCAGTCATGCACTTCACTCGTAAAGTGGACTGGTATCAGTTTGGAGGAAAAAATGTTGGTTAATGGAAAGTTAAGTCTTCTAAGAAAAGTAAAAAGTCTATGAGATAATATACGAAAGTCCTAACAGGGATCACCCTGTTAGGACTTTTTTTTTACTCACCAAAACTTTTTGAAAATTCTACGGTTATGTTGAGGGAAGAATATTCCATTTTTTGTTTTTGTGAACCCTCTAAAGCTGAATATACAACTGACGAGTCAATATCACCTAAGAAAATAAAATAGTTATTGTATTTGACTCTATATTTTTCAACGGAATAACCCCATCGGGTGGCAAACCATGATGAAAAACGAAAAATAAAGTCTAAGGTAGTTTTTTCTCCAGTGTAATTTACGTTTCCATTCGCAAGTTCATAAAACATCACATTGGTGGTTACGTTCCTAAATGTAAATGGCACTGAATCAACTCTGACTTTAGTATCATCACCAACAATATTGTAAAACTGATTTCCCAAATGAATTTCAAACCAACGCATCGGTTTAATTTCCAAGTGAATGCCTGGAACATAACCTTTTGCCTGCATACCAAAATCTCGCCCCATAATCCCTACACCAGAATTAGTTGGCAAAAAATTAAATGTAACAGTACCTATAGTAGTGGTTTGATCAAGACTGACTCTTCTTAAGCTGACTCCAAGATTAAAGTTAGGAGAAAGTGGATGAAAGTAACCAGCCCCAAATCCTTTATAAGATTCTTTGAATCTAAAACCTTCTGAATCGTTATCTGATGTTGGGACATTTACCAACCTTCTATTTTCATAGATCAGGCGGAATTTATCTAAATATCTATACTCAAGTTCGTATTGTCTCGAACCACCAGTTTGATCTTTTTGTTTAGAAAAAGCGTTAAGAGCAGCGTATTCATCAAACCCATTGACCAACATATAATTAATAGGTTCGTATTTTAGATAATCCATCACAGGGAAACGTAATCCCCCTGACCCATCTACACCACGAATAAAAACTCGATGTTTGTCTGGTGTGATTACCTTGGGTAATTCATGGGTTGAGTCGAACTCTTTCGCAAATAAACTGTTAGTAGATAAAATTGTTATCCATAAAACAGTAATTAGTATTTTATGTGACACTGTTTATTCTCCCCAAACAATCACACATTCGCGATAAAAAATTCCAATAGGCAAAATGGTTAAGGATTCTCTGTCGATGACAGCAATTTTTTTGATATTTGCATGTTGGGTTGCTTCCTCAATTGAGTTTCCCGAACCATAAAAGAAAGGATACGTGATGAACCCAGAGAAACTACAAGACTTTCCAAACTTTTCAACTTTAGCCGATGTGACCATAGTTCCTGTGGCATCACCATTTAAATGTTGGGTGGTATAAGAGTAAAAATAACTTGGAAACGGTGTGGTTACGCAGTTTGAAAAAAGTAATAAACTTAAAAAAGAAAAAATAAGATATTTCATAATTATTCTCCTGATACAATCGTACAGTATGTTCGATAAAAACCTGTTAACAAAGAAGTGGTAGAATGATCGATGGTTGCTATTTTGCTGATTCCATTCTTTTTTGCAATTGATCCAGCACCTGCATCCCCATAACTAAAAAGGTATAAAACAGTAAATTGGCAGTCGGTTGCTTCTTTAGTTGATGTTACGTTATTTTCTGGATTAAACGTACCTGCAAATTTTGTAGAAGTAAATATGTAACCGTGAGTTGGCCCAATCGCACAATTTGTAAGAAGAAGTGCACTTAAGAAAATAAAAAGTATTGTTTTTGTTTTCATGATAATACCTATTTATGATCCTTTTATAATTGTACAAACTCGATGGTAGAGAACACCCATGGCAATACCAAGCTGTTCGTAATCTAAATATGCAATTTTTTTAATGTTCCCGTTTCTTTTTGCAGCTTCGATAGAAGAATCACCAGAGGAAACTAAATATAAAAATGTATGACTACAACTTTTGCCTTCATAATGGGCTTCTGCATTGATTCCAAGTGGCCCAGGAACGTATGTTTTGTGAAAGAAGAAACCACCTTTTGAAAAAACGGAAGGGGTTGAGTATTCCCTTGTTGGGTTTGTATTTGCACTTGGGACTAAACTTGAATGTACCGATCCTCCACTGCAATTTTGAATGAATAGAATAATTGTAAATACGATTACAATAAAAATGTTTTTTTTCACATGTTTCTCCATGAAGATTTTCATACAGTGAAAATATTTTGGTCTTTTGTGTCAATCGAGTCGAAAGTTTTCTATGAAAAACTAACAGAGAATCTGTGGTTACTTATGAAATACCTAAAATATTCAAAAAATTGAAGATTCTAATGGAATTAGAGTTGTAACCTAATGTATGTATTATGAATATAAGATGATTCTTGTTAGGTAGCGCTTTTCTTTTGAGGATTCCCTTCTCCCCCATAGTATCAAATTTCCATCGGTTTGGTTTACTTTTGATAATTCATAAAGATAAATTCTCTTTTTCCGTAGTTTTTTGATAATTCTAGGGCATTCGATTCGTCCCATTTCTATTGGGGTGAACGGAATTCAGTTTTCGCTCTTGGGAGGTTTGGAACGTTTCTTGCCAAGGCTCTCTTTCCCTAAAGTATGGCTTTAAAATCAATCTAGGTTCTAGGACGGTTTCGTTTGTTCTCTAAATTTTTTGCTCCCAAAAACGCGATGACCATTTCGGATGATCTCTTCACGGAAGTGATGTTACGAAACAACAAACGTATGTTTTTGTCGTTTCTTTCCATTTTGGCACTGGCCAACATTGCAACACTTTCCATCAAAATTTCAGGGAAAGGTTCCGATTACTTAACTTACGAAAGTATCCTCATTGAATTTGTCCTAGCCACCTCAATTTTGATTTTTGGATTTTTACTTTCTAGTAAGTTAAAAACACATTGGGCTTCCAGTTACATTTCGATCACAGGTGTTACCTTATGTTTACTTGTATTCCAGTATGTGATTTATGGAGCTACAGAACTTGCGGCAACTTTTTATATTTCCTTTGTTCTCAGTGTATTGTATTTCAATCGAAATGCCTCCATTTATAATTTTATTTTAATTATCTTTTCTGAAATTCTTTTGTTTGTATTACGACCTGAACTCATCCCTGGAGGTCCAAGAAGTAATATCATTGTCAGATTTCTAATTTTTGTATGGGTTGGGATTGGTGCTACTGTGGGGGCAACGGCCACTAGAAATCTACTCAATCTCGCCGTCGAAAAACAAAAGGAAGCAAAAAAGGCTTTAGACAATCTATTGAATATGGCTAAAACCATTCTTAATACGATTGATCTAATGAAACAACAAATCAGAAATCAAGATACAATCTCAGAAGAACTAAAACAAATTTCGGAACACCAAGCAACTTCTCTTTCTGAAATATCAAATTCTTTAAAAGAATTATCATCCAAAGCAGATTCCAATAATAAAATCGCCAAATTGTTGTATAACGAATCGGAAGTATCCATTCAATCTGTTAATGATTTAAAAACCATCAATGAAACTGTACAAGTTGGAACAGGAAGGATTTATCAAAATTTAGATGTAGTTATGGGTTATTCGAATGATACTTCAGAACATATCCATCTTTCAAAAAGTAAGTTCAATATCCTAAAAGAAAAAAGTACAGAGATATTCGACTTTGTTTCAGTGATCAATGACATTGCCGATAAAGTAAACTTGTTATCATTAAATGCATCCATTGAAGCAGCAAGGGCAGGAGAACATGGACGAGGGTTTGCCGTTGTGGCCGAAGAAATATCGAAGTTAGCTGCTGCCACCACTCGGAACTCCAAAGAAATTTCAAAGATCATTCAAGAAAATCTTTCGCTCATTGGTGAAAGTAGTGAACTCATCAATCGGTCTTCTAGTCTGATGGGAAAATTGGATTCAGCCATCGGAACCATCAAAGATGAAATCACAGGTGTTGGTTCCAAAATTGTGGAGATCGACAAAGCCATCGAAACTATCGACAATCTGAACACGAGGATTTACGAAACTAGTAAAACCATAGAAAACTCCACCAACTTCCAAAAGATCGCGACTGAAGAGTCTACGAAAATCACCGCTGATATTTCGGAATACGCGGCGAACATAGTCGAAATTTCCAAACAAATCTCTGAAAGTAGTAAATCTACCGGAGGAATCATCGTTCAGCTGGATTCTATGGCCCAGGAGATGACCAATTAAGAACCAATTTGCCTGTTTTGATTGTTTCTGTCTTTTCGACTTGAGAGGGTTTTTGTTCTATAGAAAAAGTGAGTGAAAACTCACTTTTTAATTGACCGATTCGCTAACGTACGCATTGTCCATGGTTTGTGTAGGCACACACAACTATGAACCGATACTCAGAGATTGTTCTTTTTTCCCTTCTATTTTGTTCTTTTTTGGTTACTCCCGTTTCTCTCTCCGCGCAGGAGTACATGCCCAGTGCCGGTTGTGAAAAGGACCCTCCTCCCAAAAACCTTCCCTTTCCCATGGACCCAACCAAACAACTTTGTAAAAAGGATATAGAAGACAAAAAAGACAGTTGGTACCTAACAGGTTTGCCACTCATCAACTCGGATCCAAACGAAGGGATAGGGTATGGTGCCCGTGCTTATATTTATGATAATGGAAAAAAAACAGATCCATTGTTTCACTATACGCCATACCGAATGCGGGTTTTTGCTCAGTATTTTAATACAAACAAAAATGCCCAATACCACCAAGTCAGTTTGGATATGCCCTTCATTGCTGACACACAATGGAGGTTACGAGCAGATCTATTTTTAACCATCACACCGACGACTTTGTATTTTGGGATTGGTGAAGATAGTATGAAACCTCTCTCTTATTTGGATCGCAACCAACAAGATGGAAGGCATATTGTTAATGCTAGTTATATGGATCAAGAAAACAACTTGGCTTACTACAGACCAGGAACTAGTTCTGATCCCATTAGTTTCGGTGGAAAAACATATTCAGGGTTTCCGCAAGCTCCAGGGTATGTTGTCACTGATAAAATGTACAACCGTTATACAATCGAAACCCCAATGGCAACAGCCAGTACGGAACGTTCGTTTGTTGGTGGAACAGTAAGGCTTGTTGCTGGTTTTAAATTTTCAAACAATATTGTTAGAACTTATGACGGCAGATTGGCACGTGGTGTGGATCCACTTCTCGGTGGTGAACATACAGCAGATGTTCCCAATGGAAAAACTCGACTCACCGAAGATCATGAAGCCAAAAAAATATTAGGATATAATGGAGGTTATGTGAATTCCCTCCGCATTGGTTTAGTATATGATACTAGAGATTTTGAACCAGACCCAAACTCCGGTATTTTTGCAGAGGCCACTTATGAAAAACATACAAAAGCAATTGGATCCGAATACGATTACCAAAAGTATTTTGCCCAAACCAAACTCTTTTGGAGTCCTTTTCCTAAGGTATTTGATAAACTTGTCATCGCCAACCGGTTTGGATTTGGTGTGACGGAAGGGGAATCTCCTTTTTATGAATATAGAAATATGTGGGGAACGGAAGGTCTTGTGGGAGGACTTGGTGGTCTTAGAACATTACGAGGGTTTAAACAAGACCGGTTTGTGGGACGAGCCATGGGTTGGGGGAACACAGAAGTTCGTTGGAAATTTGCGGAAGCTCGTTTCGGTGATGAATTTTTTGCCTTTAACTTAGTTCCCTTTTTTGATTACGGTCGAGTATGGGATGATGAACATAAGTTAGGTTGGAAAGGGTATGCCTATTCTCGAGGGATTGGATTACGAATTGCTTGGAACCAAGCTACCATCATTATGATTGATTATGCAAAGTCTAGAGAAGATGAACAATTGTTTGTAAACTTTAGCCACGTATTCTAAAATTTTAAAAGAAAACAAAACCAATTCAATGAATTAGAGGTATACCAATGTTAGTTTGAAACATTGGTATACCAAATACATTCCATTAACTTGCCGCGACCTCTTGTTTGTTGAATACAGGAACTCCCGAAAGACTATCCTTCACTGGACATACTTTATAAATATGTTCGAGAAGTGCATCGATGTTTGACTTTGGTGAATCACTTTCAATATTCACTCGGTAACGAATTTCCGAAAAACCAGGCCTAACATCCGATAAACCTTGAAATCCATCCAAATCCAAATCACCTTCTGCAAACACTTGGTAATCTTTTAATTCCACTTTATGTGCGGGTGCAAAAACAGAAACCAAAACTCCAACACAGGCCGCGAGACCACCTAATAGATGCTCGACGGGATTGGCCCCTAAATCGGTTCCACCTAAAAATTCAGGTTCATCAATCACCCATTTGTGTTGCCTTGATTCTAAGTTGAGTTTTAGTCCACCGGCCCACGATGCCTTTGCTTCAAATAAAGTATTCGCCATTTGTTTCCTCCAAATTGGTAAGTACCGAACATGCCCGACCAAAATAAATTGACAAACCCTTAATTCGCTATAACAGACAATTTGTTCAATATTGCATAGTATATGCTTCGAACTTCTGGTTCATTGCACATTCCTTGGGAACCTTTGGATGTGGTGGGCGGCTCACGGGCCACCAAGTCCCCAATGGGCTCGTAGGACTTGACCGGGCTACTCCAGGGTGCGCGTTCCGCTCCCGTCACCTGTCATCTAACGATGATAGGTGACCAAGCCTTTCGTATCCCTGCCGCAAGAACTTTTGTATTCTTTTGTATAAAGTTCTTTAAGATACATTCGATAAAGATTATTGTTACGAACCTAGGAAATCATATGAAATTAATTTTTACTCTATTTATAGCGTTGTTTTTTGTAAGTTCCATCTCCGCACAATGGAAAGATCCATCGGAAAGATTGGAATGGAACAAGGAAGTTGAAAAAAAATGGAGTCAAAAAAATACTCCGGATGCAAACGGAAAACTATCTGTTAACCATCTCATCACTCTGGATACATATATTGATCCATATTCTCAAAATATGGCGGAAGGAAGATACGGTACTAAGTTCTATTTTAAATATTATAGTTTTAAACTTCCAACAGAATTCAAAAGAGGGGATACTCTTTTATTGAGAATTACGGAAGTCATCAATCCACTTGATTTTTATTTAAGTCGATTGGATCTTACATATAACGAAAGTTCAATTTTTGAATCTGGTGGAATGTTCCGGATGGACGCATTTTATAAGGGACAACCTGTTCCAATTGATGGTCCTGGTATTGAGGTGCAATTTCCTGTACAGAATCCATCCAATGTTTACAATCTGTATTCTTATCAAAACAACCTGTGGGAAAAAAAACAAGATAGTAAGGATATTCAAACATCAGCTAGTACTACCGAATCAACCTCTGATAATTTTGAATTTAATCTAAGTTCGATTGATAAAATTGTCAGTGGTATAAAAGGTTTTGTTTGGTGGAATTTTGACCTTCCTCGTAAAAACATAACTTGTCTAACTGGGAGGATTAAATCATCTAATACAAACCATTCAGTTACGGTTGTTGGAATTAGTAAACTAGGGGTTACTACAAAACAATTTTACACTGATGAGTTTAAGATCAACTATTTGCAAGATGTTATGGTTAAAGTCATTGTTGATGGTGGTGAAGGTACTTTGGGGGCATCCAATTTTATTCAAACAAACAAAGTTGATAGTTATTTTTATAGTGAAGACTATAAAAAAGGGAAATGCCAGAATATTGGTGAAATCCATACCAAAAAAGTTAGTCCTGAATTGAAAAACAATCGCGGAGAATTATTAAAATACCTAGGCCTAAATGATGTTATATAAATGATCATTATTCAAGATTGGTTTTATACTAACATAACTAACTGAACGATACAATCCCCAGTAAACTTCAATAAGGTTACTCGTTCTTTTCTGCTTTCTCAAATAAAACTTTTAAGTCGCCTTCAATGGGTAACACTTTCATAATTCCAATATTGGAACCACCTGTATTTCCGATCGGAACTCTTCCGATCAGAGATCCAATCCCCGCAACAGCCAACCGAATGACTTGCCCAAAGATTTCTTTTCTGTCTTTTTTACGAATTCCCACTTTCAACATCCACCAATGGTTCACTGTATGGGGAACAACAAACCTTTGCCCTAAGATATGAGCCCGTTCTAAGTGGAAAAAAGATTCTGTATACTTTGAATCTTTATAGAGTTTTTTAGCAATTTCCATTTCCTCTTGGAATTTTTGTTTTAGAATGGGATGCATGGTATTTTCCTTTAGTTAAAGTATATTCCTTATCATCATTAATCTACGATCTCAGATTCATCAAAACGATAATCCTTATTTTGATCCAAATACCTTTTTTGTTTGGATCCTTTTGCATCAAAAATGATGTACTCATCAAATTCACCATCTTGGTCATTGTCTGCAAACTCTACAGTTTTGACGCCGTTTGTATCATACGACCTTTGGATTGTGAAAAAATCAGTAAGATATGGATTAAAAAATTCAGAGGTTAATTTTCCACTGAAATCATAAGTTTTTTGATTTAAAATTTTATCTGTTTCTTTGTCATAACAGGAAAGTTCAATGAGTTTTCTTGTTTTTTTATAATAAGTAGATGTACAATAGTTGTCTTCATCGAAATTATATTCATACAATTCACTTTCCATCGATTTTTTATATTTATTAAACTTATCTTGTTCCAAAACATAAAGTAAAAGAAAATATAAATTCGAAATGAATAAAATTCCAGATATTAAGGTCAGTAAAAACTTTGTATCTTTTTTTCCCTTTAACTTAGTGAGTTCTCTGTATCGATTGTATCTTTGTATGGGAAATACATCTTCCTCAGGAGGTTCTTCCGAATAGGATCCATTTTCTATAATTTCTAAGGCTTTCGAGTAGTCCAAATCAGAAACATAAATTTCCATTAAATTCGAATGTCTAGGAATCATGGCATTTAAAACATCCAGGTCTTCCCCTTTTGTCATAAACTTAACTTGGTTTGCGGCTAAAGCCGATTCAATGACTTTGATTTTGGTATAATCTGTGGATGTATAAATTAGTTTCATTGGTTGTTTAAATTGTTTGTTTTTACGATATTGTTTTCAAGTAATCTTCTGGGCTGAGACCAATTGTTTTTTTAAAATCTTTTATAAAATGAGATTGGTCATAATATCCTAATTCCAGAGCCATTTCTGCATATTGGATTGTTTTTTGGTTTTCGATCCGTTCCGCCACTCCTTGGATCCGAAAACGTTGGATGACCCATTTAGGGCTGACTCCCACATATTCTTGAAATAGTCTTTGGAGACTACGAAGATTGATAGAAAATAGTTTTGTCAATTGTTCTACCGACTTAATGTTTACATCGTCTTTGATTCGGTCGACAATCCTATTAATAAATGATACTTTAAAATCAGGTTTTGGGGCATGTGTTTCCAACCAAAATTCGATGAGTTGGATTTTTTTTTCCGCGTCTTCAATTTGAAAGATTTTATTTTCTAAATCAGAGACATCATCGTTTGTGATCTCCTGAATTGGAATAGTTTTGTTCGTCAGGTTTGCCACTGGTTTTTTTAAAAATGGATAAAATCCTCCAGGTCGAAATTTGATTCCAAAAACAGAACCTTTTCCTTGTAATAGAGTAGAGAACCTTCCTTTTGTGACTCCAAAAATTTTCGAATTTCCTTTTTCAAATACAATGTGAATGCTAGGGTAAGGAAGTGTTTCAGCTAAATATGGTTTTTTATCTGTTAAGTCCCAACTAACAGTCCAGTAATGTTCTATAAAAAAATCTAATTTTTCATTGGCAAAGTATCGATTGTGTTTGGCGAAAAGACTAACGTTGTTTTGTCGTAAAACACCTCTGGTTGGTTTTCCTTTTTCCCTCTCCATACAACTTATTTAGAGTTTTGTCGTGTTTTTACAATCCAAATCTTTTCATTTTTGATAGAGTATTTTAGAGGAAATTTGTGAAAACGTCAAACCAATTGAATCATAGCCTACAACTGAATTTAGAAAAAAAGATTCACTCTTCTTTGGAAATTGTTTGGGAAATTCTAACATCACCAAAATATATCAAAGAATATTTATATGGAACAGAAGTTATATCTGATTGGAAAGAGGGAAGTTCCCTTGTTTTTAAAGGAGTTTGGGAAGGAAATACTTACGAAGAAAACGGTATGATTCTTAGTTTTAAACCTCCCTATACATTCAAATACACTTATTTTACAGCTTTTTTTGGGTTACCAGATATCCCGGAAAACTATTCAATCATCGAAAACCATCTGTTCGAAGAAAATGGAATTGTTACCATACACTTAAAACAAATTGGTTTCACCGCAGAAGATAAATTGAAACATTCTGAGGAAAATTGGAATCAATGTTTAGATATGATAAAACAAATTGCTGAAAAAAAGTGAGAAAATACTTTTCAAAAAAGGTATTGTTTCGATACAATTTCCGTTTATGGACTCGAATCAAATCACCGTACAATCTACAATCAGTGCCGACAGTAAAAAGGTTTGGGACTACTATAACTTACCTGCACACATCATCCATTGGAATTTTGCCTCTGACGATTGGCAGTGTCCCTGGGCCAAAATCGATCTAAAGGTTGGTGGTAAGTATAGCGCGAGAATGGAAGCTAAAGACGGAAGTTTTGGTTTCGAATTTGAAGCAACTTATGACAAAGTCATCGATCAAAAATTAATTAGTTATACTATGGAAGATGGGCGAAAAGCAAGTGTGTCCTTTGAAGTTTTGGGAAACAAAACACAGGTAACCATTACCTTTGATGCGGAAAATGAAAATCCTGTGGAAATGCAACAAGGCGGTTGGCAGGCAATTTTAGATAACTTTAAAAAATACACAGAGTCTCACTAAACAAAGGTTATTTTTTCTTGGGCCCTTGTTTACCTCTTTGTTTATTTTGAACTTGCAGAAATCAACAAAGAGGCATCTTGGTTCATAAAAATATTTTTCCCATGATGAAATGTTTTGATGGTTATAACTTTAAACCCAACTTCTGTCAGTAATGATTTTAAGTGTAATTGATTGAAACCATTATGTAGATTGGGATGACTGATGTTTTCGTTTTTATCAAAATCTACAATGATCAATTTACCATCTGTATTTAAGATGGAGTAAAATTGTTTCAGTAAAGTGAGTGTATCTGGAACATGAAGCAAAACCAAAGAAGCCAAGATGATGTCGGCATTGATCTTGGATTTCATTTTTGTTAAATCAGAATCAATTACTTTTGTTTTGTTTGGGTCTATTTTCCTTTGGATTATTTTTTCTTTTAAGATTTCTAACATTGCTTCTGAAGAATCAATGAATACAATCTGGTCCACTAAATCGAATAATTCTAAACCAATAAGACCTGTCCCACATCCATAATCTAATAATGTTTTGTCCTTTTGGATTTGTATTTCTTCTCTAACTGCGGAGAGAATGATTTTTGCAAGGCCTATTCGTTCTTCGGTATCATATTTGCTGGCAATTTGATTGAATCGATTTGGTTCCATAACGGGGATTTCTTTTGTTTAGACCCGTTCCTCCTCCCACAAACGAAAAATAATCTCTATTCGCCTTTTCGTTCTTATGAATTTCTCTCTTTTTCTTTGGATTTTCATCGTCTTTTATATCAAATGCCCTCCTGGAATCTATTGGTCAAAAAATTCTTTAAAGAATCGATTCTCTTGATTTCAGTATTCATTCTTTACCTAGTTGTCGGAAAACTGAGTCTACATCTATCTTCGATTGATGGTTATAGTACTCCGGTTTGGCCACCAGCTGGTTTGGCACTAGGATTTGTAATCATATTTGGGAAACGTGTTTGGCCTGCTTTGTTTTTGGGAGCTTACTTTACCAACACAACGTACTTCCCCACTTCAGAAACTTGGATTGAGTTTCTGATTTCTAACCCACAGAATATAACCATATCTCTTGGGAATTCCAGTTCTGCTGTTTTAGGGGCTTATTTTTTAAAAAAATATTCGGATCCCAATTTGAATATTTTCCAAGTTAATGAACTTTTGGTATTTTTTATTTTTGCAGGTCCCGTAACTGCATTCATTGCTTCTACCATTGGAAGTTTTTCTTTATATTATTTTAAGATCATTTACTTTGAGTTTCTTTTTCAAACCTGGCTTACTTGGTGGATGGGTGATTCAATCGGGATTATTATTTTTACTCCACTCCTCATTCTCATTTGGAAATGGTATTTGGGTGAAGAAAAATTGATTCGATTGATTATCTTTGCTTCGGCAACGATGGGCACATTCATTTTTACCTTATCAATTTTTTTCATTACAAGAAACTGGGAAAAAGAATTTATCAAATACCGAATCAAATCAGATGGACAAATTATATCTACAGAAATTGAAAAAGGATTATTAGAGAACATTAGAGTGGTGAAAGCACTTGGTTCTTTTATTTCCATTACTGAGAATTTGAATCGGAATTATTTTGATCAATTTGCGGAAGGTATTATGGAAGGTTCTGATGGTGTTGCAGCATTATCCTGGAATCGAATGATCCGTAACTCTGCACGTTCCGTAGTAGAAACCAAACTGAAAAAAGATTATCCCGGCTCTAATGGAATCACAATAAAAAAAGATCAAAAAATGATCAAATCACCACATAGCGAAGAATATGTGCTCATTCAATACATATATCCTTATTCAGAAAATAAATTCGCAGTTGGATACAACTTACTTTCTGATCCTACACGAAAAGAAGCATTAAATAGTTCAATGCAAAGAAAGGATCTCGATATAACGAGTAAAGTAAATCTAATTCAAAATTTAGAAAATAATATAGGTTTTTTGGTTTTTTATCCTGTGACTCGATGGAATGGAGAATTTGGATTTGCAACCGCAGTGATCCGAATTGGATCCATTATTAATAAATCTTCTATTGGAAACGATCCAAATTATTTATGTATCAAAATTGAAGAATTCAAAGATCCTTATCATTCTGATATATTTTCAAAAGATTGTTCAAAAAATGAAGAAAAGATTTTTGCAGATTATTTTTATGAATACCCAATTAAAATTGGCTCGCATACTTTGAATGTAAGAGCCATTGCAACTAAAGATTATTTTCAAAAAAATCTTACCAATGCCTCGCGATTTATCCTCATCATTTCTTCCTTATTAACTGGATTACTTGGAATACTACTACTCATCATTATGGGTAAAGAAAAAAGCATACAGAATATCGTTGAAAAAAGAACTTTCGAATTGGAAAAAGCCAATCGTGTGAAATCAGAGTTTTTGGCAAATATGAGTCATGAGATTCGTACACCTATGAATGGGGTTCTAGGGATGTTAACTCTATTAGAACAAACTAATGTTGATTTAGAACAAAAAGACTATCTGGATAATGCAAAAAGGGCTGTTTTATCGCTTTTGACAATCATCAACGACATCCTAGATGTTTCAAAATTAGAAAACAAAAGATTAGAGATGGATCTAAAACCTACAAATATACATAAACTATGTAAGGATTTGATTCGGCTTTTTTTACCCGATGCGCGTAACAAAAATTTAGAGTTTTATGTCAATGTATCTAGTTTAGATTCCAATCTTTTTGCACTGGTAGACGAAAATCGGCTTCGTCAAATTTTGATTAATTTAATAGGAAACGCATTAAAATTTACTTTTGCTGGATCATTAAGTTTGGATGTAAACTTAAGCGAAGATAGAAAGTTCATAGTGTTCACAGTGAAAGATACGGGAATCGGAATTTCGCCCGAAAACATTTCTAAGTTATTCAATCGGTTTGTCCAATTGGAAGATTCAAGAACCAAAAAATTTGAAGGTTCTGGGCTCGGTCTTTATATTTCAAAACAACTGGTGAATTTGATGGGTGGGGAAATTGAAGTTCAAAGTGTTTTGGATGTAGGTTCAACTTTTCAGTTTACGATTCCATTTGAAGAAACAGATCAAAAAGATATACAGATAGAAAAATTACCTTCGAGGTTAGTCGGAGAAAATGATCATTTCCATGTGTTGATCGCAGAAGATAATTCTTTAAATCAAAAATTTATTGTGAAATTGTTTCAAAAAGAAAATATCAAAACAAGCGTTGCTTCTAATGGGCTTGAAGTGATCCAGTTATTGGATGAATCGCTGACCCATATTGATGATAGATTTGATATGATCCTTATGGACATACAAATGCCGTTAATGGATGGAATGGAAGCTACAAAAATCATTCGAAAACGTGATGATTCTTATCGAGATATACCTATCATCGCCATCACTGCAAATAGTATGGATTCCCAACTAAAAGAATATTTGGAAAACGGAATGAATGGATTTGTAAAAAAACCAATCATCCTCTCCGAACTGATGACAGCCATTTATAAAAATTTGGAAAATTAATCTAAAGATAAACCTTAGTTTTTTTGAAAATTCCCTCGTTTTATTCCATTGACAAAATATGTCTCATTCGGTTTATTTAGATTCTATTCCGGGAGGAATGAGGTGAAACTCCTCAACTGACGGCGCAACCGTAAATCCTTATCCTATACAGATAAGGAAAGTCGGATCTTCCCACATATGAATCGCCCGTAAACGATCATCTGTACCGAAATTTTTTTCAGGGCCCCGGACTATTGCTACCGGGATACCCACACTTTCTTCTAAACAAGTTGTTGTGTTCCGGGTCGACGAGATTTGGCCATGGATAAAACCCATTCCATACCAATTTCAACCAATAAACAAGTGTTTGTTGGCAAGATATGAATTTTCTTTGGCGAAGGAGATTCATAAAATATAGAATTCTTGAACCCGGAGTTGTTGAATGGATTATCAATCAGAAGTTTTATTAAAAGAGAATCAGGATCGATTTGTGATCCTTCCCATCAAGTTTCCTAAAATTTGGGAAATGTATAAAAAACAACAGGCTTCCTTTTGGACGGCAGAAGAAATCGATTTAAGTAGTGATTTGGATGATTGGAATTCTTTATCCAATAACGAAAGATTTTTTCTAAGTAACGTTTTGGCATTTTTTGCTGCAAGTGACGGGATCGTAAATGAAAACTTAGCCGTCAACTTTATGAGAGAAGTTCAATTACCGGAAGTTAGGTGTTTCTATGGATTCCAAATTATGATGGAAAATATCCATTCAGAAACCTATTCTCTGTTAATTGATACCTACATCAAAGATCCAAAAGAAAAACATAAACTCTTTCATTCCATAGAAACCATACCGGCTGTAGAAAAAAAAGCCAAATGGGCTTTACGTTGGATTGGTGAAGGTAATTTTGCTGAACGACTTCTTGCCTTTGCTGCAGTGGAAGGAATTTTTTTTAGCGGAAGTTTTTGCGCTATTTTTTGGATGAAAAAACGAGGTCTCCTTCCTGGCCTTAGTTTTTCCAATGAACTGATCAGTCGTGATGAAGCCTTACATTGTGAGTTTGCATGTATCCTTTTTAAAATGTTAAAAGAAAAACCAAACGCGGAACGTGTTTACGAAATATTTACCGACGCAGTTAATATCGAAAAAGAATTTATCACCGAATCATTGTCAGTGGATCTTATTGGTATGAACGCTAAATTAATGCAACAATACATTGAATTTGTTGCTGACCGTTGGCTCATTGAACTTGGATTTGATAAACTATATTATTCCTCCAATCCATTCGATTTTATGGAGATGATCTCCTTACAAGGAAAAACAAATTTTTTTGAAAAACGAGTGGGAGACTACCAAAAAGCAGGGGTTCTGGGTTCGGAACAGGGTTTTACTTTTTCTCTGAATGAAGACTTTTAAAATTTAAGGAAAGGAAATTATATGTTCGTACTCAAAAGAAATGGAAAACAAGAATCGGTAAAGTTTGATAAAGTTACGGCTCGGATTGAAAAGTTATCCTATGGCCTGAGTCGGTTGGTTAGCCCCATCGATGTTGCTAAAAAAGTCATAGAAGGAATTTATGATGGTGTCAGTACTTCGGAACTCGACAATTTGGCAGCTGAAATTGCTGCTTCTCTTACCACAAAACACCCTGACTACGCTCTTCTTGCGAGCCGTATTGCGGTAAGTAACTTACACAAAAACACAACTAAATCTTTTTCTGAAACAATGGAACGGTTGTATTCTTATATCGATCCAAAAACAAAAAAAGTTATGTCTCTGATTGCAGAAGATGTATGGGAGATTGTAAAACAACATTCTGAACTTTTAGATAGTTCCATTATTTATGACAGAGACTTTGGATTTGATTATTTCGGATTCCGCACTTTAGAAAAATCTTATTTGTTAAAATTAGACGGAAAAATCGTAGAACGCCCCCAACATATGTACATGCGAGTGGCTCTTGGAATCCATAAAGATCGCATTGAGGATGTTATAAAAACTTATAACTTGATGAGTGAACGATGGTTTACGCATGCCACTCCCACTCTTTTTAATGCAGGGACTCCCAAACCACAAATGAGTAGCTGTTTTCTTTTGACCATGAAAGACGATAGTATTGATGGGATTTATGATACCCTCAAACAAACAGCAAAAATTTCACAGAGTGCTGGTGGGATCGGACTTTCCATTCATAACATTCGGGCCACGGGTTCTTATATTGGTGGCACCAATGGAACGAGTAATGGAATCATTCCCATGTTACGTGTGTTTAACGATACAGCGCGGTATGTAGACCAAGGTGGTGGAAAACGAAAAGGTGCCTTTGCCATTTATTTAGAACCATGGCATGCAGATATTTTTCCATTTCTGGAATTAAAGAAAAATCATGGCAAAGAAGAGATGAGGGCTCGTGATTTGTTTTTTGCTCTCTGGATTTCTGATCTTTTTATGAAACGAGTGGAAGAGGGTGGTGATTGGAGTTTGTTTTGTCCGAACGAAGCTCCTGGGCTTTCTGAAGTTTACGGGGAAGAGTTTGTTACTTTATACGAACAGTATGAAAGGGAAGGGAGGGCACGAACCAAAGTCAAAGCCCAAGACCTCTGGTTTGCCATCGTCGAATCCCAAATAGAAACTGGAACTCCTTATCTATTGTATAAAGATGCAGCCAATTCAAAAAGTAATCAGAAAAATTTAGGAACCATCAAAAGTAGTAATCTTTGTACCGAAATTTTAGAATTCACAAGCCCAGACGAAGTTGCCGTTTGTAATTTGGCATCGGTCGCCTTGCCAAAGTTTGTTGCCGACGGTAAGTTTCTATTTGATAAATTATATGAAATTGTTTATCAAATGACTGTAAATCTAAACCGTATCATTGATGGAAATTATTACCCAGTTCCAGAAGCAAAAAATTCAAACTTAAAACACCGTCCGATTGGAATTGGTGTCCAAGGTCTTGCCGATGTTTTTATCCTCCTTCGAATGGCTTATGAAAGTGAGGACGCAAAAAAACTCAATATTGAGATTTTTGAAACGATCTATTTTGCAGCCATGACAGCAAGTAAAGACATAGCCAAAGAAGAAGGAACGTATCCTAGTTTTCCAGGTTCTCCCCTCTCTCAAGGAATTTTCCAATTTGATTTTTGGAATGTCAAACCAACTGGTCGATGGGACTTTGAATCATTAAGAAAAGAAGTGGTTCAATACGGAACACGGAATTCTCTCCTTGTTGCGCCAATGCCAACAGCTTCCACTTCACAAATTTTAGGAAACAATGAATGTTTTGAACCTTATACTTCCAATATTTACACAAGACGGGTTCTTAGTGGTGAATTTATTATTGTCAATAAACACTTGTTACATGATTTGATTGAACTCGGACTTTGGAATTCTGAAATGAAAAACCAAATCATTGCGGCTGGAGGGAGCATCCAATCCATTCCATCCATCCCTGATTCCATCAAAGAGATATACAAAACAGTTTGGGAAATGAAACAAAGATCTCTCATTGATATGGCAAGGGACCGCGGTGCGTTTATCTGCCAGTCACAGTCTTTGAATTTATTTGTAGAAAGTCCTAGCGTTTCCAAACTTACCTCCATGCATTTTTACGCATGGAAACAAGGATTAAAAACGGGGATGTATTATTTGCGAACCAAAGCTGCAACACAAGCCATTCAGTTCACTGTAGAAAAAACAAAGGAAGAAATCCTTCAGGAAAAAGAATCCCAGAATCAATTTACACCAGCTACCAGAAAAGATGTGGATTCTGAGTTCGTTGGAGAATCCTGTTCCATGGAAGAGGGTTGTCTTGTTTGTGGAAGTTAAGGAATTAGATTTAGAAGTATAGATGATTCAATGTTTAGAAGTTAGATTTTAGACCTAACTTCTAAACTTAAATTTCAGATTCTACGGCATCAGTGAAATTGCCAAAAAGGAAGCCATAATCACTAAGTGGATGAGTCCATGAAGGGATGTGGTTCTTCCGGATCCAAAAGTAAAACTTCCGGCAAGAAAGGTTACCATCAAAAACACAATGCCTTTGGTATCCAAACCAAGTGTTAGTGGTTTATCAAACATAAGAGAATACAAACTCACTGCGGGAATGGTTAGCGCAATACTCGCAGCTCCCGATCCTAATGCTAAGTTCAAACTTGTTTGTAGTTCATTGATTTTTGCTGCGTTCATAGCTGCTAATGTTTCTGGGGCCAAAACTAAAATCGCAATGACAATCCCTACAACTGCTTTTGGTGCACCTAATGCTGCGATGGTGCTCTCGATGGTCGGACTCAAGATTTTAGACAAACCAACTACCGCTACGAGAGAAAATAAGAGGGAGATAAAACTAGTAATGGCTCTTTTTTTGCTCGGTCGATTACTTGTGATTTCTTGTTGTGTTCCCTCACTTTCCGAAGCGGCAAAAAAGTTTTTATGAGATTTTGTTTGTGACCAAACAAGAGATCCATACAAAACAAGGGAAGCTAAGGATACAAAGATCAGTTGTCCTGCACTATAAGTTCCTTTGTTTGTGGAAGTCGTGAATAGAGGTAAAACTAAAGTGAGTGTTGAAAGTACGGCCAAAACTCCTAGCAAAGCCGTTGTTCCTACCAATTGAAATCCGAGTTCTTTGTGTTTTAAACCACCTAACAAAATGCAAATGCCAATGATTCCGTTTGTCACAATCATTAAAGCTGCAAATACCGTATCCCTTGCAATTTGTGGTGAGTCGGCGGTGTCATTACTCATAAGACTAACAATGAGTGCTACTTCAATCACAGTCACAGAAATTGCTAAAATCAAAGTTCCGAGTGCGGGTCCCACTCGTTCCGCGATGACTTCTGCGCTATGAACTGCACTTGAGATACCCGCGGCTAAAAATACAACAGCAAATGCGATGAGAAGTCCTTCACCAATGGGTGCGATCATAGCAAATACTAATACCAAAAAGGATGTGAACGACAGCCAGTCATTGGATGAGATTGTTTTTGAATTTGCCATAGTGTTTCTAATTTAATATTGAATTTAAATGTTCTTCAATTTTCAGACTATAAAAAATACAATAAAGTTCAAGTAATTCCATCGATTTGCCCTTTCTATTTGAACTTTGGGCGCCTCGAATGGGAGCTGAAAACCTCATTTGTAATAGGCACGACCGGGCTATTCGCTCCAATCTTCCCTTCAGGAAGGATTTCCGCTTCTATCCCTGGCGCAGAAATTCCGTTTAAAATTGATCCAATTGATTCTAACTTTTTAATTTTCGAATGACTTTTCTTGTATCCGCTTTACTTATGTTTGTTGGCTCCTATGAAGATAATACTGGCAATCCAATCGAAAGAGGCTAAGATCTTAAGATTCCCGAAAATACTATTTTTGTTTGTTTGTCTTTTTTCCTTCCATGCTTGTCTCTACAATCCCATTGTACAAAGTATACTTTGTCCCGATAAAGATCCTTCATCCTCCAAATCTTTATTGGCTCTCTGGGCCTTACTTGCAAGTTCTAACTCCGTTGTGGAGTTAAACCATACCTGGGCCGGGATTTATAAAGGGGACAGTTTACAATTGGAAGCACAGTACTATTTGTACGGTAACAAAACAGACACGACCTTCCAATGGACCAGTAGCAATGAATCCGTTGCCACTGTATCGCCTACAGGCCTTGTACAAAGTGTTGGAAATGGAAAGATACTCATCACTGCCACATCAGGCGATGGAAGAGCCAGGGCTACAAGTGCAATTACAGTTTATTCGGGATACGTTTATGCTAGTCTGGATAAGAGTGATCGAGTCGGTCATTTGACTATGAATAATAACACTGGTTTATTGACATACTCCACATTCTATACGGCTGGGGATGGGCCAACGGGAATCGGATTTGATCCTTCAGGTAAGTTTTTATTTACAGGAGATTTTGATGGTGGAACTATCTCCCAATTTTTAATCAACCAAACGACTGGCGCATTGACATCCAATACCCCTGTTTTTGTGACAGCCGGGACAAACCCAAGAAATTTAGTCATTACACCTGATGGAAAGTATTTGTATTTAATCGCAGAAGGAACACAAAACATAGAAGCCTATTCGATTAACTTGAACGGTAATCTGAGTTTTATAAATTCTTATACTTCGATTATCGGCCAAGCCCAAATCCAAATTTCGCGATCAGGAAAATTTATCTTATTGATGAACGGTAGTTATAATGCCATTGTCGCCTACCAAGTGAATCCGATTGATGGAAGTCTTTCCTTGGTCGCAACAAGCCCAAGTTTTACCAATGGCGGAACCGGTTATATTGCTACTCATCCGAATGGATCTTTTTTATATGTAGGTTCTTTCCCCGCTGTAACAGTTTTAAGTTTCGATGATAATACTGGTAACATGACTATCGTAGACTCTGTTCCACAAACGATGTTGTCCAATGGAGCTGCCATTCATCCTAATGGTCGCTTTTATTATGTAATGAATTTAAATAATGAAACTATTTCTTGTTACGGGATTGATCCTATAACTGGAAAAATTTCCTTTTTAACTAGTATCTCGGGATTCACCGGAAGTAGTTTGCGATATATGATTATTGATCCTACAGGGCGATTTGCCTATGTTGCCGACAATAATACTAATTTTATGCTCCAATTTAGTATCAACCAAACTACCGGTGAGCTCACTTCCATGGGAACAGTGGATGTAGGAGGACACCAGTGGAATCTAACTTTTTTATAATCGCCAAAATCAAGTTTTCACTTGAGATTGGAATTCTCACTTAAGGAAACGATATGATTCTAATACCAGTCCCTAGTTCTGATTTTGATCCGAGTGAAGCCTCTATTCCTTGGAAAATATTATCAGAATCAAATTTCAGATTCCAGTTTGCCACACCCGATGGGAAAAAAGCAAAAGCTGACGAACGGATGTTAAATGGAAAGGGACTGGGAATTTTGAAATCTGGATTTATCGCACGCAAAGATGCCAGAGACGCTTACTTAGAAATGGAAAATTCGAATGAATTTAAAAACCCCATTCCTTACTCTGAAATTAAAGAAAAGGATTTCCAAGCCATTCTTTTGCCAGGCGGACATGCACAAGGTATGAAAGAATACCTAGAATCCGAAGTTTTACAAAATGTTATCGTGGATTTTTTTCATTCAGAAAAACCTGTTGCGGCAATCTGTCACGGAGTTTTACTTGCAGCAAGAAGTATCAATCCAAAAACAAACAAATCTGTGTTATATGAAAAAAACACAACTGCCCTTTTGCAAAAACAGGAACTCCTCGCTTATTATACAACAAGACTTTGGTTAGGAAATTATTACAAAACCTATCCGCTCACAGTCCAGGCAGAAGTCACAAGTTTTTTAAAATCAAAAGAGCAGTTTAAAACGGGAGGGAGTTTATCAGTCAGAGATAGTCTCGAAAATCCAAATGTTGGTTTTACTGTTTTAGACGGGAATTATCTATCTGCTAGATGGCCTGGGGATGTGTATCAATTTGCCAGTAAATTCAAAACCTTACTTGGATCCATTTCGTAAAATTTTTTCCATCGTTTTTCCCTTAGCCAATTCATCCACAAGTTTGTCTAGATATCGCACTTTTCTTGTTAGGGGATTCTCGATATCTTCGATGCGGTAACCACAAATCATTCCTTTGATTTGTTCTGCATTTTTATTTAATTTTGCTTTGGCGAAGAAACTTTCAAAGGTTACATTTTCTTTGATGAGTTCGCCTATCTTTTTTGAATCAAAAGAAGTTAACCATTCAATCACTTGGTCTAATTCCTTTTTGGTTCTGCCTTTTTTTTCAATCTTTGTCACGTAAAGCGGATATACCGAAGCAAAGGTCATTTGGGCCATTCTTTCGTTGTGTTTTGCGCTTGGTTCCATGGTTATAATTAAAATTAAATTAGAGGTGATTTAAAACAATTTTAATTGAGAGTAAATATTAATTAAATATGTTTTTACTATTCTTAGTAGAAACATATTATTTAAACTAGTCGAATCAATAAATAATTTCTGAATTATAAAAAAAAGTAGCGTTTGTTTGATTAATGCTTAAAACTCGCAACAATGAAATTAATATTCGGAATTTTCCTAGTTTTTATTGCATGTAAACCTCCGACAATGGAAAATACATGCGATTCCAGTTCTAATATGTTTCTGGAAACTTTAATAGTGAAACGATTGAGAGGAGATAATTCTCCTCATTGTGGAATTAAGATTTCTCCAAATATTTGTGATCTAGATATAACATCCTTAATTCAATCTGAATATTCGCAAGAGTTTATAAAAGAAATCAACATCCAATCTCAAAAAGGTTCATCAGATAATCCAACTTATGACATTACTTCCATAGCTGTTCCCACTGCTTCCTTTAGATGGTCAGGATCGGTTCTTGCACCAAATGGAAAAATATATTCCATTCCTTACCAAGCCACGACAGTTCTAATCATAGATCCAGTAACTAATACAGCGGACAACAGTTCTATTGTTGGTCTCACTGGATCCAATAAATGGAATGGCGGAGTTCTGGCCCCCAATGGTAAAATCTATGGAATGCCATTTGCAAGTACAAATGTCTTAATTATTGATCCTAAGACAAATACTGCCAACACAACAACGATTACAGGACTTGGCACTGGTAGTAAATGGAATGGTGGAGTCTTAGCCCCCAATGGTAAAATTTATGGAATTCCTTTAGAAAGTAATAGTGTTCTGATCATCGATCCAGAAACAAATACTGCAAACACAACAACGATTACTGGGTTAGGTGTCGGTGGTGCTAAATGGTCATCTGGAGTTTTAGCCCCCAATGGCAAAATCTACGGAATTCCTTATAATGCTATGGATAGTGTTCTCATCATTGACCCAGAGAAAAATACCGCCAATACGACTTCCATCACTGGTCTTACGGGTGCCTATCGATGGTCATCTGGAGTATTAGCTCCTAACGGCAAAATCTATGGAATTCCAAATGATTCGAATACTGTTCTCATTATTGATCCAGAGACAAATACTGCAAATGCAACTTCTATTTCTGTTCCTGCCGGAACTGCAAAATGGATTGGAGGGGTATTGGCTCCGAATGGTAAAATTTATGGGATACCGGCATCCAGTGACGTAGTCTTAATCATCGACCCAGCCACGAATACAGCAGATATCACTTCAATGACAGGGTTAGTCGGGGTAAATAAATGGAACGGAGGAACCGTTGCTCCAAATGGAAAAATTTATGGCATTCCTTTCTCTACCACAACTAACTCAGTATTGGTAATGGATCCGAAATCAATTGGATCCTTTTGCCCATCTCTTTTAGAATCTTCCTATTTGAACAAATTATAATTCAAAAGCTGATTCAAATGGAATTTGGTTCAAACTTTAGTTTACCTTTGTCTTTTATAATGAAGGGCGATAGAACCAGAAGAAAAATTTTTTGAACCTAAAAAGTCTAACCGAAAGGTCTCTTTTAATCTGACTGTATCGAATAATCTAGGCCCATTTCCTGCGATCACTGGATGAACCACAAATCGATACTCATCAATCAAATTGGCTTCAGAAAGTTGGGAAGCTAAACTCAAACTTCCAATACAAATGTCTTTTCCTGGTTTTTGTTTTAATTCGTTCACTTCGTCCGATAAAGTCTTTTTTGCTAACCTAGTGTTGGGATCATCTACTTGTGTGACTGTTCTGGAGAAAAGGATCTTTTCAAGAGAAGTAAATACTTCTGCAAACTCGTTGCTGACCTTTGACATAGACTTATTTTTTGCCACATCCGGCCAAAAAGGAACCATCAGTTGGTAGGTGGTTCGCCCATACAGAATTTGATCTGCATTCTTTAAAATGTCGGTAAAGTATTGGTGTAAGTCTTCATCGGCTACCATACCCTCATGGCCATAAAATCCATCTGTTGATGTATTGATTGCAAAAATAACCTTTCTCATAAGTGTTTTTATACTCAGTAAGCTTAGATAGGAAAGTATATTTTGATCGGATCATTGGTCGCCTTAAGAAATTTTTTGGAGAAATATAGTATAACAGAATGTAGTTCTGATTTGGATAAAATGGTATTTTTCGTTACCTTTTAAAAATGATGAATGTGTTAATCACAAATTTTTTTTCGCTAAAACAAATGTTATATTTTGAGCCGAAAATACATAATTAACAATTAACTTCGATTAAGAGAAGAAAAGGTTAGGGAATTAGATAAGTGAAGTACGGGATCCGTTTGCAGTTTTGTTGCATTAACGAACAATAGTTGGTCATTGTAAATTGTGAGATTTTGAAAAAATGACTGTTATGCGGAAAAAAATTTGACTAAAAGGTATGTTCTTCCCACATTTGGCCACATTATCGGATCTTAGTTCTAAGCTTAAGAATACGATTTTGAATTTGAAAAAATGAAAAGGTGAATACATGCGCAAAGTATTAATTGTAATCTTTGTTATTTGTTGTTGCAGTTTAATCACATGCAGCGGCCAAAACAAGATTTCCAATTTAAATAAAATGTTTATGTTTGGATCTTTTTTTGCGTCTAGTTCAGTTTCAGTGACACCTGAAACAGGCGCAGTGATCCAAGCACCAACAATGAGTTTGACGATACCGTTAGGTGCGTTAAGTGAAGAGACTGTGATTACATATTCGGAAACTGATTTGCCGGCAGCAACAGATTCAATTGTACCACTTCAAGTTGCTTATAAATTTGGCCCGGAGAATTTACAATTCAACAAACCAGTACAAATGAAAATTTGTTATGATGCCAGGCCGGAGTTTTTGCAAGGAAAGAATGAAAAGACGTTACAGATTCAACATTATGATCCTGTAACAAAAAGATACGTAAGTTATGGAGGAGATGTAGATTTAGTCAATCATTGTGTGACTACTTCGATCTACCATTTCTCAAACTATATTTTAACTGCCCAAAATTTGGTTTTAGGAAATAACCCTCCAACGATCGGCGGAGCTACCTTTTTTCCTGGGCGTTTGATAGAAGGACTTCCTGCTACCGTAAGAACAAGTATCATAGATTGGGATGCTTCAGCGATAGTTACGGCAAGGTTTCATTACAGAACTCAAGGTAGTGGATCTTTATTCAAAAGTATCGCAATGTTACCGGATGAAAATGATGGTACTGGTCAATTTTACCAAGCAAAAATTCCTGCTTCCGATATTTTTGCTGCTGGATTAGAGTATTATATAGAAGTATATGATTCACTCAACGCCAGAGTAACAAGACCAGCTTCCGCACCAAGTACAGTCGATATAGTCAATGGTGATATTCGGGATGGTGTTACACCATTACGATTTCAAACTACAATTACCAGAATGAGTGCTGGATTTTCACGCGATTTAACAATCCAAGTGAAAGGAAATTCATCTGCTACATTCTATCCAGTTCCGGCAGAAACACTCACATTTGCTGGTGGGAAAGGTGTTACTTCCAGACCAAATTGGTTAAGCGCACGTTATACGGCTCAAATCATTGGAGGATCGTATTTACAGGCTAGTTATGGAAATCTCAATCTGTCTATGCCTATCAATGTGTATCCAGGTGTTATGGTACGGATGATTGTTTTGTATAATTCAGCTGAATTGCCAAATCCATTTGAGGTAACCGCAGGTTCCACCACTGCGTTAGATGCAGCAGGATATGATTCCTATAATAACTTCATATTTGTTCATCCAACGTTTACTTCGGATGGTGTTATCGGTACATTCGGAGATCCATTTTCTGATTTCGGGAAATTTACTGCATTGTATTATCCGACCGATAGAACTGGGACAATATCTGTGAACATAGGTGGATTTACTTCAACATACAATATCTTAGTAAAAGGATTTGGTGTTCTTTGTCAGTATGATGTTGGGACATTCGATTCCACATGTATTTTTAATTGAAATCAATAATAGTAAAATTAGAGGAAACAACAAATGAAAAGTAATATTAAAGAATATTTAAAAAGTGGTTTTTATAAAGGCGTAGGACTATCGTTAGGTTTTTGTGCAACAAGTTTATTCGCTGCTGCTGCCGCAATGAACCTCTTCGCACCAGGTGAAGTGATCAGCTCTGCTAGAATCAATCAGAATTTTCTAATCGCTGCACCAGAAGGGGCTGTAGTTGCATTTTATTTGAACAATTGCCCTGAAGGTTGGGCTCCAGCAGATGGAACCAATGGAACACCAAATTTACGTGGAGCGTTTGTGAGAGGTAGAGATGATGTTGGAACAGGAGCCGCTGGTAGAGATGAAGCAGGTTCAAGGGCTATTGGTAATTACCAAGAAGATAGTTTCCAAGGACATTACCACCAAGTGACTGGTGTATCTTCCAGTGTTATGCAACAAAACCCGTGGGATGGAGCTGGAACTGCTTTGGTTGGATCAGCTAGTGTAACTGTTGGAAATCCAATACAAGGATTGCATGGGGTTCCTCGATTTGGAAATGAAACCCGTCCGAAAAACATAGCATTAACTTATTGTATGAGAAAAAATTAAGTTAAGTTTTACGTAACTCTTTTTGTTAGAAGTTATCGGTCTATTAGGATGGATAACTTCTAACTCTATATCCATTTGGTTCTTTCAAAATTTATTATTTCAAAACTAACAATTTTGTTAATTTTATAAAAACTTTATCCGGTTTTTACACAATCAGTATCACTAAAAATCCCAAACCAATGAAAAGACAAAGTGGATTGTAGATTCGTTTTGTATAATAAACAAATATCGGCTTCCAGTATTTGGTGACAAACGGAGCATAACCGAAAATCCCTCGTAAGAAAAAAATCAAAGAAACAATTTCTAAAATAAGTTTGAATCCAAAGACCAGATTGCTGTTGAATCCAAGATCAATTCTGAATGTCCATACAATTGGTAAGAAGGAAAACAGAGCCAAAAAAATGGCAACAAACAAACACATAAATGGAGTGGGAAACTGGTTTCCTTTTCCGAAAACTAAATCAATTAATTCTTGTTTGGTTTTCCCTGGCCACAGTCCTCCAAAACCCCAGTAGACATGGATGGCAGCGAGAAATAAGAGGAGGATGTTTAAGGTGATGGCAATTAGGATCATGGATAACAATTAGATAGGAAAACATCAGTTTTTCTAGCGTTTTACAATTTTAATTGTTCCTACAATTTGTTTGATTTCTTTTAGCTTTCGGTTCCGCTAAGTAATCAAATTTTTCCCCGCGCCCCGGATAGAAGCGGAAATCCTTTGCGTAAGCAAAGATTGGAGCGGATAGCCGGAAATGTGCGCCCAAAGAAAATAGAATGATTTTGTTAAAGATTTGATTCTTCCTATGCTGGAATGGGATTTTTCCTGGAATATACAAACTAGTGTCAACGGAAACTAAGATTCAAAATGTCTTTGGGCGCCAAATATGGGACAGTCGAGGCCGTCCTACTGTGGAAGTCGAAGTCCATCTAACAGATGGTAACTTTGGATCAGGGATTGCACCTGCTGGAGCATCAAAAGGAAAATCAGAAGCTCTTGATTTACGGGACAATGGATCCTTGTTTGCAGGTTTTGGTGTCAAACATGCCATTCAAAATATAAACGGTGAAATTGCAGAAAACCTAATTGGGAAATCTGTATTGGATCAGGATACCAATGACAGGATATTAGTTCAACTAGACGGCACCAAACAAAAAACTCGATTGGGAGCCAATGCGCTCATCGCAACATCGATGGCAATGGCACATGCGGCGGCCAATTCCCTTCGTATTCCTTTATGGAAATATTTACAAGGGAATGAAACAAAAGATAAGATCTATTTGCCACTTCCGGAAATACAAATTTTTGGAGGAGGGGCCAATGAACCTTCTGGACTCGACATCCAAGATTTTATGATTTTACCCTTTGGAGCAAAATCATTTTCTGAAGCGATGGAATGGACTGCAGAAATTCATTTGGCTGCTATGAGTGAGGTTAAAGTTTCAAAGGGTATTCAAAATAACGAACAGACCATTGAAATTTTAATTAAGGTGATTGAAAAAGCGGGATTTTCCACAAAACCTTCTTCCAAAAATCGAATCGGAATCAGTTTGGATTTTGCCGCCTCGCATTTGTTTGTTGGAGATAGTTATCATTTAAAATCTTCCCATCAAAAATTCACAAAAGAAAAATGGTTTGAGCACATTCTAAAATGGATCAAACAATTTCCTATAGATGGGATGGAAGACCCTTTTATTGAAGAGGATTTAGAAAGTTATTCTTTGTTAATGAAAGAGATTGGGAAATTGGATCGGAAAATTCAGTTGGTCGGGGATGATTTACTGACGACACAAATTAAAAATATAGAAAAAGCAAACCAACACAATGCATGTAATACTCTGCTTTGTAAACCAAATCAAGTGGGAACATTAACTGAAGCAAAAGATGCATTTCTATTAGCAAATAAAATTGGATGGGATACCATTGTCTCAGCAAGATCAGGAGAATCGGAAGATACAACCATTTGTCATTTAGCTTTGGGTTGGGGGATCAAACAAATTAAAGTGGGTTCGTTTGCACATGCAGAACGAATGGCAAAGTGGAATGAATTGATTCGTCTCGAAGAAAGATTGGGAAAACAAGCTGTGTTTGTTGGTTCCTTATTTCACTCGTAAACATTATTGATGTTTGGATACTTTTTGTAATTTTGACTTACAAAAATGAACCATCACTTGTTTATCTGTATTGAACGAGGACTTGATTGATTCCCGCTGAATAAGCACCTTGGGCACTCACTCGATTTCCGAAAGTAAACACTTCATTTCCGTAGATGGTTCCTCCCGCATACAAGTTGCCAAATCCATCCGTGGAAGCGGCAAAATACCGAGTTAGTTGATTTCCGGAAACAACAGATCTCGCCCATTTTGGAACTCCGTCAGAGTTAAACCTCATAAGAAGATAGTTTGAATCACTTGCATTTCCATTCAAACTAATGCCATTTCCAAATGAATACTTTCCCGTCCCCACAATATTACCTGCTGCATAAACATTGGATCGTAAGTCGGACGTTAATCCCAGAACTATGGAATTTTCTGGTCCTTCTATTGTCGAACGCGCCCACTTTGTTATGCCATAAGAATCATATTTCACTAATAAAAAATTGTTTAGACTGAATGTTCCATTCACCGAAACCCCATCGCCAAGAGACACGAGTCCTGAACCAATAGTCAAACCACCTGAATATGTATTTCCTAGTCTATCCGCTGTTAGTGCAGTGAAAACCGTTCGATTGGTAGCGGATTCCACAGTTTTTGCCCAAACCGTTTGTCCACTGGTTGTGTATTTTGCGATCAATAGATTTTGAAATGTAGATTTTCCTGTAATGGTTATGCCGGATCCAAAATCAAAATTGGAGAGCCCAGTGATACGTCCCGCAACTACTAGATTCCCAGTAGAATCCAAAACGACAGAATTAAATGCGGAGTCTGTACTGGAACCCAACACGGCTTTGACCCAAATGGTATTTCCGGAAGAGTCATATTTGATTAAAAAGCCTGTGTCTCCACTATGAGTTATGGTTTCTGAAACACCATTGCCAAAGGAATAGGTTCCTGCTCCCGTGAGGAACCCTGCAGCATAAACATTCCCTAATGAATCAACCGCAACAGTAGAAAAGTTAGTCGAGTTGGTGGTCGACACAATGGATTTAGCCCAGATAGCATCTCCATTGGCATTGTATTTCACTAATAAAAAATTTTCTGCCCCACCACCATTGGCAGTGATTCCATTTCCAAAATTATAACTCCCCGTTTGCGAAATGGTGCCAGCCGCATAGACATTCCCGCTCGGATCGACAGCAACTGAGTTAAACAGTGAATTGTTTGTCCCACTTGCAACTGTTTTTGACCAAATAGCATTTCCAAAGGAATCGTATTTGATGATATATAAATTTGTGCCTGTGCTGAAGCTACCAGTTGCATTGACTTGGTTGCCAAATGAAAATTCCGAATTCCCTTCTATGATTCCGACCCCATAAATATTTCCCACCATGTCATTGGCTAGAAAGGAAATGCGAGAGGGTTTCTCTGCTCGAGTGACAGTTCTTGCCCAAGAGGCAATTCCCAAATTGTCCGAATCAACACTCAGACCACAAAAATCAAAAACTCCCCCCTGTGATAATTTGAGTAAAAAGGATTCAGAATACGAATTGGAACGAGGGTCACAAGGATTGTTTCCTTTGAAATTTTGACATCCCGCGAGAAAAAGGAAAGATAGAAAACAGAATATGACCTGCGTTTTGCGAGAATATAGTTTCATTGTATGGCGTTTCTAAATGAGTAAAATTTATTTATGATTTTGAATCAAATATTAATTGGGAAAAATATTTTCAATATGTTGATTTTTTATTTCCGTCAGATTATTTCTACTCGTTTACTTTTAGTTTCTGTTTTGCTACAATCAACTGAAAAACATTTTCGGATAGGGACTTACCGTTAATTGTGGCTGTCCAGGCACTATGTGCGGCACCAACAAGTGGGTTAAATTCACCACGCCCGCCAATCGTATGAAAAAAATCGCAATTGGAAATTTATTGCTAGGATTTCACACAAATCTTTGTGGTGTTTTTTTCAGATTAAATTACCTCTTTTCAATCCTTATATAAATTACTAAAGATTATGTTTAGAAATTCTTTTTTATTAAATTCCGTTCATTGAGTTGATCTCAATGAAATCTAATGCGCAATAGGCATTCAGATAAGTCTAAATTCTATGTCGTCTTTTTCCTTTCCGTCCTATCCAACTATAGAATCAACCTATACATCCTTACCAGACTCATTTTTTCAATATACAAAACCCACACCTGTCTCCTCTCCAAAGGTATTATTTTGGAATGATGAGTTAGCGTATGATTTTCATTTTTCGGAATGGGCAAAGGATAAAGATGCCTTAGCTCAATTTTTTTCTGGTTCCACTTTACGAGAGGGCCTTAATCCTTTTGCACAAGCGTATGCTGGGCACCAATTTGGTCACTTCACTATGTTAGGTGATGGAAGAGCCATTCTGATAGGAGAGATTCTAAATCGAAGTGGGGAACGTTTTGATTTCCAATGGAAAGGTTCGGGAAGGACTCGCTATTCTCGAAATGGAGACGGTCGTGCCACAGTGAGTGCCATGGCTCGCGAATACATCATGAGTGAGGCTACGTTTGGATTACAAATTCCAACAACTCGAAGTTTGGCTGTGGTAACTACGGGTGAACCTGTCTTAAGAGAAGAAATTCAAACTGGTGCGGTTCTTACTCGTGTGGCGAAAAGTCATATTCGTGTTGGGACTTTTGAATATGCTTACCAAGCGTTACCTCTCAATGAATTGGAGGTTTTGTTTCGTTACACAGCGGAAAGACATGCTCCCGATGTATTGAAACAAAACAACCCAGCCTTAAACTTTTTAGAATTTGTGATGAAGAGACAAGTGGATCTCGTTACAAACTGGATGCGTGTCGGATTTATCCATGGTGTGATGAATACAGATAATATGAGTATCTCTGGCGAAACGATCGATTACGGCCCCTGTGCCTTTATGAATGGATTTTCCGCAAAACGAGTGTTTAGTTCGATTGATGTGAATGGACGTTATGCATACACCAACCAAGTAGGAATCGCACAGTGGAATCTTGGATGTCTTGCCAATTCACTCCTCCCGCTCATTGACCCAAACAAAGAGAAAGCAATTGAATTGGCAAAAGCAAAAATGTCTGAATTGGAAACTTGGTTTCAAGAAAGTTATATCAGAATGCTTGGAGAAAAAATCGGAATCCCTCACCTAACGGAAAAGGATTTGCCACTACTCCAAAATCTTTACCAGTGGATGCAAGATTCTGAAGCCGATTTCACTAATACATTTCTTGTACTAGAAGGTGTTCATTCGCCTAAGGATTCTATATACAATGACGTTCGCTGGAAAGATTGGATGAAAACATGGCAGGAAGAAAAAACGAAAAAGGGAATCCGAGACGAAGATGCCATTGCCTTAATGCAAAAAACCAATCCCAGTCTAATTCCTAGAAACCACTTAGTCGAAAGCGCATTGACAAACGCGTCTCAAGGGCTAACGAGTATTGCGGAACAACTCATCACTAGAAGTAAGTCTCCCTACCAAAGAGATATCGGTTATGATTATACAACGGAAGTTCCTATGGGAGGGGACCACAACTACCAAACGTTTTGTGGAACTTAAATTTTTTCCTTTTTTTGTATTGGTTTTTTTTGCAAAAAATTGACATGAAATAGATTGCCAACCTTTCTCTTTTTTCCTAAACTTGGGATGCGATTCCGATTCATTTCGTGGAATCACTCTTGGAGATTTTTTATGATTCAAAATCTAACAAAAATTCTAATCATTGCGACGATCACTTTGGTATCGATTCCTGTTTTTGCTGGGGCAGAGGCGAAAATGAGAAGTGAAGTTTACATTCCCATTGACCCAAACAAAAAGAAAGTGGGAGAAGAGTGTAAATCTTCCGACGAGTGCCAAAAGCACCATGAGTGCACAAACAATGGTGAAAAAAATGTCTGCACGGCCCCACCTCCACCAAAGTTACCACCAGGAGCTGTTACTTAACGCTACTAGAAAGTGGGAACCAAAGGATCGATGCATTTAGTTTTGCCTAAAGTTTCCCGCTTCGATTTTGGCTTTATCGTCGGGACCACCCTACTCGCTTGTACGATGGCAGGGGTCACTGTGGTCTGGCCTTTGCTCTTTATACCTATACTAACAGTTCATAGTTGGCTATTTGGATACGAACACCTTTGGGCAACTTATACAAAACTTTTGGTTCACCCAGAGGATCGCAAACGCCATGGGACTTTGATTTTTTTGATTCCGCCTTTTGTTTTATTCGGTCTTTTTTATTTGGGACAAACCTTTGGACTAAGAGGCATCTATATACTTTATTTTTTTGGTCAATTTTTTCATACAGTTCGGCAAAGTTGGGGATTGGCACAAACTTACCGTCGTCAGGTGGGTGGAATCGGTTGGGATTCTCCTCGTCTATCGGAGATTACAATGTGGTCGGTTCCCATCTGGGGATTTCTCCATCGCTGTGCAGAGAAGCCCAATGAATTTCTTTTCCAAGATTTCTGGCTTCCACCCGTACCACAAGTTATGGTCAACCTTGTTGGTTTCGTAAGTTGTTTCCTTTGGGTGTACTGGTTTTATACTCGTTTTGCTGCCTATCGTAGAGGGGAACTGGCAGTAGGCCATAGTCTATATATGATTTCTCATCTATTCATTTTTTTTTCTGGTTATATTTGGATCGAAGAGTTGTGTTCTGGTTGGTTACTGGTTAACATTTGGCATAATGTTCAATACATAGCCTTTGTTTGGATTTACAACCGGACTCGTTTTGCCTCAGGAATTGATTCGAATTCGCGAGTGTTATCCTGGATTTCTCAAAGGGGTACAAAACATACCATCTCGTATTTTTTAGTAACACTAACCTTTGCTTTACCGGTTTATTACCTTCTTCCTGAGTTAGGATTCACACTCGATACTTTTTTAAAAACTTCGGCAGTCCCTACCGCTGTCGTTCTTGCTATGACATTCACATTTCATCATTATATTATCGACGGAATCATTTGGAAACGAAGGAACAATCCAGCCTTAAGAAATGATGTTTTTTTATCTTCTTGATTCCCATCCCCGGACACCTCTCTGCTATTGTGATTTAAACCCTATATGGAAATGGAAGTGCCTTAAGGAATTACCTAGAAAATCGACTTAACCTGACCGAAATCACTTTGACGAGTCTTGGCCAGTTTGATTAATTACAATATAACTCTAGGCGAATTTTCCTAAAAAATTTCGTCAATTGTATTGGAGATTTTACTTATGTCATCTGTTACCGGGAATTACTTAGAAAAAGGAAGTATGATAGCGAACACGATTCGTATTTCTTTTGCGATTGTGATGTTATCCATCAATATTTTCTTTATGGTAGCAATTCCCACAACGGAAAAAACAATGAGCCTCATTCTATCTACTTTAGAGTTCGTTGTTTTATCGTATGGTGTTTATACGTTCTGGCTCTATAAACAGAAAAAATTCTATTTAAAATTTGCCTACATTTCCATTTTACTCGATATCATCATCTATGCGAGTGTGTTTGCCATTGTGGTCATTATGTCCAAAACACCAGTGGAAAAAGTTTCCATTGCAACCCTTCCATTTGTTATGTTGGTTCTCCTCTTTGTTGTGATTTATTCGGGATTCCTTTTGTCTCACCGACTAACAATGACAGTTGGTTATATTGCAATCTTTAGTTTACTTTCCTATGTTTTTTTGGGTGTTATTGGCGGTGCAGAAATCAAATTCATTGCAACGGGAGCAAATCAATTTGGGATTCCTTTTATTGGGATCAATACCATAGCTTTGATTTGTGGTGTTCACATGATGAGTGCCGTCGTAAAATTTATGTCGAATTCTAGTAATGAGGCAACAAAATCTGCTGAAGAAGCAAAACAAAAATCAGAAGCTGCAAATCTCACAAAACAAAACATCCAGTCGGAAGCAGAGACTTTAAATAAAAGTGTCCAAGAAATGTTAACATTTATGGATTCTTTAAATTCTGAAATCCAAACACAAGTTTCGAGTGTAGAAGAAATCAGCGCCTCTATGGAAGAACTTGCCGCTTCCATGGACAGTGCCAGCGATTTTGTAAAATCACAGTTTACCAGAATTGATGACCTAAACCAAGAAAGTTCGGTGATGGATAAAATTTTGTCTGAGGTCTATTCATCAACGATCAATTTGGCGCAAACTACGGATGAATCCAAACAATATAGTTTTCAAGTTACTACTGCTATGGATTCCGTAAGTTCGAACTTCGAAGAAATCAAAGAAAGTTTTCAAAAAGTGGAAGAGGTAAACCAAATTTTAAGAGACATCGCTGATCGAACCAACTTACTCGCGTTAAATGCTTCGATTGAAGCAGCAAGAGCTGGTGAACATGGAAGAGGGTTCGCTGTAGTAGCTCAGGAAGTGGCAAAACTAGCAGATAGTGCGCAGGAAAATGCTTCCTTAATTTCTAAAATCATTACACAAGCAGCCAAACAGATTGTCAGTGGAAACACTGCTGCCTCCGAAACAAAAGAAAAAATGGGAATCCAGGACAAAAGTTTTGGAATTCTTGTTTCTAACCTATCTGATTTAAAAACCAAAGTGGAAAAACAAACTTCCATTCATAAATCGTTTTTGATTTCTTTCCAAGATTTGTTCGCACTTTCTAAACAATTGGAAGTAGTTGCATCAGAACAAAAAATAGGAACACAAGAAATGTCGAGAGCACTTGTGTCGATCGAACAATCGGCCTCTTCACTTGCATCCAATACTTCCCACTTACGCGAAAATGTGGATGAACTTTCAAAACAATCAGAACGATTGGCCAAACACATTTAAAATTGGATTCGTCTTTATTTAATTGAGTCCGTATTTGTTTCTATCTGGAGCTGAGACTAAAATTGGTTTCTCAGCTCCAACAAAATCAATTCAATATGAATTTATTTTTTAAGGTCTTGTGGATTGAATACATCCTTACAATTCGATAAGGCAATTCTTCTAAGAAAATCGAACCTTGGTAGTAATCCTTGAAATACTGTAGTGTCTTCTTCATTGATATGAAGGAATCGAATCCCTGTTCCCTTTTTTTCAAAGTCGTAAGTTCCACAGAAAACACCAACTCCGCCACCTGGCACATCAATGATAACCTGGCCTGGAACTTTTGCTGTATATCTAATTCTAGCTTTCGCAGTGTAAGCATCTCCTTCAAAAGTTCCTTGAATTAAATATCGGCCAGAAGTGATTTCCGCTTCTTGATTGGTTGTTGGTAATCCAGCAAATTTGAATTCTGAACCAGGAATTTCTTTACCCGATTCATCTGCTTTTGTTAATCGAACATTGATTAAATTTCCATAACTGACACTTATATTTTTGTCTTTGTCTTGTGTTACCCTTTGATTGAATTTTTCATGAGAAGCACTTTTGTTTTGAATTTTAAAACTTGGATTTTCTTTTAATTTGTTCAGTACTACGGCACTTGGTCTATAAGTTTTGTGATAACCTAAGAAGTAATCAGTGATAAAACCGATCGGGGCTGCAGGAAGTAAAAGTATGTTTCCCCAAAACCATAAGCTAAATGAAGATTCGATTTCTGCAGATTCTGGACTGAAACCATCTTTTTCCACTCGGATTGTTTTGGTTGGTTTCTTTTCAAGTTCAGGAAATCCAGACCTTGTTAAAATGAGTGATTCACCAACTTTTTCATTCTCGATATAAATAGAACTATTTTCTGGTCCCATGATTTGTATTTCTTGAGAAGAATTTCTCATATACGTTGCACAGTTGAAACTCATAAACAATATGAGAAGAAGTGTAATTTTAATTTTGGAAGATTGAATATTCTGTATCATAAAGAAGAAGATTTAAATATTCGAAAAAACTTGCAAGTGAAATATAACAGAAATTTGCTGGTATATCTCAATTGTAAGCTTTTGGGTTCATAAAAAGATCGGAACGAGTTTTTTTATTTAATACGTTGTTTTTGGAGATTAAGCTGTAACAAAGTTCATGACAATTAAATCTTGATTTTTTTTCGTTCGCTCACCAAAATAAACTTTCAGTTTTCGTTTGGTTGGTACGGTCCACCTGTTTCACCCCAACCCCATTTTGGCATTGGTTCGCTCGTCGCCATTGGATTTTCGGTAAGCTGCGAATTGATCACTGCTAGGCGTGTTCGCCATTCAATGTATCCGACAAAGGCAGAGCGAAATTCCGGGTCGCTTTTTAAACCAACTTCATCAGCAGTTTGTAATAATAAATGAACCCAGCGCTGCCTTTTCTCTTCTGTGAGCATTTTTCCAATGTGGTGCCCAATCATTTCGGAATGGCTACCATTGTCTAGATTGGTATATAGTTTCTCACTACCAAAAACTTCAGCAACAAAATGTGCTACATGTTGTACATGGTCTGGACTCATGTTTTTGAACACATCACCTAACAAATCATCTTTGAGAACCTTTTCATAAAATCTGCCAAATAGTTTCTCAAATGTTGTCATGTCGCCTGCCCATTCGAAAAGGGTAGGGATATTTTTTTTATTAGATTTGTTTTCGCTCAAAGTTGGCTCCGATTAATCATTTGTCTTTATATTCTTCAAATTATTTAATAAAACTTTATGGAAGCTGTCTGGTGATTCCAATTGTGGAATATGTCCTACTCCAGAGATAATATGCAAACGTGAATTTGTGAGAGATGTCTGGATTTTTTTGGCATTCTCAATCGGCGTTACAGTGTCTAAATCTCCCCAAAGTAAATCTATGGGCATCGTTAATTTTTGTCCAAATTGTTTGAAATCTCTTGCTAGGTTATCGTCCGAGTGGAAAATAAATTCCCCCAACCAATTTCCGAAAAAAGAAGTAGTTCCCTTTAGTTGCATCGGCATTTGAATCACCTTTACCTTTTCCTCGGTGATACATTCAGAGGAATGAACAAATTGACTAAACAATATCTTTGTTAAATGAGGATTTGTTGCCGTTACTTCAAGGAGTCTGTTGCGCAAAATTGAAAAGTTCCAAAGTCTTTCAAACAAACTTGGTTTGGAAGAAGTAGATTCATTCTTTTCTTCCAAGCTAACAGCGATATCAACCAATTGTAAAGAAAGGATACGTTCTGGAATCAAAAGTGCTGTATGTAGAGTGGCACCACCACCAAAAGAATGTCCAAGTAAATGAACGTTTTTTAATCCTAATGAATCGATGATTGACACCACCCTTTTGGCCTGGTGAATCGATTTCAATTCTGTAGGTTCAGGTCTTTCCGAAAAACCAAAGGGAGGTACATCGATAGCAATCGCATAATATCCATTTTGTGCCAAAACATTCATTGTATCTTTCCAAAGTTCACTCCATGATCCCATTCCATGAATCATGACCACTGCCGGATTTTTTGGATCCCCCATTTCCTGTATGAAGATTTTTACATCATTGGTTTGTACAAATCTTCCGGATTTTGGAGCGATATCTTCGGGTGAAGATGTTTCTCTAAGACATCGTAAACTTGAATAGAAGGCAAAAACCGAAATAAGCAGCAAAAGTGAGATTTGTGCGAAATATTTAATTAGTTTCATAAAACTCTAATTCTAACCTCAAAGACTTATTAAAAATCATAGATGTGTTCAATTTCTACGTTCTTTTCGCTTAAAATTTCCAACATTTTTTTTAAGTTTTGAACTTTTGAGACGAGAGCATATCGATTTTCACCGGGTCTTGTCAAGATGGCTTGTCGGAATATGGTTTTTGTCTTGGGAATGTTTGGTAAAGTCTCTTCATTCTTTAATAGCACTGTCACCAAAGTCGCTGAAGTATTTCCAGCTATCTCCCGTAATTCGATCGTTTTTCCTAAAAGGATGGATTCTAAAGTCGGATGGAAGTCAGCATACCGAGGAATCAAATATAAGGAATGCATGGGATCAATTGTTTTTAGAAGTTTTACTTTGTCATTGGTTTCAATTGTTTCATCCACAACAATGGCAGTTCCTAAAATTGGATCTTCGTATGTGGCTTTTGTTGCTTTTTTGATCAAAAATCCGTATACCGTTTTTACAAAAATATCTGTTGTAAGGTAATAACGTCTTTCCCATTTACGAAACATATGGTCGCCAAACAAGGGAACTTCAAACCAAAGTGATTTGAGTTCGTTCGAGAAGTTATATTCGTACCAAGGCGTCTGTAGTATAAAATTGACGTAAGATTGGGTGAACTTTGCATTAAATTGATCTTCTTCAGTTAACGCTTGGTCTTCGTTCGAGGATGTGATTCTTCCAATCATTTTCTCATAGATTTGTTTGGCTCCATATTCAACGGTCGTGCTGACTGTTAATACAGCTATCATTAAATGGTATCCATAATTAAAGTTATATGAATCAAAAATTTGGTCTGAAACAATGATATAAGATTTCCAAAGTTGTTGGACATGTTCCCAATACGGAAACGTGCTGGATGTATGTGTTTTGAAATACATCGCTTGTTCATTCGGACTATGAACTAAATACCATTCGGGGAAGGTTAAAAAAGTTTGGTCTCCCGGACGGACATGTTCTTCTGGAGTGAAGGACTTAGTATCATTTAACATCCATTCACTAGGTACTTTGTCTATATACTCAGTTGTGGATTGTTTTGTTGTCCATATGCTGATACTAAGTAGGAAGGAAATTAAAGTTGTGAAGATCAAACGACTCATTTTGATACCTTTGTAAAAATCATTAAAATATTATCAGAAGGATCGTCCTTTTGAAGGAGCCTTTCGGGACCAGCCTGAAAATTAAAATTCTTTAGAATCTCCACCCATTCATCAATCGAACGGAATTTTTTAAATTCAGCAGATTCATAATCCCAGGACTCTTTTAATCCTGCATTGAATACAGTATGTATCAAAGATACAAATCTAAACATTTCAGGATCTTTTACATCATGATCTCTTAAAATAAATTTTCCTCCAGGTCGGAGAACACGGTTGATCGATTGGATGAATGAATCTAATTTATCTAATTTTATATGGTGTAAGCCGATCAAACAAGTAACAAGATCTAAGCTCTCTGAAGGTATTTCATTACTAATTGGATCATAGTCATTGAGCGGGAAAAAAGTACCGATTTTTTTGATCCCACCTCTTTCTAAAATATCAACCGGATTGTATTTTGGTGGAATCGAATTGATTAGATAAATTTTTTGATTCAATTTTAATTGATTCTTTAAACTTGAAATATATCTACCTGTAGTACCAATTTCCAAATAACCGTTAATTGTCCTATTTGTTCCCAAAAGCTCCAGAATTTGTGCGGACAATTCTTTTTTCTGTTTGATCAAAGCCGGCAAAGCGTAAGTCAAATCCGCATGAAAAGGTTTCACCGAATTCAAACTCTGTACAATTTGTAAATAAATTTCCTTATCTGTCTTATGTTGTTTGGTGATATCGTAAATAAGTTGGAAAAATCTTTCTTCTGGATATAGATTGAAGATCACTTGCAAAAAACGATAGAGTGAATCACTCCACTTAACATCGGAGAATATTCTATGGAAATCGGATTCAGGTAAATCCGGGTTTGGATTTTCTTTGTAATATGTGTCCCAGAAAATATTTTTGAATCTAAACTTGGGATCCAGTTTTTCTTTTAGAGAGAAAATTTCTTTGTAATTAGGATAGGCTCTCTGAAACATTTCCCTAGAAGCATGAGTTTGGTAAGGTAAATAATATGTACCTCCAGCTTCAATACTCGCATTCATTAATTCTCTTGTCCAAACGGCAACTTTTAGTTTATCACTTTCATTTACTTTTTGTTTATAATATAATACAAAAGCAAAACATTCATTTGGTGCCCATGACAAATAAGTTTCTTCATCTGCCTTTGCATGACGAACAGAAATATTCACCATGTTTACTTTATGGCGTTGTAAGATATCGCGTAATCGGTCAGAGAATACATTGAATTTTTCAATGGGAACAAAGTATTCTTGTAATACATAAGTTGATTTTTTACGTGCAGAAGGTTCCAGTTCCAAAACATCATAACCTGCTTCATAATTTCGCCAGTGAACTTTTTTGGAGAAAAAAAGAAGTGGATCAACAATAAATTCGCGCCTCCATTTTCCCAAAGGAGATTCTGTAAAATCCCAGAAAAAATAGCGATGGATTGGATAGGACGATTGTAAGGGCATAAATCGAGATTTTACTGTAGGTTTGTCTAAAGTAAATTCCCAACTAACGGCTCTAATGTTTTCATATTTTGGTGGATAAATATCGGCATTATGAAAAATAACTTTTTTATCTTCGCGAATGTTATACTTAAAAAATTGAAAGTATTGATTCTTTTTCATTTTTTTGCTGACTTGTTTGACTTTGACATTGTCATCCAAATCAAACTCTACTGCTGCAATGATACCAACGGAGTTATAACCTCCAATCATACCAGCAAATATATCTGAATTTTCCTTTCTACTTGCCTTGATCAAATTACCGTCTGCAAGGATAACATCAATCGATCGAACTGATAAAACAACTGGTCCTAGTCCCATATAACGGCCATGACAATTGACACTTAGAGCTCCACCAACAGTGAAGTTCGCATAGGTTTGCATGATTTTAACTGATAAATCATCCTTGTCGATAAAGTGCTGAATGTCAGACCAACGAATACCTGCTTGTACTTTAATCCACTTTTCAGACGGATTGTATTCTAACACTTGATTCAATTTGCGCATATCAATATGGGCTGAACCTGGACTTGCCGTTTGTCCACCCATACTAAATCGTCCTCCACCCACGGAGATTGCACCTGTGGAAGTTTTAACAAATTTGATCAGTTCTTCCAGTGACTCTGGTCTAAAAACTGATGATACAATCACGGGATTTAAACGTGTAACATCATTAATGATCACTTCTGTTGATTTTAAGTGAGGGATACTTGTTCCTTCATCGTTTTTATAATAATCAATTTCAGAACCAGGCACTGAGCCGTATTTATTGTCGTTTGATTCTCCTTTCCTAAAAGCCAAAAGGTAGATGACTACCAATGGACCAATAATCGGTATGAATGTTAGTAGGATTGTGTTTCCAGACTTTCCAATATCATGAAATCGTTTTGCTGAAACTGCAAGTATACCCCAGAGCATCAGAGGATAAATAATCCATGTACTTTGCTCTCCCAAAAGATAGTCTAAGGTTTGATAAAAAACATAAAAATTGGACCACATAAACAAAGAGGCAATCCAATAAACTTTTCTATCAATTCGGCCTTTATAATTTAAGAGCAAGTATGTGACTGGCAGAAGCTGTTTGATTTTCAAAAAAACTCTCCTAGAGGGTTAATCTCTTGATTCATAGAACTAAATTGCAATAAAAAACTTCGAAATATTATCAGAAGACGATTTTGCTGAATCATCATTCCTCTCGGCTAACTTTCGTAAAATTAGTTAGGAGAGCTTTATCGTTTTTGTTGTTATGAGTCCTTGGTAGTGGTGATCATCACTACTACATCCTTTCCCCCGCGCCCCGGATAGCAGCGGAAATCCTTTGCGTAAGCAAAGATTGGAGCGGATAGCCGGAAATGTGCGCCCCTCAAGTCCTGTTTGTTTCAAAACAATACGCACCCCAAAAACCTAGATGCGAGTGGAAACCACCGCGCCGGCCTACGCAAAGCAGGCGAAACCTAGAGGCATCACGCCAAACCTTGGCCAAGACGCGATTTCAGAGTGGATTTCATTTTTTCACTGGTTAAAATTAAGTTTAAAATATTAAAAAATGATTTGAAATATTAAATATCTGGTTTATAAGGGTTCTTAGGAGTTTTGAATGCCTTTAGGTGATCTAAAAAAAATCGATTCTAGTTTGAGTTGTCCGTCTTGCCAGGAACCTCTCCGGCCCTTGGTTCTCGGCTGCGATGGATGTGGGATCCGAGTCGAAGGACCATTCCAACTCAATGAGTTTGCGACCCTCTCTGCGGATGATCTTCACTTTCTGCGTATTTTTGTGCTCAGTGAAGGAAGAGTCCGTGATATGCAATCGTCGCTTGGACTCAGTTATCCGACGATTCGAGCTCGGTTGACTTTGTTAAAAAACAAATTGGTTGGGGACGACCTCACACCCAAATCCACGGATCGAGAAATCCAAAAAAGCAAAAAGGCAGGTGGGGCCGATGAGGTTCTCGACCAACTTGCGAAAGGTAAAATTGATTTCGATGAGGCAATGCGGACTATCCGTAAACTCCCAAAAAAATAAACAGGAAGGTGAATCAGATGAAAGAAGAAATTCAAAAAATCCTACAGATGGTAAAAGAAAGTAAAATCTCTGAAGCGCAAGGTGCAGAGTTAATTTCGGAACTTTCGCAAGTCAGTGAAGAGACCGATGAAGATAAAACAAAACCTTGGAGTTTTCGTTCTATCGGTGAACAGTTCATTAAGTTTTCCAATGATGTAGAAGGGCTCTATGCGAGTGACTTAAAAGATAACAATATGTCCATGTCTCGTGTGCAGATTCCCAAAGGAGATCGTTTTCAGTTCAAAAATAATACGATTCGTATGTCGGCTATGGAACAGGTGGTGTTAGACGATTCTGATTTTATGAGAAATACAATCAGCAAAAGTAACCTGCATGCACTCAAAGTCGCACGCGGGTCATTTCAAAATTCTGAACTCTCTGCAAGCAACCTAGAACATTTACAAATTGACGATGGACACTTTGATACTGTGGAAGTTCATAGCTCTCACTTAAAAAAAGTAGAAGTCATATCATCCAATGTTACGAACTCTCATTTTACAGCTGCCTCGGTAAAAGATCTATTGATCCATGACGGGTCAGATCTATCAGCTTGTTCTTTTGAAGGTGCGCAGCTCAGTCACATAGAAGTTTCTACTTCTCAACTGAAAGGGATGGAACTACAAGCATCAAGACTCCAACACATTCGCTTTATGAACACAACAACCGACCAACTGGTCACTCGGTTTATGAAGTTTGATCATACATCCTTTGAAAATTGTACACTGAGTGATGTGCTTTTTACCGCAAGTGAAGGATGGAGAAAAGTTGGATTCGATCAGGTAAACTTTGAAAATGTAAAACTAAACAAAGCCCTTTTTGGAGAATGTGATCTGAAACGAGTGACGATCAAAAATGTGGATCTTTCCGAAATCAGGGTGATGAACCAAAAGTTGACTGATGTTACGATCGATGGCAACGCAGAATTCTGTAAATTATTTGGAATCGTATCAAACCCTATGACTGCAGTGAGTTAGTGGTAGTGGGCACCTTGCATCCGTTAAAAAAACTAAGTCTGACAATTTGTTTTGCCAGACTTAGTCCAAATGTAGCGAAGTTTATCTTGTACCTTCGTTCATGATTTCACTGTGATTTTTGTTGAGACCAGCTGCTGTTAAGGACGGCGCACGAACGTGACCTGAATACTGAGTGTATGTTGTGCTTCCACTAACAACTGAGCTTTGGCATTTGTCTAGACCACCAGAACGGTTGTATCCGCACGAGGAGTGAAATGCCACTGCATAATCATCGGCCCCAGGCAGGATGATATTAGCACCAAATTTGCTTTTATATCCCGGAACATGGTTGATCGTTATAGATGCAGTTAGGTTGTGATTGTAGGCTCCACGTGCAGTAGTCACCTGAAGTGACTGATCCATTGCGTTTCCGCCTCCACCAATTAAGTTTGCGAGTTCGGAACCACCAGAGGCAGCAGCAAGTGCCGTTACTTTAGTGATATTGAATCCTTTTGCAGTGGTTGTATCACCTAAACTTGCCAACCAATATTCAATTGCATAACATCCAGCGGAATGACAAACAATCTTACAAGTGTTAGCTCCCTTACAATAGTTCATTAATCCAGTTGTTATATTTGTTTGAGCCCTAGCTGATCCATACGTTCTCGGATCGGTGCTACCATCGTAACCAATGAATATCTTCGAGCCAGAAACGACATTTGCGTTTGCTCCCCAATAACTGTTTACATCGGTAGTTCCCACCCCGTCGTGATTTTTGCTGGATTTACCGTGAATGAACACGGTGTAAGTTTGGGCGCTGACGCTAGTTGCAAACAGCAATGCCATAATAAGGTTGATTGTAATTTTCATCTTTCTCTCCTTTTTCAAGTAGCCCAGATTTACAAATTTGGAAAAAGTATGTCAAATAATTATTTATATGGCATAAATAATTCGGAAACTTGAGTAAATGACATAAAAAACAAACTGTTTTGGTGGAAATACTCAACTCTTGTCGTGAAATTCTGGTAGTAAAAAGGGAGATGGTTTGTTTTTGGAAAGAGGGTGGGCACCTCGCAGTCAATGGTCATAGTCTGATTTTTTTGTGTTCGCGACCGGGCTTTCCGTTCCAATCTTTTCACTTACGTGAAAAGGATTTCCACTGCAATCCCTGGTGCGGGGGGAAATATTTTTCCGTAGGCAAACATCGGAGCGTTAGGTGATTTTATGCCAATGCGAGTATTTCTTGATTAGGAAATACTCGCAATTGATAACAAGCTAGGAATTCATATCACTCATACTTTACTAAGATCATGTCATAGGTTCCACTCAAAATATGACCATCCATATTTCCGGCCGAACCACCTGCTACGATTACTTTACCATTTAGATCTGATATGACACTATTGGGGTGTGTAGTTTTACCTGGGGCACCCAATAAGGATGTCCATAATTTCATACCATTGGAATCGTATTTTACCAAAAATAAATCGCGAATTCCCGTAATCGTTTTCCCATCTAAGTTGCCTTCTGTGGGACCGGTAATAAAAATATTTCCGTTCAAATCTAATGTAATTCCACTTCCACCTGTTAATTTATTTGCTACACCTAACAATTTGGTCCATTGTTTGGCACCATTGGAATCGTATTTTATTAAAAATAAATCAGATGATCCTGTTTTTGTTTGGCCATCCAGATTTCCGTATGTATTTCCTGTAACATAAAGATTGCCAAAAGAGTCTGTTGTTATGCTAGAAGCTGCGGTATCTTGACTGGCAACACCGAACTGTCTTGTCCATTGCCTGACACCGCTAGAATTATATCTCACTACAAACAAATCGCGAGTTCCCATTTTTGTTTGTCCATCTAGAGCTCCATTAGTGAAACCCGTCGCATAAATATTTCCATTCGAGTCAGATGTTATGCCTCGTGCTTGGCTAAAAGTTCCTGCACCTCCACTTAACAATCTTGTCCATTGTTTCGTTCCATTGGTATCATATTTAACAATAAACATATCTGCTTGGCCTGAAACTGACTGTCCATCCAAATTGCCATAGGTGTGACCGGACACATATATATTGCCTGATCCATCCGAAGTGATTCCGTATGCATTTGTTGCTGTAGTCGTGCCAGGCGCACCTAATAATCGTGTCCACTGTTTGACACCATCTGCATTATATTTTACTACAAATAAATCAGTTGGTCCTAACTTTGTAATTCCATCTAAGTTTCCAGTTGTGACACCGGTTATGTAAATATTTCCGTTTGAATCTAAAGTGATCCCCATGGCATCTGTATTGGCACTTGCCACGCCAAATAACTTAGTCCATTGTTTGATTCCGTTCGAATTGTATTTCATTAAGAATAAATCATTTCCACCTGTCCTGGTTTGCCCATCTAGGTGTCCACTAGTTGAGCCCGTTACATAGAGAAATCCATTCGAATCTGATTTGATACTTTGTGCCATCGTTTGGGAACTAGTAACTCCTAATTGTGTTGACCAGAGTTTAACTCCTGCTAGTAAGGTCATTGAGATGACAGTTGACTTAACATTGACTAAATTTGTCCCACCACAGCTTCCCTTATCGTCCGTAAAGGAAAATTGAACTGTATATTCGCCTGCCACATCTGGCGTGATGGAAGCTAATTTCGTATTCCCATTGGAGATGTTACTAGTTGTAAGAATTGATGTCGGAGGTTTGTTTAAGAGACTCCAGCTGTATACATAATTTGCTGGATTTGCACCACATGCCACAGCATCAGGATCTCCCGAAAGTGACGCATCTAAACTGATCGTATTCGGTAGTATTCCAGAAATTGTATCCACGAGCGTAATGGTAGGGGGTAAATTTTTACGTAAGGTAGTAGCAGTTGTTATCCCATTCCAAGCACTATAATTGTTTGATTCATCAACGGCCACGATACAAAAATAGTAAATTGTATTGTCTGCTAAGTTCGTCGCAGTAAAATTAAGAGTTGTCCCTGCAGGACTTGTTGGTACTGTATTGGGAATCAGAACGGCACTTCTACATTGTGTATCTGTGAGCAGCGGAGTCGTAGAACGGTATATTTCATAATTTTGAGCAGAACCCGAATTTCCATCATCACCAACAGCATTCCAGCTTAGTAAGATTTTATCAGTGTCGAGAGTAATCGCAGTAACACTTGCTATGTCAGAAGGAGGTATGAGGTCTGGATTAGGATATGTAGTCGCAAAAACTGTTCCGTTCCATCGATTGAAATTTCCGTTTTCATCGACAGCTCGAATACAAAAGAAATAAGTTGTGTTTGGATTTAAACCTCCTACGTCCAATTTTTCACTAACTCCTGCATTTTTTGGAATCAAAGAATGACTGACTAAGACTCCATTACAATTTCCATCATTTGTGATAGAACTTGTAGATCGAAAAATTTGATATGTAGTGGCTCGCCCATATTGACTATCATCGCCTGGTGCAAGCCATTGCAGTTGGATTTTATTTGAGGAGATTGGCATTGCAGAAAGAGTAGTAATATCATTTGGCCCAACAGTATCTAGAACATTCACTGTTGCAGTCGAATTCATTGCACCAACTGTGGCCACAACACCCGCGGTTCCAGGAACAGAAGGTAAAAAGGTACTAGAATTCATCGTACCGACAGCGCTACCATTGAGTCCAATACCAGTAGTCATATAACTTGCGTTTACATATCTTGGTGAACCGCCAAACCTTGCCGTTACACCAAAGATTACTTTATCGGTTAAATCGAGACTCACTGTTGCTGGCATGATTTGTAAAAAATCTATAGGAGGATTGGCTTCGCCATTCGGAGTGTGGTCGGCGACATTTGGAATACCATCTCCATCGGAATCTACAACTCCCCCAGCATCACCGGCATTTGTATCACTTTTTCCGTTATCTCTTTCCCAAGCACAAAGAAGTCCATCATTGTCTTGATCCAATTCGAAATTGGAAATGTACAAAGCATTGTTGGAACTATTTGGATAATTAAAAATTCCGCTAGAGGGAACAAAACTAGTTTGGCCATAGGAATCAGAAGCTGAAATCTGGATTTGAATTCCTGATTCACTCATTGCTTCATAGGGAATATTTGCTGTATACCAGTCGGTGACTCCTTCGCGGGCCATTGGAATAGCGACGGCACCTCCATTTCCTGGACCTGTAATCAGATAAACTTGAATAGGATCTCCATCAGGATCGATGACTCTTGTCCGCAGCATATAAGGAAGGTAACTACATCCTGCTTTAAAATAATAAGATGCTCCAAGATTGATAGGTGGCTGATTGCCAGGAGGAGGTGTCCCGATTCCAAAAATTGAAAAGGTCTCCGTATTAAAGACTACTTTGTCACCGACAATTATGGTGTCATGAGCGAGCCAACTTGGAAACCTTCCTGAATTATCTGTCACACTTGTCGTGCTATACGAAAAACCTAAGCTTTTTGTTTTGGAAAGGTTTAAACTTTGTATGGTGGCAGTATTTAGCGACATACTAACAGTCACTGGTTTTTTAAATCGATACGATGGCAAAATTTCATAAGCAGAGCTTGTCGGTAAATAACTACCTGGATACGAGTTTGTTACCAAGGTAAATTTAGAAATCTTAAATTCAACGGTTTCTGCCACAGCACCTTCTGGAATATCGATCGTTATCATGCCATCGTTCGAACGTAAGGTTCCTCCCTTGATTGTCACTTCTCCATCACCGATGGGTACCGAATCATGTGCTTCCGCAGTTCCTGCTGAATTATTTGAGGCACCTAAGACAAGTAAGATATCATTTACAATGCTACCAGGATTGGTATTAAAATTAAATAATGGAGTAAGAATACAGTTTGTAGTAAAAAAAAGCACAAGTGGAAGGTTTAAGAATTTCATATGTTACCGTATAACGTAATTTTTCGATTATAAATCATATATATGATTATTGGTAGCTATGAGTCAGTTATAATTTTTCTTGATCAATAAACTTTTGTTAACTTTTTATTCCTCGAATTCAGTAATCCTCTCACCCCGGATAAATCCGCAGCGATTATAGGAGTGAGGGTCAATCAAACAGAATCTTTGGCTTTTGGTGGATGAGCAAAGCGAAGCCAACATAAGCTGGGCGTGTTATGTTGGAGATTACAATCTCCGAGTTCTACATGATTTAAATATAATCTGCGTGCGGAAATCCTTTGCGTAGGCAAAGATTGGAGCAGATAGCCGGAAATCTGCACCCAAAAACTACACCAAATTCGGTTATCCACGTTATTGTTCGATTTATTTTAATGTGTATATCACATCTACTTGTTCATGATTTCGCTTTGATTTTTGTTTGGTTTTACTGCTATTATTTACGTTCGGACGTGACCAGAATACTGAGTGTAATTTTCTGCCTTAATACTCGTCGCAAATAGCAAGGCCACCATTAGATGGATTCGATCTTGGTAACACAGGTGTGATATAGGCTAAAAGTATACCCACTTATCGTGATTTGATGTTTATGATCGTATAAAAAATTTGATCTCCACCCTGATCAAATTTTAAAATCTCAGCATCAAATTTCGTGTGTTTTTTGTATTTTAAGAGTTCTTTGCCTATTTTATATTTTGTTCTAAAGTTCTTATATTCAGGATCCAATATATATTCCGTTTCTTTGAGATCATTTGGATCAGATTCAGCAACCGTCATAATCGGAATAAGTTCAAATTTTTTATGATTCTTTTTTGATTTGTTTTCATTGCATAGAATATTAAAAAAGAAAGCCACTTCATCTGTTGAGTCAACTAATTCGAGAAGACATATTTCTTTCATATTGATTATTTTTTCTTTAGGAAGACATTTTTCAGAATTAAATTCTTTCCAGAAATCAAAATCACTTAAACTCTCTTTTTTTGATTTATTTATTAAGTTTTGGCAAAATTGAAGATGAACTGAAGTAAAACTAAAGCGAGCTATTTCTTCCACATTGAAAATTTTGGGAATTGGTTGTGAATACAAGTTTACGCTAAAGAAAACAATTAAAAAGCCAAATTTTTTATCCATAATTTATGTGGATTGATTTTTGTGGCATTGTCAATGTCAATTACCAAAGTTAGCATTAAATACAAGTTAAATTTTCTCATTTTTTAATTTCCCGTATGTATCTAGAGAAATGTAAAACTTACACACTTTATTCGTATATCCACAATCTCAGTGCCTCTACACGCATTTCGTTTAGCTCCGTGAATTCATGCGGCTATTTGCGTTGCGTATTGCGCACGCTAATTTGATTACTAATCGTATTGCGTATATTCGCCTTCATCCTCGAGGGCTCCAACTATGCCATCAGTTCTTTAGCAAAAAAAAAGGGAACTTTCGTTCCCCTTTTTCTCACCAAATCATTTAACCGATGTTTATCGGATTCCTGGCTTAATGTATTTCAATTCATCCAAGTAACGACCCGTTCCAAGAACCACACAAGTCAGTGGGTTCTCAGCACGGAATACCGGAACTCCTGTTTCTTTGGTGAGGTAGTGTTCGAGACCACGAAGGAGGCAACCACCACCAGTCAGAACGATTCCTCGTTCTACAATGTCGGCTGCAAGTTCTGGCGGAGTTCTTTCCAATACGGATTTGATTCCGTCTAGGATTTCGTCTGTTGGTTCTTTGAGGGCTTTACGGATTTCGTTGGAATCAAGTTCGAGGGTACGTGGAAGACCAGAAATAGCGTCACGGCCTTTTACTTCCATCGTATCCACACGTTTGTCTGCGAAAGCGTTTCCGATGGTAAGTTTGATGTCCTCGGCAGTTCTTTCTCCAACGACTAGGTTGTATTGGTTACGAAGGTATTTGACAATGGCTTCATCAAATTCGTCTCCCCCAGTTCGGATGGACTCAGCGATCACCATACCACCAAGAGAGATCACAGCGATTTCTGTGGTTCCCCCGCCGATATCAACGATCATGTTTCCTGCTGGTTCATGGATCGGGATGTTGGCACCGATGGCAGCAGCGAGTGCTTCTTCGATGAGGAAGATTTCGCGAGCACCCGCTTGTTCGGCGGACTCACGAACGGCACGTCTTTCTACTTCGGTAATTCCAGAGGGAACTCCGATGACGATGCGTGGTTTTACAAATGTAGTGCGGTTGTGAACTTTAGCGATGAAGTAACGAATCATCTTTTCTACAGTTTCGAAGTCGGCGATAACACCGTCTTTCATTGGGCGAATGGCAACGATATCACCAGGAGTTCTTCCTAGCATTCGTTTTGCTTCTTGTCCTACAGCAAGGACTCGGCCAGTAGAGGCCTGGACTGCCACGACCGACGGTTCTGATAAGACAATTCCTTGCCCTTTCACATGCACGAGGGTGTTCGCGGTTCCCAAATCGATTCCCATATCGTTCGAGAAAAGTCCATAGAGGTTATCAAATATCATATCAGATCCTGGTGAAAGAAGTACGAAAGGGGGAATTTACGGTGGGTTTACACCAAAACAATAGAATTCTACCCGTTCCCCATAATTTTCGGCTGGTTTTTGCTTTCAACCGTAAAAATTTTCGTTAGGCTAGTTAGATACAAAATGCTTCCTTTCTCACAAATTTTAAGAAAACCCAATTCCGCATTTCGCACGGAAAAGATACTCGCTGCCATTGATTTGGGCACAAATTCTTTCCACATCGTTGTCGTAAAACTAAGACCTGACGGAACACTCGAATATCTAACAAAGGAAAAGGAATCTGTGCGACTGGGGAGTGGTAGCAGTGATTATGCGGTCATTCAGGACGATGCGATGGAGAGGGGACTTGCTTGCCTCAAACGATTTCGCACCCTTGCCGATTCCTACAAGGCGGAAATTCGAGCCGTTGCGACAAGTGCATTACGCGAAGCAGAGAACCGCCAAGTATTTCTTGACCGAGCCGAGAAGGAAACGGGAATCCAAATCCAAGTGGTTTCCGGAAATGAAGAAGCAAGGCTGATTTACCTCGGAATTTTGCAAGGTCTACCGGTTTTTGACAAACGAATCCTACTCATTGACATTGGAGGAGGGAGTACGGAGCTCCTTGTGGGAGAAAAGGGGGAGATCCTTTTTTCTACCAGTTTGAAACTCGGTGCCATTCGGTTGACGGAAAAGTATTTAAAGAAAGATCCCATAAGTCCAACCGACATCCAAAAATGTCGGATCCATATTGAGTCGGTTTTATCAGCCTTTTTACCTCAGATTGAAACTTGGAAACCCTTTATGGTGGTAGGAAGTTCGGGAACCATCTCCTCTGTGACATCCATTGTTTTGGAAAAAAAGATGGAAAAAAGGGACAGATTGAACGGAACAGAAATCCCAATTGATCTTTTTAAGGAAGCCCGCAAACAAGTATTAGATGCCGACAGTTTAAAAAAACGGCTCAAAATTCCAGGCCTTGATGCCAAAAGAGGAGACATCATCGTTGGAGGTGTTTTGGTTTTGGATGAAGTTTTACAAAGGATCAAAGCCCCTTCTTTTACCGTGAGTGATTTTGCTCTTAGGGAAGGGATTGTTTATGATACAATTGAATCCTGGTTTCGTCATAAAGATTCCTCCTTACCACCCCTGGACAATATTCGGGAAAAGGCAATCAAAACCGTTGCCAACCTTTACCCTAAAGGAAAACAACATGCAGAAGCAGTGGTAAAAATCACCTTGCAGATGTTTGATGATTTAAAAGAATTACATGGTCTTGGTAATTTAGAACGAGATTATTTGGAAACGGCTTGTTATTTGCACCAAGTCGGTCTTTGTATTTCCCACCATAACTACCACAAACATAGTTATTATATCATCAGAAACTCCGAAGCCATGGTAGGATTTTCCAATGCAGAGATTGAAATCATAGCCCTCCTTGCTCGTTATCATAGAAAGGGTGGTCCCAAAGGGAAACACGAAGAATTCAAAGCCTTACGGGCAGATGACCAACTCCTTGTGAAAAAGTTGTCTTCCTTCCTTCGTATTGGAGATGGGCTAGACCGATCCGAAAAATCCATCATCCAAAGATTGGATGCAGTAGTAGAAAAAGGGAAAGTGGTCTGTCGGTTGTATCATAAAAAAGGAGAGGATCCGAATTTAGAATTATGGTCAGTATCCGAAAAAAAAGATTTATTTGAAGATACTTTTAATACAAAAATTGAGTTCCAAGTGAGTTTGATATGAAGCGAAATTTATTTACTATATTTTTATTTCTTTTGATTACGAACTCGATTTTTTCTTTGCCAATTGATTTAACAAAGAACTGGTTGGTGACAAAAGGATTTGAATTAAAGGAACCAAAAGATTTTTCTAAATGGAAATCCTTAGACACACTCCCGTTATCCACAATTATTTCCAGTTTTGATTGGAAACCAAATCAACTTCGTAAGATCACAATGCTCAAATCCATTTTGTTGTCACCAACGGATTTTAAAAAAGCAGAGGACGACGCGTTTAGTTTGCACATCCCTTATATATCCAATTGTTTTGAAATTTATCTGAATGATACTTTGATTTCCTCTGGTGGTGTCATCAAAAACGATGTTATCGTAATCAGTGGTTATAAAAGACATATCATCATTCGGCTCAATCGAAACTTACTCAAAGTTGGACAAAACCAAATCCGAATTTTGGTAGCAGCCGAAGATGGCGAAGAACTAAACGTATACAAACTATTTAATGATTTTCCTGCAAATATAGATTTAGCATCCGAACATTTGAATATAGTCGATGAATACGAAACTTATATGTTATTGTTTTTGTATTTTTTTGTAGGAATTTATCACGGATTATTCTATTGGAAACGAAGACAAGAATCATATAACCTGTATTATGCTTTGTTTTCTATTTTTTTAGCTGTCTATATGATTTTTCGATCCCAAGGAATCTATCGTTTTGGGTTGGATCCATTCACTCAGTCTAGAATTGAATATTTTGTCGTATTTTTAACTCCTGTATGGCTTTTGATTTTTGCTGATTTGTTTTTTCGTTCACGGATTAGTATAATATCAAAGGTGTATTTTTATTTTAGTTTATTTTTGAGTGTCATTCAGATCTTTGTTTCGCGTTCTGTTTCTGTTACCATTCTTCGGATCTGGCAGTTTTCTGTTCTTCTATTTGCAGTGATGTTGTTATATCTAACTATTTCTGCGGTAAGGAAAAATAATAAAGATGCGAAGCGCCTTTTGCTTGGTTTGATTTTTCTTTTGGGTACAGGGACTTGGGATGTGTTAGGTGCTACCGGGTTATTGCCATTTCAGAATTTGAATTTATTAAGATTCGGTTTTTTGACCTTTGTTTTAGGAATTGCTGTCGTACTTGCAAATCGTTTTTTACGTGTCCATAGACAAGTTGAGGAACTCAATTTAAGTTTAGAGAAAAAAGTAGAAGAAAGGACAAACGAATTACAAAATACATTAACAAAAGTACAAGAACTAAAAGTGCAACAAGATGGGGATTATTTTCTGACTTCTTTGCTTTTGGATCCGCTGAGTAAAGGGAAAGCAGAATCTTCCAACGTATTAATCCATTCCTATGTGAAACAAAAAAAAGAATTCGAATTTAAAGGTAAAAAAAGAGAAATCGGTGGAGATATCATTATCAGTGATTCCATTACTTTGAATGGAAAAACTTATTTAGTTTTTATCAATGGGGATGCAATGGGTAAATCCATTCAAGGTGCCGGAGGAGCACTTGTACTCGGAGTCGTTTTTTTATCATTTATCAAACGTACTCAAATCATTTTAGAGAGCCAAAATAAATCACCGGAACGTTGGATCAAAGAATGTTTTTATGAACTCCAAACTATATTTGAATCCTTTGACGGATCCATGTTGGTCTCGGTTGTGCTTGGTCTTATCGAAGAAGATACTGGCGTTTTGTATTATCTGAATGCAGAACATCCTTGGACTGTATTGTATCGAGACGGTGTGGCTTCGTTCATTGAAGAAGAATTGGAACTTAGAAAAATTGGAACTAAAGGAATGGATGGAGACGTCCGAATAAGAGTTTTCCCACTAGAGAAAAGCGATGTCATTTTTATTGGATCTGATGGGCGAGATGATTTAGTTTTGTTAGATTCCGAAGATGGCATTCGACAAATGAATGAAGATGAAACAAAGTTTCTCCAAGTAGTTGAAAAGTCGAATGGTGATTTGAATTCGATCGTCGAAAACTTACTCGAGATAGGGTCATTGTCTGATGACCTCACCTTACTTCGATTAGAATGGTTAAGTTCTTCTAAACGAGTTTCGCGAGACTCACTTTTTGATCAATCCTCAGATAGTTATGTATATGGTAAAGTTAAGGATTTACTCGAAAAAGGCAATGCTGAAGAAGCATTTCAAATGATTGAATCTTTACTTTCCAATGGAACCTTGAATGATGATGTCCGCATTAATTTAATTAGAGAAAAATCTAGAATTTCTTTGTTGCTGAAAAGGTATGATGTTGCTGTAGAAACTTTGGAATCTGTTTTTCCGTATTTTGTCACTGACAATGAAATCTTGCTTCAATTAAGTTTTGCTTATCGTAAATCTAAAAACATAAAAAAGGCAATTGATCTTGCGGAGAGTTTTCGAGCCCGGGATCCAAAACATATTAGAAACCTGATCAATTTGGTAGAATGTTATCGGCTTTCTAAAAAGTCAGATAGGGCTAAAAAGATTTTTGACAGGTTGATCGCCCTGGCACCAGAACATCCGCAAGTCCTCAAACTAAAGGAAATGATAGACCAAGAAGTTCATATTTAAATGACCTAACTGATATTTTTAGAATTGTTAAAAAACTAAGAAAACCTATTTATTTACATACCATGGATTTTAAGTTTTCTAGATATCATGTTTTCGTAGTTGGCATCCTTGCCTTTTTGCAATTCACAGTAGTCCTTGATTTTATGATCCTTTCTCCTCTGGGAGTTTTGGTGATGCAAGAACTACAAATTTCAACGCAACAATTTGGATTTGTGGTTTCTGCTTATGCATTTAGTGCAGGTATCTCTGGAATCTTAGCTGCAGGTTTTGCCGATCGTTTTGATCGTAAAAACATGTTATTATTTTTTTACATTGGATTTGTGGTCGCAACTTTTCTATGCGGAATCGCAACGAGTTATATCTTTTTACTCGGAGCTAGAATTTTGACTGGATTATTTGCTGGTGTTCTTTCTTCCATATCCTTTGCCATCGTTGCCGATTTGTTTCCATTGCAAGTGAGAGGAAGGGTGATGGGATTTATTATGACAGCCTTTGCCGCAAGCCAAGTGTTTGGTCTTCCCATCGGAATTTATATATCAAATTTATGGGGATGGCAATCTCCCTTCCTTATGATTGCTGGTATCAGTGGACTTGTTGGGTTTATCATTTTTTTCTACTTAAAACCAGTCACTACCCACCTTGACCACAAAACGGATACACATGCCTTCCACCACTTAGTAAAAACACTGACTCAACCTAAATATTTACCAGCCTTTGTTGCGACAACTTTGCTCGCTACAGGTGGATTTATGTTAATGCCTTTTGGTTCTGCATTTTCTGTCCACAATCTTGGGGTAAAATTAGAAGATCTTCCTTTGGTATATATGGTCACGGGGGTGGTTTCCATGTTAGGTGGACCAATTATGGGAAGGCTCAGTGATGCCATTGGAAAGTACAGAATGTTCGTGATTGCATCGGCCATCGCTGCTTGTATCATTATTTATTATACAAAAATGGAAATCACTCCTTTGCCAATTGTGGTTTTGGTGAATTCCCTTCTTTTTGTATTTGTTGCCGCACGAATGATTTCTGCCAATGCCATGACTTCTGCCGTTCCTGATTTACATGATCGAGGTGCCTTTATGTCGATCAGTTCTTCCATCCAACAAATTTCCGGTGGAATTGCAGCCTCCGTTGCTGGACTCATTGTGATTCAGACTTCCAGTGGTTATATGGAACGGTATGATATTTTAGGGTATGTGGTAGCAACGGCCATCGTACTCACTGTTATCCTTATGTACAGTGTTCATAAAATCGTTTTAAGTAAACATTCGAAATAACGAATATTATCTCATTTGAATCCTTCGCGGGAAAAAAACACTCCCGCGTACATAAAATTTTTTAAAAAATAATTTTTTTTTTCCAGGAAAACGTAATTTACGTTCTAAAAACCCTTCTAAACCGTTTTTAACGTTCTAGAACTTTTCCAACCTATTGATAAACTATTGCATTTTCTAGTCATTTCTGTGCACCTAACCGTATGCTGAATGTACAGGAAAAAGCGAATGGAAAACATAAGAAAAATATTCAAAAATTCACTCAAACTTGCAATAATTTTACTTTGGGGATTTCTCTCATTTACCCAATGTAATCAAGTCAATGGCCTTTTAGGGAATGATGGCCTCGAAAAAGAATTACAAACCACACAATTGTTAGCACTAATTGGGGTTGCGAAACCACCGGAAATTCGTTATGAAAATGGAACGGGAAATCCCGACACACCACCACCGAATAACACCGGATCTAATAACAGTTCCACTGCGCCGTTGACTCCAGCCCCTGAGCCATTAAAAAATATTTGGGCTACGCTTAGTAATTTACCAAGAAGTTTTAGATATCCAACAACACAAACTATAGGGGATAAGATTTATCTATTTGGAAATGATGTTTATGGTAACTTAACAGATGGAAATGCATACTCTTATAATACAGTAACTGCACAGTGGACAAAACTTAAAAATATGCCCGGACCACGATACGGATCCAGTTCCGCAGTGGTTGGAAACAAAATTTACGTCTTAGGTGGATATGAGTACGTATACCAGTTACAATATGATCAAGCCCCTTACTGTGTGAATCAATTGTTATGGCATTGTTTCCAATGGTATGACCCACCACCTGTCTATGGATATACAGCTCATGCAAGAAATTCGTTATACATTTATGACACTTTGACTGATACTTGGACAACAGGAGCTCCTATGCTCGATGTGACTAATTTTAATTCAAGTATTGCTTATGATGGGAAGGTATATTCTTTCTATAGAGGTAAAGTCGATGTATATGATCCATCTTCTAACCAATGGAATCAATTACTTTCAAATTCTCCAATTTACAACTACTACACAGTCCAAGAGTATAATCAGAAATTCTACTTTTTTGCTGGTACAACTTCAACATGGAGTTTCAGTTCTGTCTATGAATTTGACCCTACAAATCTAACGTTCACTCAAAAAACAAACATACCAACTCCTCGAATATTCGCTACCTCGATGGTTCTAAATGGAAAAATCTATGTTATGGGGGGTCACGAGGGCCAAAATGCAAGAGTCATCGAAGAGTATACTCCAGATACAAACTCTTGGGCAGTAAAAGCTTCTTTACCTATTTACGGAGATCTAAACCGGGGGGTAGGTGGCTATGCAAACGGACGTTTTTATGGGTTAGGTGGATACAATAATGTGGTTGTATATTATGATCCTGCCAATGACACAACGACTCATCTAAAGGTATTGATGAACCAAGCAAGATATTATTTTGCATCTGCAATTTATGAAAATAAATTTTATGTATTTGGCGGTCATAATGGTAGTTCTTCCCTTACTTGGATTGAGGCTTTAGATTTAACCACCAATTCATGGTCAAAAGTAGGCGAGTTGCCAAATGGTAAACATGGATTCAAAGCTGCAGTTCTTGGTAATAAGATTTACTTGGTTGGTGGAAATCGAGGTTCATCTACTTTATCGGAAGTGGAAATCTTTGATCCAGCAACTGGTAATATTTCAACCGGCACACCAATAGACACTCCAAGACAACACCATTCTCTTTGTGTTAATAATGGAAAGATGTATGCTGTTGGTGGCAATAACGGAAATACGATTCTAAATACTGTAGAAGAGTTTGACCCAGTTACTAATAAATGGGTATACAAACGTGCAATGACAACGGCTAGAGCTGATTCAGCTTGTATTTTCCATGATGAAAAACTCTATGTAATTGGAGGGAGAATGCCTTCAACAGGTTATACTGCTCAAGTTGAGTCTTATAACCCAGTTTCTGATAGTTGGGCCATGCACCAACGTATGAATTATGCTCGTGGATTGTTTGATGTAGTCAAACTGAGAGGTAGAATTTATGCTATTGGAGGTTATAATAATGGAGTTACGAACCAAGTAGAAAAATACGACCCAAGTTTGGAACAGTGGATCCCGGAATATTCAATGAATTTGTCCCGTTATGGTCATTCTGCGATAGCTCCCGATACAAATCGTATCATTGTTGTTGGAGGAAGTGATGGACCTAATTATTTCAACAATGCAGAAGAGTTTTATTAAAAGTTAAAATCGAATTAAGTATCAAACTTTTTTCAATTGATCGGCGGGATAAAATGCCCGCCGTTTTTATTTGTTATTTCACTCCGCTTATTTCTTGTTTGCTGAAAATGGATTTCGCATCTAGGATTAAACTTACATTTCCATTTCCTAAAATTGTAAATCCATTGACACCTTGTGCTTGTTCCATGATGCCTATCAAAGGTTTGATCACAACATTTTGACTTCCAATGATTTCATCAACACGAATGCCTAATAGTTTCTTTTCATACTCTAGAACAATGATTAATGGATCTTTGTTATCATATTCGATAGATTCTTTGTGATTTAATATTTGATTGATATTAAAAATTGGAACAAAAGTTCCTCGGATATCAAGAACATTCTGATCTTTGTCTAATTCGATTTCTTTTTTGTCGCGAAGACTTACAAATTCTCTTAATTCAACCGTTTGTATTGTGAAATATTTAATACCAATGCGAACTACAGTGCCTTCCATTGTTCCAAGAGATATCGGTATTCTTAAAACAAAGGTTGTCCCTTGGTTTGTTAATCGAATAGAATCATCTATTATGATTCCATTTTGTTTTGCTTTTTCCAAAATCTTTCTTCGATCTAGTCCATGTCCATCATCACGAACCGTGACTAAAACTTCATTTATCGATTGGCGCGCGCTTAAGTAAATGTTCTTAATTTCGGATTTTCCATTAGATAATCTTTTGTCAGAGGACTCTAATCCATATTCAATAGAGTTTTTTAGAATATACACAATTGGTTCGAAGATTAAATCAACTCTGGATTTATCAATTTCCGTATCTTCACCGCTGGTATGTAGTAATACTTTTATATCGGATTGGTTTTGTAATTCATGAACAATGCCTGAGATTTTTTTAAATACCCCTGATATAGGAATCATTCGAGTGGAAAATGCAACGTCTTGTAAATCTATTAATATCTTGTGAAACCGTGACAAAGTAGAATTTAAGCTTTCGTTTTTTATCGATTTAATTGTTGGATGTTGTGTAATATTTGATTCGGCGATGACTAACTCTCCAACTAGTTCTAATAAGGTACTTAGTTTTTCGCTAACAACTTTCTTTTCTTCAAGTAACTGGGCTACGGTTAAATCTGGATCTTTAATATCTTCTACAGAAAGGATTGTATTTTTACAATCCTCATGATTTTGTAGACCTTCTTGGATAGATCCAGTTGATAATTCTTTTCTATCCATGTTAAAATTAGAATTTTTCAGAATGGTTGTGGTCTTGTTTGAAAGAAGTAATTGGATTTATTTTTCCTGAATTGGGTAACGAAAAATCTGTATTAGCTTTTTTCCCAAATTCAGAACCTATGTTCTTTATATCACTGATATTGTCCTTTTTTGTTTTCTGATTTAAATTGATTTTTAGTTTCACTAAAGATTCCATAATCTCCATTAGATGTTTGGCTTGTTCTTTTAATTCATCGGAAGTGGCTGCAAGTTCTTCTGAGGCGGATGCAGAAACTTGTGTAGTTTGATCCATTTGTGTCATTGCCGTAGAGATTTGGGTGATTCCTGCGGATTGTTCTCTTGAAGAAACTGCAATTCCTGAAACGAGTTCTGCAGTTCGATTGATACTTGGTACAATTGCTTCAATGACTTTCCCTGCTTCTTCTGCAAGGGAAACACTATTCTTTGAAAGTTGATTAATTTCCTGTGCCGCCACTTGGCTTCTTTCTGCAAGTTTTCTCACTTCATCAGCAACCACTGCAAAACCTTTTCCATGTTTTCCTGCTCTAGCTGCTTCGATTGCGGCATTTAACGCAAGTAAGTTTGTTTGATAAGCTATTTCTTCGATAATTTTGATCCTGGATGAAATATTTTTCATTGCCTCTAAAGTTTTTAAAACAGACTCTCGTCCGACTGTAGCTTCGCTCGCAGACTTATCGGCAATATTATTAGTTTCAATTGCTGAATCAGCATTTTGACTTACAGAGGCTGACATTTCTTCAATGGAAGCTGTAGTTTCTTCCACTGAAGCGGCTTGTTCACTCGCACCTTGACTTAATGAAAATGCCGTTGAGGATACTTGTTCGGAAGCCAATGTGACCATTCCAACAATTTCCATTGCTGCATTTAGCGATTTTGTGATGCTGGAAATGATCCAAAATGAAAGAATACTTGCGAGGACAAAAGAAACTAAAAGTAATGTTCCCAGTAAAACAAACATAGACGAATAAGTTTTGTTTGCGATGAGTTTTGAATCATTCATTTTAGACACTGCAATATCGGTAAATTCTTTTGTTACTAGATCCATAGCGGTGATGGCTGCCCTACCTTTCGTGCTAGAATGCAACTGGGCTTCTCTAGTTTTAAATTTTAGGGCGAATGATTTAGTCACTTCGAATTCTTTTGAATATGTATTGAAGGTTTCGTCTAGAGATTTAGCTTTTTCTCTTTCTTCATTATCCAATAGATCAAAAAAGGATGCTTTTAATTTTATAAATTCATCATATGCTTTTGCCCGTAGATCCAACCTTTTGTTTTGTTCTTCGATCGTTACGGAAAGAATTAAGTTTTTTTCTTCACGTACTAATTGTAAAAAGTACATTCTTAATCTTTCTGAAAATTGAACTTTCTGTGAGTGCAGACTTACGATCTCGTTTAATCTATCGTTTAAATTATTTAATGAGCCGATTCCAACGATAGTATTGATTAAAATAATCAGAACTAGCCCACTAAAACCTAAGATTAGTTTCGATTTTACTTTCATGTTATTGAGGTATTTCATAATGTTTCCTTTGTTAATTTTTAATAGCTAAAGCTTGTTCTAAGGTATGTTTATCTTCGTCTTTAAGAAGATTTTCTATGTTAAGTAAGACTTTTACATCTTCATTGATTTTTGCGATGGATTGAACGAATCTGTTATTTTCAGACTCTCCAAATTTTGGAGCTTCTTCAATATTCTGAGTATTGATCCGGATTACTTCTTTGACGGTATCTACAATCAAGCCAATTAGTTGATTTTGAATGTTAAGGATGATGATACAGGTTTTTTCATCATAACTTATGTTTGCCATTCGAAACCGATCTCGGACATCAATGAGAGCAATGACTTTACCACGTAAGTTGATCACACCTTTGATAAAAGATGGCATATCCGGAATTTCGGTAATGGTTTGCATACCAACAATTTCCGTGATGTTTTTAATTTCGATTCCATAACTTCTGTCTGCTAAAGAGAAAATTAAAAATCTATTTTCGATTGTGTCTTCTTCATAGTCAAAGTCGTCGTTATCATCAGTCAGTGAATCCAATTCACTACTATTCATTAGCATTCCTCATAAGTAAATTTTTGATTTATTAAATTATTGTGATGTGAAATTTGCACATAGTGGAAATTTAAGGGATATATATGGATAGTTTCGTATCAAAATTGGAATACAAATTCAACTTTAGTAAATTAAAATATACTTTTGTTATCATAAATTTAACTTTTTTATAACTTTAGACCTGGGACTAGTCCGAATACCTCTTTCGTATATCTTTTATCTACATATTTATTTTGCCGGTAAAATAGTTGAAAAAATTATCTGTTCTTTGTTTCCAAAAATTTTTAAATATTTAGTCTTTGTCGAATATATAGAAAGAAATGATTACGTTTGATTTTTTGGTTTTAGCTAGGTTGTTCGTTATTCTAGTTAGTGGTTCCTTAGACGTTTCATTTATATATAACTGAAAATGACATATTTTTTAATTCAGAAAAAGTAGCAATCATTTTGATGAATTGATAAGGAAAAGAAAACTATAAGTTAAAAGCCTAATATAAGAAGAAAATAATTAAATGTTTTGTAGAGCGCTAATATTTAGAATCAATGTAATTCTTTCGAAAATAATGAAGATAAATTTTATATTTAATTCTGTTTGTCTTTCTTAGCATTAGATAATTAAAATAATCTAATTTTTTAGGGTAAACTATAGATAAATGAATCTGAATGAGTGCTTGCGATGTCTGATGATTGAGAAGGATAAATAGAAAACCAAGCCGGAACAAGGTTCTCTATTTATTTGATTTTTTATTTCTTTGATAGTTCGTTCGCAAGGTCCACTAACAAACGTACTCCGTAGCCGGTCGGTCCACTGAATTGGGTTCCCGATTTTTTCTTTCTCCAAGCTGCACCAGCAATATCAATATGCGCCCAGTTTATGGATTCATCCACAAACTTAGAAAGAAAAATTCCAGCAGAAATGGTTCCTGCCCCTTTCCCTCCACCAGTGATGTTCTTCAGATCCGCAATGTCTGATTTTAAATCTTCACCATATTCTTCCCAAAGAGGAAGTTCCCATACGCGGTCATCGGAAGCATCCGAAGCAGTGAAGAGAGCTTCTCGGAGTGGATCTGAATTAGTTAGGATAGCAGCAGCTTCATGACCAAGAGCAATGATCACAGCTCCCGTGAGTGTTGCTAAATCCACCATATAATCTGGTTTATAGTTTTTGGAAACATAGGACAATACATCGCCAAGTACAAGTCTTCCTTCTGCATCCGTGTTTTGTACTTCCACAGTGGTTCCATTGTATGCGGTATAGACATCACCTGGTTTGATTGCCTTACCATCTGGCATATTTTCAGCCACACCAATGGCCGCGACAATATGGATCGGAAGTTCGAGAGCGGCAATGGCACCAATCGCGTGTATGGTGGCTGCGGCCCCACACATATCGTATTTCATTTCATGCATCTCACCAGGAGGTTTGAGTGAAATTCCGCCGGTATCGAAGGTTAATCCCTTTCCAACAATCGCAAATTTCTTTTTGGCTTTGGCCGGTTTGTATTCCAAAATCACCATCTTGCCATTGAGTTCTGACCCGCGAGCCACAGCTAAGATCCCACCGAGACCTTCTTTTTTTAACTGAGGTTCGTCCCACACTTTGACGGAGAGTTTGTATTCCTTTGCTATTTCTTTGGAACGAGAAACAAAATCATCAGGAGTGAAATAGTTTGCAGGAAGGTGCGCAATGTGACGAGCACCATTCACGTGTTTTGCGACAATTTTACTTTTGGAAAGTCCGGATTCTGCGAGAGTAGTTACTGATTTATCTTCGAATTTTAAATAAACCGCTCCCACTTTCTTTTTGTCTTTTTTCTTGGTTTGTAGAACAGAAACAGGATAACTTCCTATAAAAAGAGTATTTGCAATTTGGTAAGCGAGACGATCAGCAGAAAACTTTTTGGAAAGGGATTTGGAGATGATGATCTCAAGACCCATTCCGTCATAACTTAGAATTTTTTCTCCATACTTAAAAAAATGAGTAATGAACTTTCTAAAGTTGAGTTTTTCTTTCTCACCTAATCCAAGATAGATGGTTTGTTCTACCTCATCTCGAAATTCTTTTCCGAGTTCACCAGAAAAAACTTTGGTTTCGATTTGGACTGGGAATTTTTTCCCAAGTTCTTCTTTGACATCCTCTTGGAAGATGGGGATGAGTTTATAATAAGTGCCGGATTTAGGCGAACCGATTTGGATTTGGAGCGGAGAAGTTTCTATTTTCATTTCCCTTGGATTTCCTGAATGTCTTTGATGATTTCTTCAACGTGTCCTTTTACCTTCACGCTGTCATAGATTTTTTTGATTTTGAGAGAACTGTCGAGAAGGAAGCTGGATCTTACGATTCCCATTCCTCTTCTTCCCATAAAAACCTTTTCTCTCCAAACACCGTAGGCCTCACAAATTTCTCCCGATTCGTCAGAGATCAGATCAAAATTGAGTTCTTGTTTTTCGATGAATTTGGTATGGGATTTGGGATTGTCTTTGGAGATTCCCACTACATTGTATCCGAATTTTTTCAGTCGTGCGAAATTGTCTCGGAAGTCACAAGCTTCTGTTGTACATCCCGGTGTCATATCTCTAGGATAAAAATAGACAACGATTCCATTTTTTCCTGTTAGGTCTGCGAGTTTTACTTTTTCGCCATTTTGGTTGACACTTGTAAAATTGGGGGCTTTTTTCCCTACTTCCAACATAAATTTCTCTCCTGGTTATTGCATTCTTTTAGACAATTTTCAGTTGTCAATTTCGGAATTTGGTTCGATACTTTTGGTATGGACTCCAAGGAAAGAGCAGCACTGATTCGTGAAGCAAATACTGCCTTCAACGCCGGCGATATTCGTAAGGCACGTGAACTCTTTCTCAAAACTGACTACAAAGATGGTCTCATCCGTTTGGGTGATCATTTTATGTACGATCGGAAACTTCCTATGTTGGCCTTTGGATACTACAAAAAAGCAGGAAGACAGGACAAAGTGGACGAAATTTTCCAACGTATGGTCTATGCCCTTTCTGTTTGGCTCGGTCGCGACAAGTGGAAACTTCCCACTGCAGCAAACCAAGCGAACACCTCGGGAGCTACCGACTCTCGTCCATTAAATCCAGATGATTTTGTCGTTCATCCCATTCTCAAAGCTAAGGCTTTAGAGATACTTTCTTCTAGACGATAGTCCATTCTATTCGTCTAAGGAATAAACATGATCGACAGTTTTACCTTACAAGCCCTTGTTATTTCTACTCTCATTTTATTTTCTATTCTTTCGAGTAAACTTTTCTTCCGTTTTGGATTCCCTATCTTACTTATTTTTTTAACCTTTGGTATGTTAGCTGGAGCGGATGGTCCAGGACAAATTGATTTTAGCGATTATGGTTTGGCCCAGTCGATAGGGATTTTTGCTTTAATCTATATTTTATTTTTAGGTGGTCTAGAAAGCGAGTGGGATAGTCTTAAAAACTTTTTGGCTGTTGGCATTCGTTTGTCTATCATCGGAACCATTCTTACCGCTCTAATTTTAGGAGTTTTGATTCATTTACTTTTCCCTGTTCTAGGTTTTATGGAATCTTTTTTGCTCGGATCCATTGTGAGTGCGACGGATGCGGCTTCTGTTTTTAATATTTTCAAAACAGATTCTTCTGACCTTCCTGTTCACCTTAGAAAAATCATTGAGTTTGAATCTGGTTCGAACGATGCCGTGGGGGTTCTCCTCACTACCATTTTTATGAACCTAATCTCTGCGGATGCCAGTTTTAGTGGGTTCCAATTTTTTCGGTTTTTTGTCATGCAGGTTCTTGTTGGTGCGATGATGGGGTATAGTTTGGGGATTCTCATTCTTTATTTAATGAACTCCGTCAAACTAGGGTATGATGGTCTTTATTTAGTTTTTATTACGGCCTCCGTTCCTTTTATTTATGCAGTGACTACCGTGTTCCAAGGGAATGGATTTTTAGCAGTTTATATTGCAGGGATCATTGTTGGTCGGAACAAATTCATTCATAAAAAATCTATCTTTCGTTTTTTGAATGGCTATGTTTGGATCTTACAAATTGGAATGTTTCTCTGTTTTGGACTTCTTGTTTATCCTTCTCGGATGGCCAATATTTGGGTGCCAGGACTACTGATTGGGGTATTACTCATTCTTTTTGCAAGACCGGTAGCAGTTTTTCTTTCTCTACTCCGAGTGAAGTTACCCATAAAGGAAAAACTATTTATTTCTTGGGTGGGATTACGTGGAGCTTCACCGATCATCCTTGCCACTTTTCCAATTGCCCAAGGTTTGGTTTGGGGTGATTTGCTTTTCCATATTGTATTTTTTGTGGTTCTTGTTTCTCTTCTCATCCAAGGATCCCTCATTCCCAAAGTGGCTCAGTGGTTAGGAATTTTAAAGAAAGATCCAGATCGTAAAATTTACCATCCTACAGATTTTGATAACATCGAATTTCCTGGAATGACCTTACAAGAGTTAATTGTTCCTTATAATTCTAGTATCGTGGACAAAGCTTTGTTTGAAATCAAACTACCAGAACAATCTCATATTTTGCTCATTGCTCGGGGGGAACAATTTTTAATTCCTTCTGGTAACACACAAGTGAAAGGTGGGGATGTGGTTTGGGTACTTGCAAAAGATGATGTAATGCCCACCATCGGCAAAACCTTTATGGCTGTTGCTTAACGAACATTAATTGAAACATTGAATTGAGTTGCGTTTGCAAAAAAACTTTGAAATACTTTTTTAATATAGGTTCTTTGTAGCAGTGGGCAAAAAGAAAAAAACAACTCTTCCTAAAAATTTTGAAGAACTTCTTGAAAATGGCAACATAGATGATATTAAAGCTGTTTTTGATCATTGTGAGTTGGATGCGCGTGGTGGAAATCGAAAACATACAACGATTGGATTTATCAAATGCCCTGATTCGGTGATCCAATGGTTGGTTGAGCAAGGTGCTGATTTAAATGCTACCGATATTTGGGGGGATACAGCGCTCCACCAAAGATCGAGAAGTCGAATCAGTGATATCAAAATATTATTAGAATTAGGTGCAGATCTCCACTTTAAGAATCAATCTGGTGAAACGCCTTTACACACCGCTGCACTTGCACAAAATCCGAAGGCTTACGAAATGTTACTGCAAAAAGGTGCCAATCTTCATGAACGTAACAATCGTGGATTAACAGCTCTTGAATTAGCTCTTAGTACATGCAGCAACAGCGAAATAGAGAACACTCTTACAATCACTCAATTAAGTTTGAGAGCAGGTGCAAAAATGACTCCGATGATGAATGTTTGTGTTGAAGAAATTGGAAAACAATTTGAATTTCATCGTAAAAATTTTGATCCAGATTCAGTTCATAAAGTGAGCCAAGCATTACTAAATTTATATGAGATATTCAATATAAAACCAATAGAGACGCGTATTGAATTTGATGGAAAATCGCCCATAATTTTGAAAAGTCAGTCATGGCAAAATCAATTCGAAGAATTATGGAATTTGTTAGTTCCATCTACTGGCCAAGCAAGTACAACTCAAGGAGAGGTAATCCGAATATCTGGTCGAATTTCAAATGAAATTGAAGGAAATGGTGGAATCAATTGGGACAAAGATTTTTCTTTGATGGCAGAATCCTTCTATTTGTTGATTAATAGCGGAAATACACTTTCTTCTGATGAAATGAAAAACTTGAAATCTGTAATTTCCAATATAAAAGCAAGGAACGGGGAGACAGATTTATTAAAACAGTCTGCAGTGAAATGGGTAATCCAAAATTCCTTACCTACAAAGTTATCTCCCCAACCTTATAAAAGATAAGGTTACCTAATAAATCCTTTGTCGGTAACAATTCAGTTTGAGCTTATTTTAGTTGAATGATGTTTCGATTGTACCATCTTCTTATCCAATCGAAAAACATAATAAACAGGAAGGGCTATCAAGGTGATCATTAGCCCCCATCCTGCCGTCACCGGTTTTTCAATAAAGAGAATCATCATCACGGCTATATTAGCCAAAATATATAGGAAAATGGGCAGAGGATACAAAGGAATTTTATAATCCGATTTCATTCCCATCCTTTCAAACCGAAAGGGAGTTGCCGCTGTGAGACAAGACAAAATCAGAATCGAACAGGTGATCATATAAAGCAAAGCTTCGATTTCTTTAACAAACAAAAAGAGAATCGCTACAAAGGCCTGAAAAAATATCGAAACATAGGGACTATGCCACTTAGGATGGACTTTGGAAAAAGAGGGAAGAAAAACTCCATCTCTTGCCATCGCAAAGTAGACTCGACTCCCTCCGATGAGAATGGCCGACATAGATCCTAAAATCACCCAAGCAATAAAACTAGTGGTGAGGACAGAGTAATTAATTCCAAATAACTTCTGAAAGGCGATGGCTCCAATTCCATCTTGTCCGCTTAATTCTTCAATCGGAGCAGAAATAACAAAAAGTAAATTGATCGCAAAATACAAACCCGCGACGAGAAAACAAGCAGTGATGGCAGAACGGACAATGGTTTTTTCCGGGTCTTTCACTTCTTCTGCGATATAAGTAATCATATTCCATCCCAAGTAAGAGAAGGAAACAGGAACGATCCCAATCAAAACTTTGGAGTAAAAAGAAAGTTCCATTAGGTTGGGAAAGGGAGAGTTGAATAAATAAGACCAATTGGTATTTCCAATGGAAAATCCCAATGCCAAAAATAGAAGGAGTCCTGTAATTTTTAAGACGGCAAAAACATTTTGCACTCGAACTGCTGATTTGATTCCAAAGTAGTTGAGGCCACTAAAAAACAGGATAGGCAAAACACCGATAAATGTGACAGAACTGATTTGTAAATCTAACCCAAGTAAGGTGTAAGTGGGTGATTCCCAAACAGGAAGTCCGGGAAATAAAATTTGTACGTACTTTCCGAAGGCGAGGGCAAGTACCGATACACAAGCAGAGAAATTAGTGAGTAGGGAAGACCAACCACTCATAAAGGCGATGGCGGGGGAGTAAGCCACTTTTAGATAAACATAATCTCCTCCAGCAAAAGGAAGGAGGCGGGCTGCATAGGCATAAGTGATGGAACCGGAGAGAGCCAAAATTCCTCCGACAATCCAACAGAACAAAACAATCCAAAGGTTTCCGGTTTCTTTGATTAAGTACCCAGAGGTGAAAAATATTCCCGACCCCACCATGGAGGAGAAAAGGACGGAGATGGAATCAAAAGTATTGAGGCTACGTTTTAATTCCAATTAATTGCCGAGAAGTCGTTTTACCATTGTTTCAGAAATTGGTTTCATGGATGAAGCAGACAAAGTTCCGATTTTTCCTTTAAATTCTTCTGGGTTTAACATCATCCCAAGAGAAAAGATATTTTCGCTCTCTACTTCTTTTTTCTTTAGTTCCGCAAGGAGACTGGAAATGTTACCCTTGCTATTTTCCAAAATTTCTGGTTTGGTAACTTTACCTTCACCTAACTCTGGGAATAGCGGTTCGCCTTCAAAAAGAAGTTCTTTGAGTTTGTCTTCTTCTTGTGAGTTATCTTCCAAAAGACCAATCCGAGATTGTTCCTTAGAAAGTTGTTTTTGCAATTCCGTGAGTCGTGATTGGATATTGTGGTACTGAACAGGAAGGCTGACAACGAAGTCGGATTTTTCTTCTGACTTTTGTACAGGAACTCCTGATTTTCCAGAGACATCTTTAGAATCCTTTTTGTCCTGGATTAGTTTTTCGGCTGAGTTGAGGAGACGATTGAGACGAACATCCATGTCCTACCTTCCTTGGTAAAGGCCTTATGTCTCGGCGGTGCCTGGACATAAATCCTATGACTACCTGTCTAATTTTCGGTTAGCCCGTACAAGGAAAATAAACTTTTTCTAAAAAAAAGTAAAGAATTATTAAAGTTGACTCGGGTTTTTGCAAGGTTTTGCTTGTGGGAGTTTATGGAAAGAAACCAATTTCTTCTCTTTCTCTCCTTTTTGTTCTCCACCATTGCCACAATTCTCGGAATTGCCATCTTGGTATCTGGATCAAGCCTTGCCCGTTTCTCTAGTGGAACCGGCGGTGGTCTTTTCCAGGCCAGTGAAATTGGTGCTGTCGTCATACCGATTGTAGGTGAGATCCATTCAGGGGAATCCACTTTTGATTCTACGGGTGCTGATACCGTTTTACGCCAATTACGCGAATTGGAGGAAGACGGAAATGTCAAAGGAATCCTTCTCGAAATCAATTCCCCTGGTGGAACCGTTGCTGCTTCCCAAGAAATTTTTAACGAACTCCTTCATTTGCGTAAAACCAAAAAGATAGTAGTGAGTATGAAAGATGTGGCCGCATCCGGTGGGTATTACATTGCCGCAGCTTCCGACTATATCTTTGCACAAAACGGAACCATTACCGGTTCCATTGGAGTTATCTCCTTTGCACCTAACGTCAAAGGACTTTTGGATCGTTACGGGGTGGGTGTCCGCACCTACAAGGCGGGGAAATACAAAGATATGTATTCTCCTTTCCGTGATTCCACAAACGAAGAAGATGATATGATTGGAAAACAGTTACAAGACACCTATCGTAAGTTTGTGGAAGATGTTGCCAAAGGAAGAAATAAAACGGTTAAGTCCATTGAAGAGTTAGCAGAAGGAAAAATCTATTCTGGCGAAGATGCATTCCGTAACAAACTTGTGGATGATATTGGTGGCCGAAGAGAAGCACATAAAAAACTTTCTGAACTTTGCCAATACGATGGTCTCATTCCACTGTTTGAACAAGAGATTTCTCCTTTCGATCGTTTTTTGCAATCAATAGGTGTTAGCTTTTTGGGAGACAAATCCCATGTTTCCAAAATCAAATCTCTCATCCAATCACAAGTTTTGGTGATTTTACCAACAGCACTTGGAAAATTAATGTTATGAGAGATTTTTTCTTCGATTTAGTGGATGTTTTGGAATTGGTATTTTTGGATCCGCTTCGGTATTCGGAGGAGATCCAGGAAATTCCTTTTGCCAGAAGTCCGGTGTCCAATTGGTTGTTTTCTATTTTGGCCGCCTTGTCTTTGTCAGTGGGTATGAGTATCCTCTCTGCACCTTATACGATTTCTACATTGTCTTTTTTGTTTTTTGGTTTTATAGCCAATCTGTTTTTGTTTCGATTTTTCCCTTTTTTTTATAGTTTAGTCGCTGACTATTATGTGCAAAAAAAGGGAAGGAGTCCGAAACTTCTATTTCTCATTCTATTTGCAAGACATTCGGTCGTATTGTTTTTGTTATTTGCTCCTGTTTGTATAGTTTTTCACGCAGTGGGACTTTCTGGATTAGGCTCGGGATTTTTTTTACTCCTAAGTTTTATTTTATTTTATAGTTTTGTTGTTTCCCGTGGTTTAAAATCTATTTATGAACTAAGGAATCGCGATTCACTCCGATTTGCGTTTTATGCGCTTGGACTCACCATCATCTTTCCTTTTCTTATGAATTTATATACAGCAACCAGTATCCTCCAATCGATTTCGGGTGGTTTTTAGTTTGAATTTACTCATTACCAATGACGACGGAATTTCTTCCGCCGGAATCAAAGCATTAGAACGTGTTCTTGGGAAATCTTATCAAACCTATCTGATTGCACCTTTGAAAGAACGTTCAGTGACATCAATGGCGCTCACAGTCTTTCAAGGAATGCGAGTGGAACGAATCAATGACAATCACTATATTGCAGACGGATTTCCTGCTGATTGTGTAAACATTGGTTTGTATGCAGAGATTTTTCCGAAAATTGACTTTGTCATCTCTGGGATCAATCGCGGTGTGAATATGGGATATGATGTCCATTATTCGGGAACTGTTGGTGCAGCCAAACATGGTGCTCTTCATGGGATTCCTTCTCTTGCCGTGAGTTCGGGTCGGATTGATCCAGAGGATGGTTATGAGAAAGAAGCAGAACTTGTTTTGTTATTTTTGGAAAAATACAAATCGCAAATCCAGTCCGGCGAAGTATGGAACTTAAATTTTCCTCCTGAAATTTCTGGTTCAGGCACATTAAACGAAATCGTGTTTACTCGTCTTGGTCGTCGTCGTTACTCCGAAAAATACGAAAAAAAACAAATCATAGAAGGTGTCAGCGAATTTCAGTTAAACGGAAGTTTGCTTGGCCATGATGAAGAAACAGGAACTGATTTTGAAGCCTATTATCAAGGAAAACTTCCCGTCACACCGATTCAATTGGATCTAACGGAAAAGAGTCGATTAAAGGAACTACAATCTAAGTAGAATCTATGGCAGAAGAAACAGACTACCTCGGTTATATGAACAAAGGCAATTATGCCATGGCGCTGAACCTTTTGGATCAGGCCTTACTCCAAAATCCAGAAGACCCCATCCTTTTGTATAATTTTGCCTTATGTTGTTTTCAGACTAAAAACTTTAAAAAATCGATTCAGGTTTTGGATCGGATCCTCAGCGAATATCCTGGGTTCATTGAACTGGATAATGTGTATCGCTTAAAAGTATTTGCGCTTGTGGAATTAAAGGATTGGGAGACCGCCGAATCCATTATCAAAGAAAGATTACAAGTTGCCGTTGATGATGCCAAACTCCTTTCTTTTTTGGCCCATGTTTATGAGTACACCCACAGATTGGAAGAGGCGATAGAAATCCACAGAAGGATTTTAAGGCATACTCCTGATTATAAAAACAGTTTGAACTCCCTTGGTTACCTTTTGGCTTTAAAGAAAAAAACAAGTGCGGAAGAACGTTCGGAAGCCATTCGTTCTTTAAAAAAAGCATTGGAACTCGATCCCAACAATCCAGCCTATTTGGATTCCTTTGGTTATTTCCTGCAAACCATAGGCAAACCAGAAGAGGCTTGGAAGGCCTATCGCAAAGCTCTACAAAAGAACCCAAACCATCCCATCCTCTTAGAAAGATTGAAGAACCTAAAGAAATAAATCTCCGTTTTGTTGACACAGTCCCTCAGCCAAAAACACTGGTGATTCAAGGACTTTCTCGGGATGTAGCGCAGTGGTAGCGCATCTGTTTTGGGTACAGAGGGTCGCAGGTTCAAATCCTGTCATCCCGAATCAGTTGGTTCTATCTGACCCGGTAGCTCAGCTGGATAGAGCAACTGCCTTCTAAGCAGTTGGTCGGGGGTTCGAATCCCTCTCGGGTCGATGATTGTTCTAGAAACGGTGGATGTAGTTCAGCGGTAGAGCCCCGGTTTGTGGTACCGGTCGTCGCGGGTTCGAATCCCGTCATCCACCCATTAAAATTTCCCCTTCAACGATATATATTTTCTCCAAGGCATTGGGTGACTCGCGTTCGCCTGGCCCTCCATGGCCAGAGCTCCCGCCCACACCCATCCGTGGGTGCTGTTCGTCGCCCAATGCCTTGGAGAAAAAGCTTCGAATTCATTGGGAAATTGCGTACAAGTAAAAAGTTTTTTAAGAAACTGAGGATTGGGACTCGATTGGTTTTGGGATAGAGTTCGAGTAGTTGATTTGGAAAGATACGTTACCTAATCTTTGTTTCGTCATCTTGTTGAATTAACACATTGGCTTTTTCTTTTAATGTATCTCAACTAGGGCTCCAATCGTATTCCATACGTTTTGCGGTTCGGGTGGCTACTTCCGATCCAAATAGTTTTTGGAGGAGATAAAAACTCAAATGGATGCCGGAGGAAATTCCTCCTGAAGTTAGAATTTTTTCATTGTCTGTGTATCTAACGTTTTCTTTTACATTTAACATTGGATAGTTGCTTTTAAGAGTTTCAATGTCCATCCAGTGAGTGGTGGCTTCTAATCCATCTAAAAGCCCTATTTCTGCTAATAGAAAAGCACCTGTACAGATAGAAGCTAAATGCTTAACTATTAAGTAATTAGCTTTGATCCAACTAAGGGTTGTTTGATTTTTGATCTCAATTTTTTCGGCTCCGTAACCGCCTGGGACAATTAAAATGTCCATAGTAGGGCAATTTGCGTAATTAAAGTTAGGCAAAACCATCAATCCATTTCTTGCTTTAACGGGAGAAAGGTTTTCGGCCACTAGAAATACATTACATAATTTCTTTTGTTCCTTCGTTTCTGCGATTGAAAAAACTTCAAAGGGGCCAGCAAAGTCCATTACTTCTACTTCAGGGAATACAAGAATTCCTATTTGTAACATGGATACGGTCTCCTTTTTTTCCTTTACATGTTTAATAATTAATTTCTAATATGCCTCGTTTGTGACGAAACAAATTTACTAGTTCATTAGAAGGTAAAAACTATATGTCATTCCAAGATTCGATCAAAGTATGTTTACAAAAGTATGCTGATTTTAGCGGCAAAGCAAAACGGCCAGAGTTCTGGTGGTGGGTTGTTGCCTGTATCATTATCAGCGCTGCCTTTAGTATGTTTCTTCCAGTAATTGGAGGAATATTTTCCCTAGCGATCTTACTTCCAAGTCTCAGTGTGGGTTCTAGAAGATTGCATGATATAGGAATGAGCGGCTGGTGGCAATTGATTGGCCTTACTGGAATTGGAATTCTTGTGCTTATATTCTTTTGGGCTCAGAAAGGTAAATAAACAATTTTTAGATTCCCTGTCTCTATCCTTTAGGCGTTAGGGAGACGAAGGGCTTGGTCACCTGCCATCGTTAGATGGTGGGTGACGGGAGCGAACAGCGAACCCCGGAGTGGCCCGACCCTTTTTTGATTTGATTTTTGTAAACGATGGATTGGGGGAACGCTAAAAAACTTATTTTTCTTTTTCTAAAATAGTAAGATAAATTTCGCGTAGTAGTTTGGAAATTTTTCCATTTTTGTTTGCAAAGGTAAACATAGTAGAGTTAGACGGGCCAGAAATCATTCTTGTGATTTCTGTGGAAGCCGGCCAACCGTTACATCCATCATGTGACCATTCGTAAATAATTTCATTTGGTGATTCCGTGATGGTGTTAAAAATAAGACTCGGACAATTTTCACTAAGGCCGTTTTTTACGGCATTCATAAAGGCAGGTCGATTGGATGTGCCAATGGATTTCAAAAGATTTAATCTATAGATTTCAGTCCATGTTTCAATTTTAGTCCCTTCAGGAATCATTTCGATTAATACTTGTTCGTTGTCTTCTCCTGAGTTGCCCACATACCAACGTCTACCATCTAAATTCCGAAGGAAAGGGACTTTGACAGTTTCTTTTTTGATGTTTAGATTTTTTTCCATAAACAATCGAAGTGTTTCTTTACTTTTTTCTGAAAAATTAATGGGGACATTTAAAACCTTTTTTTCGCCTTTAGAATTTGTGATTTCGAAAGTAAAAAATAGACTTGTAGTTCCCAATTCGTAAATCCAAAGATATTCTTTTTCTAAAAGTGGTTCGCTGGATAAAATAAGATCTCCCTGTTTGATTTGGTTTGTTTCAGAGATATGTTTTGTTTTTTCCGGCCATTTGACTTCGTAACCATGAATGCTTTCTAGGTTATCGACTTTAATTTCGGCGATAAAGTTCCATCGGACAGCCGATTTGTCGATTACTGGCCCGAGACTTTTGGATCGAATCCATTCGTTTTCTATTTCGGGTTTGAGTTGGGCTAAAACTTGTGAGGAAAGTAAAATTAAAAATAAACTTAGGAATTGGAATCGTTGTTTCATTGTTATGTTCTATTTTTATTGGCAGAGTTCAGAATGGAATGTAAATTAATGGCGGTTTGGATTTCGTCAAGTAATTGTTAGAAATCAATATTTTGATTTTGGTTGGTGTGGAAAATAATAACTGAGTATGATTTGTATTTCTTTTAGTTTTTACTGGGATTGGTTTTTTCTGTGGTGGGGGGAATTCGATCCAGGGGACTCGCGATATTTTCCAACCGGCTTCTGGCAACTTTTGTATAAATTTGAGTGGTTCGGACACTTGCGTGTCCGAGTAAGGTTTGAATCATTCTTAAATCCGTTCCCAACTCCAAAAGATGGGTGGCGAAAGCATGACGTAAACTATGAAAAGTCACCTTCTTTTTGATTTTTGCCTTTTGTGCCGCATTCGTGAATATGGTTTCCGCCGTACGAATGTTAAGAGGTCTATTCTTCATACCTGGAAATAACCAAGGATTTGTTCTCACCTCGTTATAACTTTGTCTAAGAAGTAAATTGTATTCTCTTACTTTTAAGTATTCTTTTAGTTCCTCGATTAGGGAAGTGGCAAGAACGGTATATCGATCCTTTTTTCCTTTTCCTTGGTTCACCCGAACCATATTTCGTTTAAAATCAATATCAGTAATTTTTAAGTGAATGACTTCGCTGACTCTTAAACCAGAGGAATAACTGATCAGAAGTAACATTTTATGTTTTCGGTTGGGAAGAGCATCAAAGATGGCCCTTGTTTCTTCTGCAGATAAAACTTCGGGAAGTTTGTTTTCAACCTTCATTCGTGGAAATTTTAGATGAGTGAACTGTTTTCTTACCTCGCGGAAATAGAAGATAAAGGCTTGTCTGGATGCTCGAACACTGGCAACTTTTGGTTTTTCATATGTTAACAAATGATCGAGATAATTTTCTAAATCTATCATTTTGATATTCGATGGAAGTTTTTCTGTAAACACCAACAACCGGAATAAATGAGAGTAATAGGATTTGGTTGTGCAAAAGGTAAAATTTCTTTCTCTTGTTGCCTTAAAATAATCTTCTAAAATTCCACATTGTTTAGGAATTTCTCTTGGTGAGATTCTGATATCATGTGGTTCAAATGCAATTAACAATTGTTTAATGATTTTTGGGTCGTTGGGATAAGACCAAGACTTTTCCCTTGGATGGTAACATCCATTCGGAATGGATTTTGCGATTGGAAAATAAATTTTCGAATATCCAAATTGTAAATGGAATCGATTGTCATTGAGAGAGTAACGAAGTTTGATCATACGGCACCTAACCTTATATTGGTATGATGATTAGGTGGATTCTTTTGGGTTTGGTTCTTTAATTCTTTGGATTTTGGTGTTTTTAATGGAATTTCGTGTATTTGGTGGGGGAGGGGGTGAATATAATCTCCCCGCCCTGATTTGAGGGAGGGGTTCTAGACCCGCCACCCAATGTGCTCCCTTTACCACGATTTTTTGCTGCAGAAAAGCCAAATCTTTAACTCATCTTTTTTTTTCTTGGAAAGTTCGCATTCACACATAACATAAGACAATACGGAGAATTATGAACCTAATCACAGTCGGGCTCGGAGTATTATTTATCCTCTATGGAACTACTACCTATATCTTACGCATATACAAACCTGGATTTTTTTGGAAGTTGGAACCTATGAAACAAAAATGGGGAGAAAAACGCGGATATTTCATCCACGTGTTTAGTTATTCGATCCTTCCCATTATTTTTGGAATTGTTTATACCATTTTGGGGATCATGGGATAAATACTGTTATGTGAAATTATTAAAATAATGTTTTTAAATAAAATCATTCTTTTATCGATTCTTTCTTTTTTTGGATGTGTATATGATGGTAATAAGTCAGAATTTCGCACCGTAAGTGAACAAGATTATATTCCAACCTCATATACAAGAGTTCGAATAAAAGATTCGATTTATCAAGATAGTGTTTTCTCAAATATCTCAGCTATAAAATTCTTTTTTCTAAATCACATTCCATACCCGGTCGAAGAACCGACGGAAAAATGGAAAAATCAAACACTTCGCTTTTTAATTTCATCAGATGAAAATTTAATGAATACCTACCAAAACTCGTTTAAGTTTGAAAAAATTCAGGACGTATATTCTGAATTAAAACTCATTCCGAGTGAAACACATTTAACAAATTCATTTGAAGATAATACAATTTTCATTTTCCTAATGATGGATCATCAATCTAGATACCATTTTTTCAAAAGATCTATGATTGGTTTTCCTTTAATTGTCGCACTAAGGGTTTCAATTTTCAAAAATAATCAACAAATTGCATTCTGCCAGCAAATCGTTAAAAAAAATACATTCACAAATGAATTTTTGGAAACTGAATTAGGCGATAAAAATTCAATATTCTATCAACTTCAAAAAGACAATCGAATTGGTCTAAAAACTGGAAATTTATTAACGGATCAAATATCCGTATGTTTGGAAAAACTAAAAATTAAGAATCAGCCGTAAATGATAGGTGACTTCGCATAACAGCACCTTCCCACCTCACTGAAATCCTACTCTTGCGAGAAAGGATTTCTGCTAGGGTTCCTGGCGCTTAATCTTTGTTTGTCGTTTAAAGTTTGTGAGAAAGGATGGTATCTTGTCTCGAAGGAGTTCTATCTTCTGGATAGTCTGTACTATAGTGAAGTCCACGACTTTCCTTTCGTAAGAGTGCCGAACGAACAATCAGTTCTGCCACTTTCACTAAGTTTCGAAGTTCCAATAATTCAATAGAGACAGTGGTTCTGTTGTAGTAGTCTTTTACTTCTTCGGAGATTAGTTTCAGTCGACGGAGTGCTCTTTCAAGTCGCATATCGGAGCGAACAATCCCCACATAATTACTCATAATGGTTTTGATTTCGATGAGATCATGTGAGATCAGAACCCATTCTTCTGTATTGGTGGTTCCTTCTTTGTTCCAATCAGGGATAAGGTCTGTTTCAGCAGAATAACTTAGTTTTCCTTGGGACTTAATATCTCCTGCAATTCTATGTGAGAATACAAGGCACTCTAGTAGACTATTGGATGCTAGTCGGTTACCGCCATGAACGCCTGTGCATGTGGTTTCGCCGCATGCATACAAATCAGCAATATTGGTTCGTCCGAGTAAATCAGTCGCCACACCGCCACACATATAATGAGCGGCAGGCACCACTGGGATGGGATCCGTTGTGATATCGATTCCTAGTTTTTTGCAACGTTCGTAAATTGATGGGAAATGGTTGATGATGTCGTTTGCGGGTCTATGAGTGATGTCGAGAAGGACATGGGGTTCTCCTCGTTTTTTCATAGTATCATCGATGGCGCGAGCTACGATATCTCGTGGTGCAAGTTCCCCCATATCGTGGTAGTCCTTCATAAAAGGTCTACCACCTATCTCGCGTAAGATGCCACCATGGCCACGAACGGCTTCTGAAATTAAAAAACTATTTCCTTGTTCATGAAAAAGGGAAGTGGGATGGAATTGATAAAATTCCATATTTTTTACAATGGCACCAGCCCGGTAAGCACTCGCCACTCCATCACCAGTAGCAATGTTTGGATTGGTTGTATGTAAATACACCTGACCCGCACCACCAGTTGCTAAAATCGTTTTTTTAGCAAGGACAGGAAACACTTCTCCTGTTTCTGTATCTACGATATAGGCACCATAACATCTTAAGGGAAGGTTGTCTTTGTCCTTTAAATGGTGTTTGGTGATCAAATCCACGCAGGCATGATTTTCTAGAATTTGGATGTTTTTGTTGGCATGAACATGATCAAGTAGCGACTGTTCTACGGCACTACCCGTTCTGTCCAAAGAGTGGATGATCCGATTTTTGCTATGACCACCTTCACGAGCAAGATCGAGTTCCCCTGTTTGGTTTCTGGTAAAAGGAACTCCTAGATCCAGAAGTTCCCGAACTCTGGTTGGCCCTTCTTCGACAAGGACTCGCACCGCCTCCAAATCACAGAGTCCTGCTCCCGATTCTAAAGTATCTTGGATATGTTCTTCGAACTTATCCTTGTCATCAAAAACGGAAGCGATTCCACCTTGTGCATAATTGGTATTGGATTCGTAGTCTGCTTTTTTGGTAACAACCACTACGGATCCAAGCGGAGCCAGTTTTAGCGCAGTGAATAAACCACTCACTCCGCTTCCAATGATCAAAAAATCCGATTTAATTCGAGTCACATGATTTCCAATTGTATCTTCAAGTCATATCCTTGCCTTTTGGGATTCGGATTACTTAGTGTTTAACATCCCTTCAATATAATCCAAACTTCTGATTAACATATAGTCTGGTTTGATGGCATCATTTGCATGTGATTTTAGGAAAATATCAGCTTTCCCGTTTTTCTTCGCATACTCTTTGATGGCATTGACATTGAATTTGGATTTAACAACCCCTTCGTGTGGAATGAGGGGAAGATGGTTCCACATATCTTCTTCACGGTAACGGAAAGGAAATCCTCCGTCTGGTTCTTCCGACACTTCAATGTCGGGAGACACTCCCACAACTTGGATCGTTTTTCCAGATGGGGAATAGTATCTTGCATTTGTGATTTTTAATAAGTAATCGGGGTTGTTTTCAAGGTTATTTAAACTTTGAACCGTTGCTTTTCCGAAAGTTCTTTCCCCAAGTAAAATTCCACGGCCATGGTGTTGGATGGCACTGGCTACAATTTCAGAAGCAGAAGCCGATTTGGAATTGATCATCACTACCATAGGAAGTTTGGTGATGTCTTTGTTTTTTGCATATTTTTCTTCATCGCTGCGGAATGGAGTTCTTGTGAATACAATCATTCCTTTTTCGATAAACATATCAGCAATATCGATTGCAAGATCCAAATACCCACCAGAGTTTCCACGTAAATCTAGAATGAGAGCTTTGAGTGGTTTACCACTTTCTTTAGCTTCTTGTTCCATCTCCGCAACAGCATTTGTGATTTGTGTTTCGATCGGTGCTTCGCCGGGACCTGGTTTTACAAATCCAGTGAGTTTGATATATCCAACTTGTGGATTTTCTTTTACGATATGATGAGTTACGTTTTTAATCGTAATTTTATCACGGATGACTTCGATGTCTGTTTTTCCTGTATTTCCTTTTCTTGTGATGGTAAGAACAACTTTAGTAGCCTTTGGCCCTTTGATTTTTTTTACCACTTTATCGAGAGAAAGGTTTTTGATGACCTTTCCATCCACAGCAACAATCGTGTCTCCACTACGAATTCCGGCACGGACTGCTGGACTTCCTTCTAATGGGTTTTCCACCACCACTTCTCGGCTACCACCACCAGACAAAATGGCTCCAATTCCTTCAAAGGATCCATCGCTGATTTTTGCCATGGATTCTTCCCACATTTCTTTTAAGAATACATTGGAATGTGGGTCGAGAGAGTTCAGATAACCATTGGCAGCAGCAAGAAACACTTGTTCCATGCTGAATTCTTTTTTATCTTCCTCTTCTTCCGGAAGTTCTCCGTCAAGTTCCACAAGTCCTTTGAGGACAGGTGTTTTGTAAGTTTCCAAATTGTCTTGGATGTAAGAGATGACTCGGTCAAATTCTTTACGCGAAAAATTAATTTCTTCCCATCTGGATGCGATGACTGATTTTTTCAGTTTTTCTTTTTCGATCAGTTTTTTAAGTTCTGCATCGGATAGTTTTCTGTTTTCGTTTTTCTTTAGTTTCTCTTTTTGGATTTTTTCTACAAGAGTGTAATCAGGATCAAATAACACGAATTTGTCGGAAGGAGAAATTTTGAAAGTTTTTCCTGGCCAAAGGTCTTCTTTCTCATCATATTTTTCCCTTTCGTTGAAATAACTTTCTGGGTAAATATAAAGTGGGTGAGGCATACTGAGAACGGCAAAGGATGCTGCATCAGTGAAAGCTCGGTTTTTATTGATATTTTTATCAATATAATACTTATCCACTGATTTGACCACGGTTTCAAAGTCTTGGTAAGTAAAATTGGTTACGCGATTAGGGGCTTTTTTGGCTTCCGGTTCGCAGGAAATGAATCCTACCGGGAGGGCAAAACTGAGTAGGGTGAAAAAAGAAAGTAGGTAAACAATTCGTTTCAAGGGATCTCTCGTAAAGTGGATAGATTATCCTAAGAATTTCCGATTTTCCAGTCCATGCAACTCAAAAAAAATCGGGACAAATCTAGGACACACGTATATCATAGACGGTGCAATGCGTCCTTTCGTTGTCCTGATTTTTGCTCTTTCCCTTGGGTTTTGTACTTCCGAACCACAAAAGAACCCAACCCGGGATCCATACAGTTTGGAAACTCTTATCTTTCTGGAAGAGGTGCTTTTGGATGTATGGGAATCCTCCGAATCGAGAGAAGGGGCTATGTCTCGACTAAGATACGTTTGCCGGACACGTGATACAGATGATGGATATTTATGTTATACTTGGGGATTACTCGAATACCACCGGGGTAATTTCGCTGAGAGTTATACTGCCTTTAGAAAGGCTCTAGAAAAAAATCCAAATGATAGTCTTTATAAAAATATGTTACGAATTTCCGCCGAAAAATCAGGAAATTTAACAGATTTGAAGGCACATTCCAGAGACGGTGAGGTACTCGCTATATTTACAGAAACTCAAAAACTCTGTAAGGAAAACAAAATTCCCAATGCAGAATCCTTTCTCTTCCTTGCCGAACGAGGTGTTCTCACCAAGGAAAGTCTGCGAAGGGGTGTCCTTGCGGATTGTTTCCAAAACTTGAGCGAAGCTGACCGGTCACAAATCCAAAAAGACATTCGCCTATCTTCTCTTTCTTATAAGGAACGTTTGTATGCCGACCAAATGAAATCGGATCCATTTTCTAGGATTTGGGACACGGCAAGTTATCACAGGGGGGAAACTGGAAAAGAAGCTGTGGGTGCCAGTGCAGGTGTGGTGTCTGTCAGTTCATCTCTTGGAACGGAAGCAGGAGTTCCTATGCAAGGGACAACCTTCCGACCCGGTGCACCCATCACAGAAGCTTGGAAAAAAGTAAAACTTGCCGCCTCATCTGGAAACGAATCCCAAGGACGTGAAGGCCTTCGTAGTTTTTTATTTGAGATCCAGTCGGCAAAACGAAAAGGAAAACTAGAAGGACAGTTGGCTCTTGCCTTAGAAAGAGCTGCCAAATTGCTTCTCGAACAAGACCCTCAGTATTCTAAACTTCGTTTCCTATCGAAAGAACTTTAAGATAGTCTCCAATGGTTTTTTCCATTCCATCCACAAGGCTTTGGCTTACCAGCCTGTGACCAATGGATACTTCTGCTAAGTGCGGGAGTTGGGCAAAAAGTTTTAAATTGTTTGTATCTAAGTCGTGACCCGCATTCACACCTAACCCTAGTTTGTGGGCTTCTTTGGCGGCCAATTCATAACTTTGAAAACTTTTGGCACCATCTTCTGGAGATTTGTCATAAGCATGGGCAAAAGGGCCAGTATACAATTCAATCCGGTCTGCTCCAAGTTCCTTTACGAGGGGGTATTGTTCAAAATCCGTTTCCATAAACAAAGAAACTCGGATTCCTTCTTTGTTTAATCTTTCCACCATTGGTTTTAGGGTTTGGAACACGGTTTTGTTTTTTAGATCAAATCCATGATCAGAAGTAATTTCCCCAGGTTTGACAGGCACGAGGGTGGCTTGGTCTGGTTTTGCAGCAAGAACCAGGTTCAAAAACCTATCACTTGGTTCGCCTTCAATATTGAATTCCTTTTTAGGAGATCCATTTTTTATCTTTTTTTCGTTGTAAGATTTTAGAAAATTCTGAATTTCGAATACATCTTGTTTGGTGATATGCCTTTCGTCTTCTCTGGGGTGGATGGTGATGCCGTAAGCGCCCGCATCCAAGATAATCCCTGAAATTAGAATGACACTAGGAATGGATCCACCACGAGAATTGCGGAGAGTGGCGATCTTGTTGACATTGACACTTAATTGGGTCATAGGAAAAAAAAAACTTTCCATTAATTTTCATCCAGGAGAAAACCGTCCAATTTCAAAAAGGTTGTCCCCGAGAGGGGATTTCCAAAACTGTCAAAAGTACGTTTATGGTCGCAAAAAAAGCAGTCAAGAAGCAGGCACCGCCCAAGAAAAAAGCGGTAGCCAAAGAAAAACCCAAGGACGCTAAGTCCGCTTCCCCGAAGGAAGACAAAAAAAAGGCAGTCGCTGGTGCAAAAGCCCCCGCAACTAAGGCGAAAGCCGTTCCTGCCCCTAAAACAGCCCCTGCCGCTGTGAAGGACAAACCGGCTCCCGTGGCCAAGGCTCCCGCCGTCAAAATTGATCCGAACAACCCTCTCGGCAAAAAGTTCAGTTGTTATTCTTGTGGAACCAAGTTCTACGATTTATACAAACCAGAAAAAAAATGCCCGAAATGTGGTGCTGACCAATTGGCAAAACCCGCGATCAAATCGCGAATGGCAGCCATCCGCAGTTCTGAATACGAAGTGGAAGAAGAGGAAGAGCCAGTTTTAGAAGATGATGAACTCATGGAAGAAACAGAAGAATTAGAAGAGGCCGAAGAAGAGGAGGCACCTGCTGAGGAAGAGGAGTGATCCTCCCCGTACTCGGTGGTCCCACCGGTTCTGGAAAAACTGCCCTCACTCAAACTCTCGACCCCAAACGTTTTGAAATTGTTTCTTTTGACTCACGCCAAGTCTACCGGGATCTTCCGGTAGGCACAACGGCACCCACTCTCCCAGAGTCTTCTTACATCCGTCACTGGTTAATTGGTTTTTTAAACGCAAACGAATCTGCCAACGCGAGCCAATTTTCTCTTTGGGCCCGCGAGGCCATAAACGACATTCGAGCCCGAGGTAAAATTCCTTTCCTCATTGGTGGCACAGGTTTTTATCTCCGTGCCTTTCTTTTGGGAATGTATCCCGTACCAAATGTACCCAAAGAAACAAAAGATTATGTTTTGGAACTACCTTTAGAAGAAGCGAGGACACAACTTTTTGCCAAAGATCCCGAAGCACTCGCCTCCTTATCGCCACAAGATGGATATAGAATCAAAAGGGCATTGGAAGTCGTACTCACGGGAGTTTTGTGGTCTGAAGTTTCCAAAGAAACGGTCGGAGGGTATTTAAGCGATTATCCCAATCTCCAAGTTGTTGGACATTGGTTGGATTGGCCTCGTGAAATCCTCTACCAAAGGATTAATGAACGAGTGAAAGAGATCGCCACGGGTATGTTAGCGGAGACAAAAGAAGTGGTTTCCCTATACGGATCAGACTGTCCGGGCCTACGAACCTTAGGTTACAATTTTGCGCTTGCTTTCTTAAATGGAACCATAGACAGTAATACATTCATTGAGCAGCTGGCCCAAAGCCATCGGAATTATGCGAAACGACAGATCACTTGGTTCAAAAAAGATCCGTTACTTTCGCCCATTTCCTTCGAAGCCGCTGTCCAATTGTATACAAATATAGATAAAATATAGAGAAAACACTCGGGATTTCCAATGTCGGCAAAAAATAATATCCAAGACCAACTTCTAAATACAGCAAGAAAGGAGAAAATCGATCTCACCATCTACTTGTTAAACGGAGTACCGCTGAAAGGAAAGGTTGTTAGTTTTGACAACTTCACCATCATCTTAGAAAACGATAACAAACAGAATTTGGTGTACAAACACGCGATTTCCACCATCATCCCAGCAAAACCCATCAAACTCCATAGCGAAGAAACACCGAAAGAAGCGGGAGGGGCCTAACTCTTTTCTGGTTTTCCTCTGTTTGCTTTGTTAGATTCTGGTTCCAAACCCTATGGCAAAATTACCAAAAGAATCCCCGGTTGTCCTCATTATGGCTGGTGGAAAGGGGGAGAGGTTTTGGCCTCGCTCCCGTACCAATTCTCCCAAACAGCTCCAGAAAGTTTATTCTAATAAAACCCTTCTTCGTGAGACCATCGACCGTGCGCTCACCATTACCACACTCGACAGAATTTATATTGGAACGAATGCCAACCTAAAAGCGGAGATCCTCAAAAAAGATCCAAAGTTTCCTTCCACAAATTTCATTTTAGAGCCGGAAGGAAAAAACACAGCTCCTATCATTGCTCTTTCTGCACTTTACTTTCAGAAAAAATTTGGGAATCCAAACTTAATCGTTTTATCCGCAGATGCATTCATTGATCCCATCAAAGAATTTACAAAAACCATTGAACAGGCCTTATACGAAACAGAAAATGGAATGGTTCTACTAGGTGTGAAACCAAACCGCCCAGAAGTGGGATATGGTTATATCAGCACGGGGAAACCAACTGATGTGGGTTATACGGTTAAAGCATTTTTTGAAAAACCAGATTTCAAAACGGCTCTAAAATACATTAAGAAGAAGAATTTTTATTGGAATCCAGGGATTTTTCTTTTCCGCACAGAAACCATTCTTTCGGAATTAGAACGCCATGCCCCTCATATTTTAGGACCTTTAAAAAATGGATTTCCTTTTAAGAGTTTTGGGGATTTAAAAACTGCCTTCCAAATGCTTCCGTCGGAAGCGATTGATACTGCCATTATGGAAAAATCCAATCGGATTCGTATGGTAGAAGCAACTTTCAATTGGGATGATGTAGGATCCTGGATGTCTCTGGAACGAATCCTTCCTGGTGACAAAGAAAAGAACCACCACCAAGGAAAAGAAGTGCTCTACCATAAAGCTTCGGGAAATATTTCTTCCGTCCAGAAGGAACTAATCGCCTTTCTCGGTGTGAAGGATCTCATTGTCGTAGAAGAACCAGATGTTTTACTCGTGACTTCTCGCGAGGGAGTGGGTGATATCAAAGCGATGTTATCCACAATGAGGAAAAATAAAGTTTTACAAAAGTACCTCGACTAGAAATTTGACAGAACAGGCTTGATATAAGGAGGAAGGAATGCCTTCCGGAAAAAAGAGAAAGCGTAGAAAAATCGCAACCCACAAACGTAAGAAAAAACGCAGAGCCAACAGACACAAAAAGAAGAAATAATCTTTCTTCAGTGACTTAATGTTTCCTCCGATAGATTTGTTATGAAACAAGTCTGGAGGAAACAGAAACCCCGCACACCCGGTTTCATCCGAGCATTTACCATGGAAACACCTCTCGGGGATGTCCTGGAGGCTGAGTTCAACTTTCACGAACGTCTCGTTCGTTTAGCTGTCGAAATCAAAGAAGAGAAAGGCCGTATGTATGGTGCCACTGTCAAAAACGGTACCGTACAAGCTGAGAAGGATATTACTTCTGGTCGTGCCTACCCTGTCTTTAGAAAGATATGGCCCTTTCGCGAATACTTTAGTACCCTCCCCGATAAAGACATGCTTGCATGTATTGGTGGGGCGTACGAAATTTATCCCCCCTTTGTACCAGATGCCCAAGAGAAAGGTCGTTCTTCCAGACTTCCTTTGGAATCGGCACTTTTTCCTTCCACCCGTTATGATTCTATTTTTGGGATTGTTCGTGAAACTCGTTTCCAACGTTGGAGACGGGAAAGACGAGAGGCAAGAGAAGCTCGAGGATCGCTCTGGTTGCGTTTTAAGAGACGGGTCTGGGGTGATTTGCAAGATATCTGTATGGGCGTCGGATTTGGATGTTTGGTCTATTATCTCTACTATGATTATGTCGTATTAGGATTGACTCTAGGAATTTTGGGGATGGCCGCAGGGCTTCTCGATTTTCTTGTGAGAAAACGTTCTGTCTTAATGACAAAAGTGTTGTCATTTCTCAGTTTCGGTTCATATTTTTTCTACAATGGCTACGTCTACTTTTAGTGCGTAGGCTGAAAAATTGTAGAAAGTTATATGGCAAAAGAAACATCATCCGCAAACCAATTCATTCATGAGCAGTACATTATATTCAATTTGGGCGATGAAGAATATGCCATTCCCATCACCATCGTCGAAGAGATAGTCAAAATCACTAACCTAATCCGTGTTCCACAATCCAAAAGTTTTTTTGCCGGGATTATGGACATTCGTGGGAAAGTGGTTCGGATGATTGACCTCGCCAAACGTCTCAATATCAAAAATATTACTGAGACGGCTGATCGGGCGATTGTCATCAATGTCTCTGGTAAATCCATCGGTGTGATTGTGGACAAGGTTTCTCACGTGGTTCATTTTCCCGCAAACCAAGTGGATCCACCTCCGCCATCAGTGAAAGGTATTTCTTCGAGATACATCACTGGGGTTGGGAAAAAGGACAACAGGTTCATCATCCTCATCGATATCGAAAAAATCTTAACTGTGGAAGAAGTTACCGAGCTCGCTACCGCCTAACTTGGGATCATTGGTCGAGTTCAAGTAATTATCCAATGAAGAAATAAACTAATTATGATCATCTCTAAGTTTTATTATTTAAGAAAGAATTTATACTCCATGGCAGAACTTGTTTTGGAGCAGGTAATTCTATTAAGTGAAGCTTTGGAAGATGATGATTATGCCCAAGCAGAACGGATAGTAGAAAGGGATGACCTCATCGATGATTTAGAAAAGGAAAATGATAACCTTTCCCAAAATGCAATTTTAGAAGCAGTGAATAACCGCAACATCCTCGGAATGGGTGATGTAGACAATGATATTGTTTTAAAAAAAGACCCACTTCGTTTTGCCCTCTCCGCCATTCGAATCACAAGGAACATGGAACGGATGGGAGACCAAGTGGTCAACTGTGCTGATGTGTTTCGGCATAAAACCATTCGCAAAGGTCTTTTTAAAAACGAAGAACCTATGACTCTCATCCTTTCTCGTGTGACTACACTTGCAGGGATGGCCATTGAATCTCTTGTGGAAGAAAAAGAAAGATTTATGGGTAGTGTCAATACCTTAGAAGATGAGTTAAATGCTCTTTGTGACCAAGCCTTCCAAAAATATAGATCTGTCCCTGATATGGAAAAACAGGAATTTGCGGATGTATATCGTATCATTCTTGCATTAGAAAGGTTAGGTGATTACGCGGTAAACGTAGCGGAAGAACTTGTTCGTCTCAATACCGGTAAAGACATCCGCCATTTAGAAAATATAAATACAAAAGCATCCAATTACCAATAAACTTTCGTTCGGAAGTTATCGTTATTTAAGTTATAAAATGATCAGTGCTACTTTTATCTTTAAACAAAAAAAATCAGATTCCGAATTTGAAACTTTGGACAAGTCTATTGAATCCCATGTAGAAAACCATCCAGAGTATCTCGGAAAAGATAGTTGGGTGAATTTAGAACAAGGAACTATGGCGGTTGTTTATTATTTTAAAACCTATCTTGGTTTGGAATCTTTAAAGACTTATACCGATCATAAGTCGGCAAAATCTCAATATTCCAAATGGTACGCAGGTTACCAAGTCATCATCGCAGAAGTCACAAAAACTTATGGTGATGGTGGAATTTTACATGTAACCAATTCCTAAAATCTAGCTTTGGATGTTAAATCCTGTGATGGGAGGAAGGTGTTTCGTTCAGTGGCGCTGGATCTTTGGTGACACTAATTTTCTGGAAGGTTTGGAATAAACTTTCGATATAAAATGGTTTTCCTATAAAACCATCCATTCCCACTGCAAAACATTTTTCCTTATGTTCCGTAAGAACATGGGCAGTGACTGCAATGATGATTGTTTTTTCGGATTTGTTTTTTTCTAGTTCACGAATTTTTTCTGTGGCTTCAAACCCATCCATAACAGGCATTTCACAATCCATAAGAATCAAATCGTATTTATTTTGTTGGAAAAGTTTTACCGCTTCCAGTCCGTTTTCAGCCACATCAAATTTGATGTTAAATTTTCTTAAGAGACCACCCATTACTTTTTGATTGAGAATATTGTCTTCCACGATCAGGAAATTTTGGTTGGTAAATGTGGATTCGAATAAACTGGGTTTGGTGGTATTATCGTTAGATATTTTTTCTATATTTGTTGAATCTTCGTTTTCGATGGGTAACAAACACCAAAACAAACTGCCTTTATTGAGTTCACTACTAACACCAATGGTTCCTCCAAGTAAGGAGACTAGGCGTTCGGAAATGGAAAGCCCTAGTCCCGTTCCGCCGTACTTTCGTGAGGTGGAGGCATCCGCTTGTGAAAATTTATGGAAAATGGATTCAATTTTATCCTTTGCGATTCCTATTCCCGTATCTTCAACTTCGATGCGAATTTTATCGGTTTCTCTTTTGACACGAAGAGTTACGGATCCTTTTTCAGTGAATTTTATAGCGTTTCCAAGTAAATTGAATATGATCTGACGAATTCTGCCGGGATCAGAATAAATAAATTTAGGAACATTGGGATCGATATCTAGTTTTAAATCGATAGGTTTCCATTTGGATTCAATCGATAATAGATCGTAAACTTCTGAAACTAAATGATGGATATCAAAATTTAGTTTTTCGATTTTCATTTTTCCCACTTCAATTTTTGAAAAATCCAGTATGTCATTGAGAATGATGAGGAGAGATTTTCCTGCAGAAGCAATCGAAGTTACTAGTGATTTTTGTTCTTCATCCAAATTGGTTTTAAAAAGAATTTGAGTGAGACCAATCACTCCATTGAGTGGAGTTCTAATTTCATGACTCATGGAAGCTAAAAATTCTGACTTGGCTTTGTTGGCAATTTCTGCCGAATCTTTGGCCCTTTCTAATTCTTTTTGAATTTCTTTTGTGATACTAATGTCCGTTGAAATACCACAGAGTGCGTAGATTTCTCCGTTCTGATTTCGCAAAGGAATTTTTACTGTAAGATAGGAAGTGACCTTCCCATCTAATAGATTTTCTATTGTTTCCTCTTTTTGAATTGTGATTCCATCGATTAAAACAGATTTATCGTTTGCGATTAAAACTTTTGCAGTTTCTTTATCTAGAAATTTTTCATCTGTTTGGTTTAAGATTTCTTCTAGAGGTTTCCCAAATAAATTACAAACTTCTCTATTTGCAAATATATATCTTCCATCTTTATCTTTTAAATAGATACAAGCGGAAACATTGTCTAATATTTCGCGAAGCCTGGATTCACTATTGGTTAATCTTTGTTTTGCGGATTCTCCTTCTTCGTATAATTCCTGTAATCGTTTTTGCGTAATGTTCAATCTTCCTAAAATCGAGTTTCTATGATCGAATGGATGGAGGTCTTCGTAAAAATTCCCATCACCGAGTAAGGATATTTTTCGAAATGCCTCATCTACACTTCCACCTATGATGGACGTTAGAGATCTATGTGTTAAAAACAAACTGATTGCAAAGAAAATTCCAGTGATTATAAGTACAGTTCTTAAGAGAAATACCGTGGCTTTTGCATCTTCTATGGCTTTTGTAGTTCGATCATTCAATTGATTGTATAAATCATTGATTGGTTTCATGATTTCCGCTTTGGCACGAAGGTAGTTATCGTCGTATAACAGGGTAATGGCTTTAGGATTTGCTATGGATCCTTTTTTCATGTCCCTTTCTGCAATGGACATTGCTGCAAATTCAATTTTTGTTAGTTCGTCTGATTTAAGTTTTGATTCTGAAAGTAAAATAAAATCTGATTCATGAAAGTTTGCTTTTCTCATGGAATCATAGATACTGACAGTTTCACCTTCTTCGGAAGGAGGTGGAAGTTTGTTTGCAATGACAAGATCCCAATAAGCATAACTATAATCTTTGGGTCTTGGACGTTTCCCATTTCGAATGTCCAAAATCATCTGGAAGTATGTTTTATACTTCGCTTCTCTCTGGATGACATAAAGTCGTACTAAGTTTGTGAGTTGGTCTGAGGATTGACGGAGTTCATTTGCAATTTGTAAAGAATGGTATCTGTTTTCTTCTGCTTCATCAATATTCCTTTCGCTGGCCGTATAAAACAGAAAGGCGACTGCGACAAAAATAAAGAGGATTATGTTCAACAAAAGGTAAGGAAATAATTTACCTCTTTTTGACCAAATTCGTTCCGGCATGGCAGAAATTTAATGATTCGATTTTAAAGGTAAACAAAAATATTCTGATTGGATGTAAATACAGAAACAGGGAGACGTCCTAGTCGAAAACCGGTCTGAAATGGGACGGGTTGTTCGTAGCTTAAAAAAATTACGAATCAAAAACTCGTACACCTACTAGAGAAATTAGGAAGGTTTTCCTTTTCCTTCCATATAAGCCTGTAATTCTTGTTGTAAACCTTCGGGAAGACTGAGACCCCTTGCTCGAATTCTTTCATTGTATTTATTGAAAGACATTCTGTGTTGGTTGGTGTTGAGATAACCTTCCAAAGCTTCGGCTGCCCAAGACATAATTTCTTTTACAAAATCGTGGTTTTCTTCCAATTGATCACAAAAAGGAATGAACAAAGGGCGATTGACTGGCCTACCAATATTTCTGTAGAATAAAAGACAATACAATGTTTCATCACCGAGAACTGATTCGGTTCTAATTTTTTCTTCCACGTATTTTAGGTTGATTGTGTCCAGATAATCGATGTTAACCGTTTCGGGTGCCAATCTTTTGGAAACGAATTTAGAAATTTCTGTTTTTACAAAACTTAAATTGGTGCAATGTGCGGGACAACAACTTTGATCTTTGTGAAGATCACATTCCAAAAGTAAAATACAATCAACATCCGAGGTTGGATCTACAATACCAAAATTGATGGAGCCCAGTAGTTCCAAGGCAACTTCATAACCCTTACGTGATAATTCTTGCGTCGCAAGTCGGAAGGCCTGCATTCGTTTGAGGGCGTATTTGGTATCATAATTTCGGTATTTGTTTTTAAGGACAAGATACCTTTCCACGATGTTTTTTGACATATGAGATCCAGTTCTGCTGGTGAATTGCCTTACAGTGAACGCCAGTCATTCCAATTATACAACACCTTTTGGTTGTCGAAATTTGATTTTTCGCCGATAGTTAAGACCAGGGAATCCAAACGAATTGAAACTGAAGGATCGGGCCCATGACAAATGGGGAAAAGGTAATGGAGTGAAAATGGAAAGTCACTTTCTTTGGAAACTGGGGCACTTTTGTGAGTCGGTGGAAAAGGTAAGTCAGTTACTTTTTCGTGCGGGTTACTTTCGAATCTGCCTAACCTTTTCCCTCGGATTCATTTTTCTGATCTTAGTGGGAAATGCGGGGATTTGGGCCGGGGAAGAAGACCGTCGGAACCCCTTATCTGGACTTTATTTATCACCCTTACAAGTGATCTCCACCGAAGAAATCCAAACCCTGGATTCTGAGAAACGGATTCCCATAGATGAAGATTCTGGAATTGCACTTCGGGAAGAACCGAAGGCGGTAGATCCCAATGCGGCAGATGTTCCTGTGATTCCTGGGGGTGACACTCCTGTGGATGCTGCAGTGGAATCCGGGCCCAAGAATTTAGAAACTAAGATTCGTGAGGCGGAAGGCCTTCTCAAACGTTATTATAGCCAGTTCATTGAAGAAAAACGAATTTGGGAAGATCGAGAAAAAGGAAACGTTTATAATTCAAGAACGGAGATGAATGATATCCGTCTTTTGTTATGGCAAAGCACTCATAAAAATTCTGAAACTTATATTGTTCGTGATTCTCCGTTATTATACAGTTTGCATATAAGGCTTGCTAGGTTGTATGTTGAGTCGGAAAAATATGCACCTGCTCTGCGTCACTACCTAGCAGCATTTAGATACCATCCTTTAGAAATGACCGAAGAAGAATTTCGAAAAGGAGAATGGCAAAAGGAAGACGTTTTGGGTTATGACGCGTCCTCTGCCAAAGAACATGATCGTTTGTTTAACGAATGGAAACAATCAGAAGACAAGTTGAAAAAAACAAAAGATGAAATCCATATAAAAGAAAGTAATTGGATTCGCGAAGGTAAAAGTTTATCAAACTTGGCTCCGCAGTCAAAAGTTTGGAAAGAAGATGTTCGTATTGCTGAAGAAAATAAAAAACGAACCAAACAAAAATATGATGAATCGATTAACTTACGATATTTAATTTATCTCGATAAACGAAAACAAATTGAATCAAAAGATCTTTATGCGTTTGCGAATGTTGTTAGAAAATTAGAAGATGATAACAAAGAACGTCTTAAAATTGTTAATAAACTGGGAACGGCCGGTAAAGGGATTTATGTTTTATTCGATTATAAACGAAACACGGATTTTTTTGCTTACGAATTGATTTTAGAAAGAGCTTACCGGGTTTGGAATGAAAATCCATCAGTACTCAATGATATTGCAGAGCAGTATAGACAAGATGGTAAAAAAGAAAGAGCAGCAGATTTTTATGAAAAGGGTTTGAATGAACTTTTGAAATTGAAAAACCCATCAGAAGAAGAAAAAGAAAAAATTATAAAAGCAAATCTTCGTTTGGCTACCATCAATGCAGACTTAAAACGTAATATCATCGCCGGCCAATATTACGAAAAGTATTTCAATTTATCACCTGATTCTGCTGATAAAACGAGAGTAGCTTACGAAATTGGAGTTTTTTTTAATTCACAAATTGGTGATCCCGATAGAGGCGTTCCTTTTTTAGAGTATTGGTTGGAAAGAAATAGTAAGGACTGGAATCCTGGTTTGGATGTAGACACTGGACTTACTGAACTTGAATCTATCGCTTACTATTATCTCAGTAAAAAAGATAAGAAACACAAACGAAATGAATTAGAGAGAAACAAACTTAATATTTCTTTTGCACAGTGGAAGAAGTTAGATGAAAAGTTAATCCTCGCTGAAAATGATCTCAAAGAATTGATTGAGAAAAAACAAACTCTTAAAAAAGATCTAATGGTCACAACACTTGATGATATTCTTTCCCAATATCGATTGATGGATTTAAAAATCGAAGACCAAGAAGCTGTCATTCGTGTGTTGGAAACAAAAAGAAGTAAAATCCCTCTGATCAAAATTTTATTTAGATTGGGAGTTCTTGCCGAGGAATCCAGAGATTTTGTCAAAGCAAAAGAATTTTACGAACGTATCATCAGTGAAGGTGGTGAAACAGACATACGAGTAGCTCTGAAAGAGTTAGAGAGAGTTAGGAAAATTTTAGAAACTGGAAATATACAACCGCCGATCAGCGAGAGTATTTGATGATTTCGTCTGTTTGGTCACCAGCTAATTCTTGTTCTAAATTCTCTTGTGTATAACCTTCATCTGGTAAAACACGGAATTTTACTTCATCAACTGTATCACCTTCATGAACGATTTTAATTAAATATTCACCAGTTCTTAAAAGAGAAAATTCATCTCGGATTGCATGGGAATCTGGTTCCGCTCTTTTCTTTTTGATATCAATTTCAACGAAGTCTAATTCATATCGATTGAGTGAAATATAAAAGTCAGTTTCTGAACCAGGATTTCTAGAGAACTGGTATACATAGTGGATGGTATCGGTCGGAGAAAAGATAAGATCATCTCGCATCATCTTATAATCAGTGATGGTTTGGATGTGTTTTTCCAAAATATCCATTTCTTCCATTTGGGTGGTAGTCCAACCAAATTCACCTTTGGGAACTCCACATTGGATGAGAGTGATTGTGAATAGAAGGGGAAGGAGGGAAAATATTCTTTTGGAAAAAATCTGAATGAGGGGACTAGGCACCGAATTCTGTCTCATCTTAGTTTCATTTTCGACAGAATTTCGAATTCGCCTGCTCGTAAATCGATACTTTATTCTATAATTTTTCCGCGTTCGGAAATATCTTTTTCCTTAGGTGGGAATCCATTTCTCTCTCGGGGTTGGGATTCCCTTTGGTTTTTTCCAAAATCTTCTGCAATTTTTGCGGGTAAAATGAGGATGCGGCTCACCCAACGCAAAATCAAAAAAAGGAGAATGGAAAGGACTAGAATTTTTGCCATAACACCTCAACGTGCCCGAAGGGATTTGGGAAGGTGTCGGTCTTCCTCATTTTCTCCCCAACCGAGCTTGGTAACACCATACAATCCCACTAGGAGAAAAAAGAAAACGGAAAGATAAAGTAAGGGACTATATTCTTCTGAATAAAATACCTTTCCTTCGCCAGGTTTGGGAACTTTTTTTGGCGTTTGGGGTAAGCCGAACTTTCTTGCTAGTGATTCTATTTGTATAAAATTGATGACGGGAATTTCTTTTTCTAAAAAGGATTTGATGACTGAATTGGGGATATGGACTTCTTCAGGTAAACCAGTGATGAGTCCATTTTTGAAGACTTGTTTCCCTAGATTGGTTCCAAGGATCGTGGTGCCACCACCAACATTCACAAAAAGTTTGATGGGTTTTCCCACTGCTAACTCTTCGTATAGTTTCATACGTTTTTCAATGGAGTCATCAAAATGAATGGGATCAAGGAGTTTGACTTGGTTTCTTTGTAACGCACGGCCAAGTAGTTCTTTTCCTTCTTTTGAAATTCCCATCGCTTTGTCTTGGATTCCTCCAAGCGACGCATAACTTGACTTAAATGAAAAAATTCCCGATTCAACAAGTTCTTTTTCCATATCCAACCAAAGCATTTGTGGGTGGTTTGCTCCAAATTGTGATGCCGAAACACTAGAGATAATGATTGGTTTTAGTTTCATTGTATCTAGGGCAGCAAATAAACAAATATTGACAGCAGGAAAAGAACCAGATACAGCCACAGCCACAGTGTCACCTTCTTCTAACTTTGCTTTTTTTAAAAGTTGGATCATAATCGCTGCAAAGTTTGGATTGATCGATGTTTGTTTTGCGGAAAGAGATCCCGTATTACTTGTAACGGGTGTTAAAAATTCACCGATGAGACCTGAATTTGTTGGATCTAATTCTTTATAATCTGGTTTTTTGTGTTTTAATAGTTCTGGTTTGAGAATTTGAAACCCACGTTCTGCCAGTTTCGCGGCATGAAGTTTCTTTTTGAAATAGGATTGTTCTTTTTTAACCTTACAAGTTTCAATCAATAACAAACCTAATATTCCTAATACCGCTAAGAGAAATAAAGCAATCCTCGAATGTTTCCACGGAGACCAATAAATTTTAGTCATCATAAAGTTTCTAACTCTGTTCCTAAAAGAAAAATAAGGAGAATTTTTACAAAAATAGAAGCAAGGATGAGTACAGAAGTTGTTTCTAATACACCTTGTCTTTCATACCAAATAGCAATGAGTCCAGGAATGATAAACCCAATCCCTCTCACTTCGGAAAGGTATGCGATATCTAAATCCGGAAGAACTTGGTAATTTAACAAATAACCGAAAAAATAACCAAATAACAGAATAAAGACGATTTTTCTTTTTCCAAAGATGAGTAAAAAATTTGATAAAATTTCTACACAAAGATAGGAAAGGAAGGCGATGAGAAAAGTAAGTGCGATGTCTTTAGGATGTTGGAATGATAAAGCTAAATAACCTGGTACAACGAGTCCCGTTCCCAGAATTCCAAATAGTTCTGAAAAAACCAAACTGACAACGAGGCTTAGCCCTATAGACAAAGGGAGAATTTCATTCATTGGTTTGTTCCGACCTGTTTTTTAAGTATAAAGATAGATCCATTCCCAGACCAACTATATTTCCAATTCCAAAAACCAAAGATTGTTTGGGCAGAATGGATAATAAGGATTCAAAAATTCCATCTAAAGTTAAATGTTCCCAAACAAATATAGGAATGTCCTTTTTGGAATAGGTTTTTAGATATTTAAAAGCAAGTGAAGTGGATGATCCAATTAAAATGACTGCATCGTATCCATCCCAGTTGGCAAATTCTTTTGTTAATTGGTGGCTCCGTTCGGGTCTGTCTTCCCTTGTATGAAACAAAATATATCTTTTGTTATACTGAGGATATCTTTGGATCACAGAAGACCAAATGAACTGTGTGCTATTTGGATCGTTGGCAGCCATCGCATTTACATATAAAAATTCTTTTCCAAAAAAATGAATGGGAGACACAGAAAGTGCCCCTGGATCTGGATTCACTTTCCACATAGCCTCAAGAGCTTTTTTACGATCCACTCCAAGTAGTTCACAAACGGTTAGCGCTAAATTTACATTTTCTTTATGTTCCCAATAAGAAAACTGACTCATCTCTTCGTCTGTAATTTTTTGCAGTGATTCTTCTTTTGTGATGATGGCGTTTGAATTTCTATCCTTACAAACTTCTTGGACTAAACTTTCAAATTCCGTGACTCCGGTAACTAGGGTTCCGTTTATTGGACAACCAGATAATAACGATTTGGCGACATCGATTAAGTTTGGTCCCATCACTTCCAGATGGTCTTCCCGGATATTAGTGATCACTCCAATGTCTGACTTTAGAATTTGTCCTTCGCTTGCCCATTGGTAACGCGGCTCCAATGCCATACATTCTAATACAACGATTTCGGCTCCAACTTGGTTCGCCTTTTTTAGAATTTTAATTTGTTCTAAAATGGATGGTTTTCCAAATCGGGTAATTGATTCTTCCGATCCGTCGGGAAAAATCATTCGAGCCATTGTCCCCGTCGTTTTTGCAAAAACGGACATCCCGGTAGCGGATAATCCTTCTCGTATGAGTCTTGTTACACTTGATTTACCCCTCGTCCCATTGACATGGATTCGGTGTTTAAACTTTTTTATCGTCCGATTGTGTAAAAAGTATTCAAATGTATAATAAAACAAAAGTATAAGGATAATTAGGAAAAAAAGGAAAGCATTTGGTTTCATCTGAAATTTTCTTGATGATACATTTCCTTCAAGGGAATGTCATTTGATTGTAACTCAAAACTGAGAAGATGCACGTAGTTTTCTATGAGCATACGTTACAAATTCTTATTAATACTGAGTGTGAGTCAAATTCTTCTTGTAATTGCTCTCACGACTAGTTTCGCCTATCTTTTACAATCGGTTAAAAATATCCCTCAGACACAACGGGCCGAGGATCTTTCGCGAAATTTCCAAAGGGAATTGGAATTTAAAGAAGAAAAACTACGTTTGTTATTAGAAGAAATTACTTTTAATTCCCAAACTCGAGGGATTTTAGAGAGGGGACTTAGCGATCGTTCTGTTTTATCAAAGGAACTACCTTATTTACAACAAATCTTAAAAAGATATGGTTTATCTATTTTTGAAATTGGAGACAACCAGGGAAAAGTTTTGTTTCGTGTGCATCGTCCCAAAGATTTTGGAGATGATAAAAAAAACCAACCGATCATTCGAAATGCTTTGAACGGGCAATCAACTGCGGCTTTAGAAGACGGACATAGTGGGCTTGGATTTCGGTTGGCAGCTCCACTTTTTGGCCGGGGGACAGTTCTCATTGGCCAAGTAGTAGATGATAATTTTACAAAAACAATTTCAAAAGACAATCGAATTCACTTAGCAATTTTTCAAGAAGGAAAAGTAAAAACAATCGGATCAGATATGATTCGTTTGGTGATGAATGAAAAACCAAATTTGTTAATGGAGGAACAAAGATTTCACTTTCAAAACAAACCATATTATATGGTGAAAATTCCGTATGTTGGAAGTTCTCAATCTGTAAAACATTTAGTATTTCATGTGATGATTGATGAAAACGAAGTAGAATCTAAAACCTGGAAAATTTGGTCTTTTTTTGTTATCGCATCATTGGTGTTGTGCGGCGTCATTTTCCTCATTTCCTTTTTGTTTTCTAGAGATATGGTCGAGGCAATCAAACTTCTCACTACTGCTATGGTAGATTTAGACCAATGGAAACCAGAAACTTTGCCAACTCATAGAAGTGATGAAATCGGACAAATGGGAAGGGTTTTTGTAGAAATGAAAGAGGAATTGGCCGAACACCAAAATCATTTAGAAGAAATGGTGGACCAACGAACAAGGGAATTAAATGAAACTTTATCGGAAATGCAAAAACTTCAAGATAAACAAGATGGAGATTATTTTTTAACGTCACTTCTGATCAAACCTTTACGAGGTTCGTTTGCTAAATCAGAAACGGTTTCGATCAAAATTTTTGAACGTCAAATGAAACAATTTAAGTTTAGAAACAAACAATCAGAGATTGGTGGAGACCTTTCTGTTTCTGACTCTATCTTTTTAATGGGTAAAAAATATACAGTATTTTTGAACGCAGATGCTATGGGTAAATCTATCCAAGGTGCAGGCGGAGCTCTTGTAATGGGAACGGTTTTTAAATCCATTATCACTCGAACACAAAAGTTACGTTATATGCAAGATAGACATCCCGAACGTTGGTTAAAGGAATGTTTTCAAGAAGTTCATAATGTTTTTATTAGTTTTGATGGTCATATGTTAATATCCGCTATATTAGGGTTAGTTGACGAGGAAACCGGAACTTTATATTATATCAATGCGGAACATCCTTGGATTGTATTATACCGAGATGGAAATTCGAGTTTTCTAGAAAATGAACACTCACTTCGAAAGATTGGTTTTACTGAGATGAGTGGTGATGAGGTGGTCATTCAAATTTATCCTCTAAGACCCGGTGATGTTCTGATTTTAGGATCGGATGGACGTGATGATTTGTTTGTCGGACAATCTGGTGGAAACAGAGTCATCAACGATGACGAAACAGTTTTTTTAAGGCATGTAACGGAAGGTGGTGGTGATCTAAATCAAATTTGTAAGGCGATGTATTTATTTGGGGATCTCACAGATGACCTAAGTTTGATGAGAATTGCTTTTTTAGAGGAAGTTGCTTACGCCGCGAAAGAATCAACGAAAACAAATGTTTATTATCAAATGTTGGGAGAAGGGATTCAATCCTATCGTGATGGTGAATGGAACAACGCTATTTTTGCTTTGGAACTTGCATTAGATTCGGAACCAGATGATCTCTATTGTTTAAGAGAGTTGTCCAAGTTGTATATGAAATCTAAGGATTATGAAAAAGCGATTGAACTTGCAAATCGTTATCTACAGTTAAATCCAGGAGACACTGACTTTTTGTTTTATATCGCTTATGCCCACAAACAAAGAAGAGACTTTGTGTTAGCCACAGATTTTGCAGAAAGACTTCGTTTTAGAGATCCGAAAAATTTTAATAACCTTTTGTTACTTGCAGAAATTTTGATGCATAGAAGGGATATTGAACGTTCTAAAGAAGTCCTTCTTTCTTTGCAAGAAATGGCACCAGAAAATCCAAAACTCCTTAAACTAAAAAACTTTTGGAAAAAAATGGTAGCAACTTCTGTAAGTTGATTTATTTGAATGAATTGATTGCTTCTTCTGTGCTTTCAAAAATTTGAATGACTGAAGAGATTTTAGAAATTCGAAAAATCTGGCGAATTGTTTTTGAAACATTAACAATTCGCAAACCACCACCTAACTCTGTCAATTTGTCGTTAAGTGACATGATGAGTCCAAATCCGGAAGAGTCAATAAAGCTGACTCCCTCTAAATCAAAGATAAACCGGTGTTCTTCTTGGGATGAAGATTCTTTAATTCGTTCTTTGAGTATACCGGCATTTAACATATCTAAGTTGCCGAATAATTTCAGAACAACAATGCCGTCGAATTTAGATTCTGTATATTCCATTGAACCGCTTTGAGAATAGCCAATTTTCGGATTTGGTCAATAGATTAATTGACGAACTTATCCCATTTTTCTTCCACTGAGATGGATCTGAGGATTCGCCAAATTAATTTAGAACCATTTTCCGAATTAGTCATAATGACCACTCCATATCCTTTTTCTGTGTTGAAAAGGGCAAGCGACTTATGTCCCTTTGTATGCCCTCCATGAAAGAAATATTCAGTTTTGCCAGTGCGGTTTAAGAAAAATCCATGGGCGACAAGGGCATGAACGGTGAGGTTTGCGGCACTCATTTTAGGAGAGAGCAGATACTCGGCAGAGTCTTTGGATAAAAAGTTTGATTTTCCTTGTTTTGCTTTTGCTACTTCATAGAATAATAATCCCACTTCTTCCGGAGTTGTCCAAAGCCCACCGGAAGAAAGTTCAGGAGTGACAAAGGATTTTTGTGGGAGTAATTTTCCCTGTTCATCGTAACCATCACAACGATCGTCTTCTGCTGTTAGATTCTGTCTAAATGTACTTCTTGTCATTTGTAAAGGTTGAAAAACAACTTCGGACATTAGGTTTTGAAATGATTTTCCGGTTCGTTCGGCTAAGATCTCTTGTACAATGCTATACCCACCACCGGAGTAACGAGATTTACTTCCCGGTTTATAATACAATTTCAAACCATTTCCTTTTGTGGTATTTGTATCCTTTAACTCTCGTAAATGTTTTTTTCCTGAATTGATCGGATCATCCCAGTTTCCTTTTTCAGTGAGTCCACTTGTGTGAGATAATAACAAATCAAGATTTACAAGTGATCGTCTTTTTCCTTTGGGAACGGACACTTTGTACTGTTTTAGTTTCCCAATCCAATTCGAATATAAATCAAGTTGGCCAGATTCAACTAATCGAAGTGTTGCGGTTGCTGTCATCGTTTTGGACAATGAACCAGCCCGAAAAAGTGTATGTTGTGTTTTTGTCCCATACATTTTTTTCCAACTCAATCCCTGGTTTCGAAAAACGGCTATCCCAAGTGAAGGAACTTTTTCCTCTTTCATTAAGTCTTCTATATATATTTCGTTAGGAAGATTGGTTCTTTTTCTAAGATTTAATTTTTTAGCATCAAAAATGATTTCGGTTAAGATTGATTTTATTGAAGATAAATCACCTTTGCTATTTCCATAGGGACTTACAATAGTGATAAAAATTCTACTTTTTAAGTCATGGTAGATAAAGTTTGAAATTCCCTTTTCTTTACCATAAGTCCAATAAAAATAATCTCCAACAAAAACACCTTCACCAAAAGCAATTGGATCTTCAGATATTGAATCCGATAAAACAGTTTTTTTGAGTAAATTGTCTCTGGATGTTTTTGAGATTAATTTTGGTTTTTTTAATTCCAAACTAAATAGAGATAAATCTTCTGGTGTCGAGTATATTCCACTATTTCCTATTAACGCTTCATTGGAATCAACGTTTGTATTTTGGAACTCGAGTGGATCAAAAACTTTTTCTTTTAAAAATTTGGAGTAGGTTGATCCAGAAACCTTTTCGATGATATAAGATAAAAAAAGATAATCAAGACGACTATATTTCCAATACTCACCTGCTGGAAAGGCTGGTTTTAACTTAGATTCTAAAAATATCCTTTTAACATCCTCTCGTTTTAAGTGATTTTTTTCTGAATCAAAATTCGGGAGAAATTCTATAATTTTTGGTAAACCAGATGTGTGATGTAATAAATGCCCAATCGTTATTTTAGGATAAGGAAACCATTTGAGATGTTTAGAGACAGGGTCAGCTAAAGAAATTTTTTTTTCTTCTTCCAACATATGAATGACAAAGGAAGTGAAAGTTTTTGTTGATTCACCTAACGGAAAATTATGTTTTTTGTATAGTTGTGAATTTTTTCTTTTTTTGCCAGGATAAATGGATTCTCTGAACAGGATATTGTCATCTTGGGAAATGAGGACTACACCTTGAAATCCTTCTTGTTTGATTCTCTTTCGAATTTTTTCTTTGGTTTCTTCTGAAAAAGAGCCAATTTCGGATTCTCCACAGTTGGTAAAAAATAAACTGAAAAGAAAAAAGATGAGAATCCGAAAGTGCATCTTTAAATTAGTCTCTGGAAATTAGACTTGGATGGTATCCTTCTGGTGCTTCAAATCCTAAAAGATCCATCATCGTTGCTGCAACATTGGCGAGACCTTTTTCTTTAATGTTTTGGTTGAGTTGGATTTTTCCAGAAGGGTCATAAAGTACAAATTGTACGGGATTGAGTGTGTGGCTCGTTTTCGGAACCGGTTTCCCTTCTTTTGAAATTTCAGCAGTACCTTTTTTGGAAAGTTGATACATTTCATCTGCATTTCCATGGTCAGCGGTGATACATAAAACAGTGTCAGTTTCATCGCAGATTTTTTTGATACGATCCAAACAAAGATCAAGATATTCTAAACTTCGAACAGTCGCATCCATATTCCCGGTATGACCTACCATATCACCGTTTGCATAATTAACTCTTAAAAAAGGAAATTTGTGGGAAGTGAGGGCAAGCACAAGATTATCAGTGATTTCTTTTGCTTTCATTTCTGGTTTCTGGTCAAAAGGAATGATGTCGGATTTTACCTCTTCGTAGGTCTCTAAAGTTTGGTTGAAGTATCCTGATCTATTTCCATTCCAAAAAAATGTGACGTGGCCATACTTTTGAGTTTCCGAGAGAGCATATTGGGCGATCCCAACATTGGCAAAATATTCGCCCATAGTGCGATCAATCGCTGGAGGAGCAACTAAGTATTGTTTGGGGATAAATAAATCTCCATCGTACTGCATCATTCCTGCAAATTCAATTTTTGGAAAACGTTTACGATTGAAGTTTGTTAAAGATTCTTCTGTAAATGCCCTAGAGATTTCAATGGCACGATCACCGCGAAAATTAAAAAACACAACGGAGTCGCCATCTTCTACTTTACCAACAGGTTTTCCATTGGAATCACCAATCACAAATCCTGGAAGGTATTGGTCTATGACAGATGGGTTTTCTGTTCGAAAAGTTTCGATGGCTTCTTTTGCAGTAGAAAAAACGCGACCTTCTCCTTCAACATGATGATTCCAGCCTTTTTCCACCATAGACCAATCAGCATCATAACGATCCATTGTGAGTTCCATTCTACCGCCACCAGAGGCAATCAAAATATCGATTCCTTTTTTTCTATAGGAATCTAAGTATTCTTCAAAAGGGTTTAAATAGTCTAACGCAGATTTTTCGGGAACATCTCTTCCATCTAACAAAATATGGAGACGGATTTTTTTAATATCTTCCTTAATTGCATGATCGATAAGTGCTTTTAAATGGTCGATATGGCTATGAACATTTCCATCGGAAAACAATCCGAGGAAATGAAAAGTGGATTGATTTGATTTACAATTGGAAACAGTTTTTTTCCAAATAGGTCCAGTAAACAAACTTCCATTCTCAATGGATTGAGATACTAATTTGGCACCTTGATCAAAAATTCTTCCCGAACCTAAAACATTATGGCCGACTTCAGAGTTGCCCATATCTTCATCACTGGGCATTCCGACAGCGGTTCCATGTGCTTTTAATAGAACTGTAGGTTGTGTTTTCCAAAGCCCTTTTAATACAGGCATTTCAGCTTTAGCAACGGCGTTTCCGTTTTCGTATCCTTTTTCTGTAAACCCAACTCCATCTAAGATGATGAGTAAAACTTGTTTGGCCAACGGGCCCTTTGGCTGTTTTTTTAGAGTTAACATAGATTAGATTCCCCTGTCTTTTTCCACTTTGAGATTTATTGAAGATTTTGCAACTGGAAGATATCGAAAGGTGTTAGTTCTACGGAACTTGGTACGGGATTCAAAAGTATATTTCCCAAATTGGAGTCGTATACATAGATTCCCGGTCGATTGAAATCGGTAGAGCCAACGAGAAGTTTTCCTTCATTTGTAAGTAATAAACCGGAAAGGCTAATGCCAACATTTCCTGGTATTTGCAAAAGGGTTCCAATTCGTTCGCCGGTTCTTGGTCGAAAGGCCTGGACAGTTTTTGTAAATCCAGAATCAAGAACAGCTGCAAAGCCCAATTCGTCATTTTTAATTTGGAAGGCGAGGATATCACCGCCTGCGGTTTCTTCTGCAAATAGACGATTGGGATGAAATTGGCGAGTGCTCAAACGAAACGCTATGATCCCCGCATCAATTTGAGAAATAAAACCAACACGTCCAACACAAGAAATTACCAAATGAGGTTCACCGAACAAATTAATTTTTTGGATTTTGGAACTTGGATTTCTGTAAGGTAGAGTGTAGACAGCTTTGATCGAATTTAGATCCATATCAATTTCTACAAGATATGAATCCGAGTTAGGTGGCAAATAACCTGATACATCATTACGATCCAATCTTTGTAACAATACGAATAAACTTGGACCATCTTGAAGCATATAGGAAGATTCAACAGAACTATCTGGAATTCCTGAGGTAGAAAAAGTTTCTCGAAGTGAAGTAAAAGAAACACCCCCTATCTTTGTTCCATTAGATCTCGAATAAATAACCAATTCATCAGAATTATACAAACTGATAAAGTATTTGTCGTTCCAAACAGAAATGTCCTGTGGATTTTTACCTTGTCCAACACTAAACTCTTGTTCGGTGATAAATCCGAGCTGAGGGTTCAAAACTTGGATACTATCACGATTCAATCGATTGACTATAAAAACTCTATCGTTTGTATATCGACCAACGGCATCTGAATGGATGGGGATGGATGTGGGAAACGTAGTAAACGAGTTTGGTTCGAATGTTTTAAACCTTCCTCCACTAGCAAAGTCAGATGTAACTACACCCACAGAAGTGGGAGAAGCCGATAAAAAAAGAAACTGAAAGAAATTGGGTTTTTCAATTTCCAATTGAGCACAATGGAAATGAATGAAAAGGATGGGAAATATACGTAATGCGTATATCCCGCGTCGGAGGTTGTATTTGTAGTTCAGATATCGTGCGGTGAATACTCGTAATGCGTATATCTCGCGTCGGAGGTTGTATTTAGCATGAAAGCTATCAGTGATGGCCATTAGAATCGGTAGCTCCCTGTAAAATAGTAACTGCGGCCAGGAAGTGGGTATCCTACCAAGTCCTCAACCCGTTTGTCTGATAGATTACGAACTTCAAACCCTAAAATCAATTCGTTTCCTGTTTCTAAGTTTTTGTAAGGTATATATTGGATGTAGAGGTTCCAAAACTGTCTGGCGGGTAAATACCCCAGATATTCATTGGTTCTGTCTCTAAAATTGGCACCTATGTATTGGTATTCCAGTCCAATTTCTCCATATTCTTTGAAGAATGCAAGCAGGGCGCTGCCTTGACTTTTGGATCGAAGTGGGAGATACTTTCCGTTTAATGCGGGAGATTCAGAATAGTTTTTTGCATCTTGGTAGGTATAATTGAAGTTAAATTTGATCCCTTTGTTCCAAATTAGGTTGTGACTTGTTTCTAAACCCCGAATGAGAGCTTGGTCTACGTTTTCAGGCCTCAAAGTAAATTGTGAATTTGGCAAAAACAAAATCATATCATAAATTCTTTTTTGGAAAATGGAAATATCAGATTGTATTTTCCAATTGTTGTTTGGTTTTGAATGGAGATAAAATCCAAAATCACCGTTTCGGCTTTGTTCTGGTTTTAATTTAGTGTTCCCAACGATACTTCCACGTTCACCAAATAACTCTAAGAAGGTGGGAATTCTGAAGTCTTTACTAATATTTGCCAGTGTTCCAAATTCTAAACTTTCTTTTTTAATCCAAACGATTTTAATTCCAAAACTTGGATTGGTGAATGCTTGTTTGACATAAAAAACATCAGTGAGTGGATCTAAAAGTTGGTTACGGACACTTGTCTCATCTTTTCCAAATCTGTCGGTGAACCGTTCAAAACGTACTTGAGGTACTAAAAAAAGTCGGTTGGAAAAAAGTCTGATTTCGTCTTGAAATGTAGCACTTAAAGTATCTCTACGTTTTTTCGGTTCTTTCCTTTCTGTTTCGTGATTGTATCTTTTTTCGTACCGAGTGAAAAATTCTTGCTCCGTTTGGAAAGAGGTTCGGAGCACTTGGTTGTATTCTAATAAATATAATGTGGGTGTGAGTTGAAATCCATATTGGTTTGTTTTTGTATATGAGTTGGGAGTTCCATAACTAAATTCAGATTTAGGATCGAAAAAATCATCCTTTGAAAAATTGCCGTAAGTCTTTGTTTCAAGAGTTAGGTTTTGTAAAAGAAATTCATTTGTTTCTGTTGTGATTGCCGAAGAGAGTTTACTAAATACTCTTTCTACGGCAACAGTTTGTCTATTTCCTGGCCCAGGTAATCCTTGTTTTCTGTGAATGTAATCATTCAAAAAATTGATTTTTGTTTTTCCATATTCAATGGAAATATTTCCGGTAAATCCTGTTTTTCTAAATTGAGCATTCCTACGTGTGTCAATAATATCATCATAAGTATTAAATAATACAGTTCCTTTGTTATTGAGATAACTAAAGTTTTGGTCTGAAGTTTCTTGGAGGGCCTGCACAAAATAAGAACCACCGGCAAATTGATCCATATGAGTAACACTGGCTTTCGCCGTTTTAAAACTTCCTCCCATCAAATTGATTCGTGTAATCGGTTTATCAATTTTTGATTTTGAAATTAGATTGATAGAACCTCCAATCGCAGAACCTGAAAATCCAGCAGGAGTCCCTGATTTATAAATTTCAATTTTTTCTAAATTATCAAATGGTAGGTCGGCTAAATTGATTTCCCCTCCCATGGAATTATTGATAGGAACACCATTCCAATAGATTTTAGTTTGGTTGGGATTGGTTCCCCGTAAAGAAAGAGTGGAGTAAGAACCAAGTCCACCATATTGCCGAACCCGAACTCCTGCTTCTCGGTTTAATACATCGGGCAAACTCGTATATCGAGTGTTTGTTGATGTTAAGTCGATTTCTTTTTGAAACCCTGTTGGGTTCTTGGAAAAATTGGAATTTTTTGACTGGTTTTCTACATTGGCTCTAATCTCAACTTCTTTTGTTTCTTTGTTTTGAGCAAGTAACGTAAGGGATGAGAAACTTAAAAAAAGTAAAATTGATAATCGGAAATAGGAAACCATGGAGCCGTATTTTCTCGGTACTTGCCAACCTGGAACAGGAAAATTGAGTGTCAATTCCCTAAAGGAAAAAAGCATTGTCCCCATGAAGCATTACGACGTATTCGGCGTGGGGAACGCCCTGGTAGATATCATTGCCTTTATTGATCCCAATTTTTTACAAAAACAAAATATCACCAAAGGTGTGATGACTCTTGTAGACGAATCCAGACAAGGGCAGATTCTTGCAGACCTTCATGATGAAAAAAAAGAACTTCGCTCTGGTGGCAGTGCTGCCAACACCATGATTGCCATTGCAAACTCAGGTGGAACATGTTGTTATACGGGTAAAGTTACCCATGATACTTACGGCGAATTTTATAAAAAAGATATGGAAGATGCAGGTGTACTTTTTGAAACCACTCCTGATAAAAATGGCCATACGGGAACTTGTGTTGTTTTGACAACTCCAGATGCTGAAAGAACCATGTTAACCAATCTTGCCATTTCTACTTCACTTGGCCCGGATGATATAGATGTAGAAAATCTTAAAAAAAGTAAATTTGTATATGTAGAAGGTTATTTGTGGGATGGAGATTCTACAAAAAAAGCAAGCGAACTTTCTATGAAAGTTGCAAAGGAAAACAATGTAAAAGTTTCTTTTACTTATAGTGATCCTTTTTGTGTGAATCGTTCTAGAGATGAATTCATCCATCTAACAAAAGAATATGTTGATGTGGTTTTTTGTAATTCTGAAGAAGGATTAGCCCTGAGTGGAGCAAAAACTGCGGAAGAAGCTGTCGAGTTTATTTCTAAACTTTGTCCTTTAGTATTTATGACTGCGGGAAAAGAGGGAGCTTATGTTTCTGAAAACGGAAAGATCACACTCGTTCCCGGTTTTCCAGTAAAACCAATTGATACAACGGGTGCAGGGGATGCTTTTGCTGCGGGAGTATTATACGGACTGACCCAAGGATATTCCGCACAAAAGTCAGCTCGTTGGGGAAACTATGTAGCTTCTCGTATTGTTTGTGAAGTGGGCCCGCGTTTGTCAGTGCGCCTTATGGGAAGACAAGACGAAATTTTGACTGGGTTTAAAGACGTTTAATAGATAAGATTAAAGTCTTAGTTTTTTTTCCAATCTTCCCAAAGGGTTTGAATTTTATCAGCAATTTCAAGAGGGGCAAAGGGTTTTTCAATCACACCAATGCCCCCTCTTTTTTGGTATTCCAAAATTTCATTTTTTAAAACCCTCGATGTGATAAAAGCAACAGGAATCTCTTTAGTTTCTGGAAAAATTTTTAATTCTTCGATGAGTTCCATTCCATTCATACCTGGCATCAGAACATCTAACAAGATTAAGTCGGGTTGAAGAATGATAGCTTTTTGTAAACCTTCTGGCCCTGTTTTTGCAAAACTCACCTGATAATTCGAATTAAACTCCAGTGCAATGCGAAGGATCTCCACAATATCTTCTTCATCCTCAACAATTAACACGTGATTTAAGGTGGATTCTGTCATTGGTCGTATCCTGAAGGAATCATTCCCGGTTTTATGATTGGAAATTCAATCGTAAAAACAGTCCCTTGGTCATCAGAAGTAAAAAATATTTTTCCTTTCATCGCTTCAACAAAACCCTTGGTGATAGAAAGTCCAAGTCCTGAACCACCAACTAATTTATCTTTCGGTGGTGCTCCTTGTGCAAATCTATGAAATAATCTTGGAGCAAAATTCGGATCAATTCCTGGGCCATTGTCTTTGATTAATATTTGTGCATGAGTGTCTGAAGGAACTACTGTAATGTACACTTCCGAAAACTTGGGAGTGTACTTCACTGCATTGGAAATTAGATTTGTAATACAATGATTTAACCTATCTTCATCTACAAAAACAGAAGTGGATGGAAAATTTTGATCATAATTTAGTAAAACATGGTATTGTTCGGCAAAGGTTCTCATTCCATCGACAGAACTTTGAAGGATTTCTTCTAAACGATAGGTTCGAAATTTGAAATTAATATTTCCTGAATCTAAAGCTTCTATATCCAATAAGTCTGTTACAAAACGTACAAGTCTTTGAGTATTTTTTCGACAGATATTCAGAAGAGATTTGGTTTGGTTGGAGAGTTCCCCCGCAACACCAGCAAGTAATAAATCGATAGATCCTTTAATGGATGTTAGTGGAGTCCGCAATTCATGGCTTACTAAACTTATAAATTCGTTTTTTAATGCTTCAGCTTTTTTTCGTTCAGTTATATTCCGAACTATCGTTAGAACATCATCTTCGCCAGTTTTTGTAAATCGGGCTTCAAAATATTTTTTTCCATCGTAATCTTCAATGGAATATTCATAAGTTTTGGTTCCACCAGTTTCTAATACTTGTTCTAAGATGGATTCAATTTCCATGAGTTTTTTGGTTGGAAATAGATTTTCAATTCTTGTGACCCGAACTTCTTTACCTTCGTGAAGGGAATCCCAACCTTTAAAATCAGGAAACTCCTTGTGATCAATCACAGATCCATCCTTACGAATTCCATATAATTTGTCGGGGAGAGAACTTAAGATTGCTTTGTTTTTGCTGAGAACTTGGCTGTAATTATCCTTGGCGTTTTTTTCGGAGGTGATTTCGGTCGCAATGAGGATGGTAAAATTTTCCTGAGGAAAAACTTGAGTCGCAAACCATCCTTTTGATTCCAAAAAGAATTCATCTGAACGAAATGGTTCTCTATTTTTAATCGCACGCGATAATTGTTTCCCAAAATCGGTTTCGTCCAGGTTCGGAAACAGATCCCAAATGTTTTGCCCTAACATCTGACTGGCGGATTTCTCCACCATACGTTCTGCCGAAGAGTTCACATAGGTATAATTTAGATCCTGATCTAAGACAAAGACGGCATTTGCACGAGTTTCCAGGATTTTGTCGAAGTATTGGGGGACAAATTTGTGCCAATTCTGTTGCAGAAGTTGCTTTGCATCAAAAAAGCTGTCTTCATCCTTGAAAAAGCTTTTGATTTTTTCCAGAAATTCATTCATAGGTGCAGGTATACGAAAACTAAACCAGAGTTATGATTCAAGTCAGCAATTTATCAAAATTTTACGGTGAAAAACGAGCCATCTCAGGGCTTAATTTCAAATTAGAAAAAGGCGAAATTGTGGGTCTTTTGGGCCTCAACGGCGCCGGAAAAACCACTACCATCCGAATCCTGACAGGGTATTTGATTCCTAGTGCGGGTGATGCTTCAATTGATGGAAAGTCTATCTTTGACTTTCCTTTGGAAGCAAAACAGAAAATCGGATACCTTCCTGAAACTCCTCCTCTCTACGAAGATATGACCATTACAGAGTATCTCCAATTTGTAGGTCGGATCAAAAAAATTGAGGGAACTAAACTTGATTCGGAAATAGAAAAGGTTCTTTCTAAAACAAACATTACGGCTGTTAAAGATAAGTTGATTGGAACTTTATCATTGGGATACCGGAAACGTGTGGGAATCGCCCAAGCCATTTTGGGAGATCCTGAAATTGTGATTATGGACGAACCAATTTCAGGACTTGATCCAAAACAAATTGTAGAAATCCGAAATCTGATTAGGAGTCTTGCGGGTGATCATACCGTTTTGATTTCCAGTCATATCTTAACTGAGATTTATAAAACTTGTGATAAGTTTTTATTTTTACACAAAGGAAGTTTGAAACAAGAACTTTCACTGGGTCGTTTGGAAGAAGAAATGAATCGACTTGCAGGATGGGAAGTTGGCCTTTCTGGAAAGGGCGCAGATGAACTTCTTAATTTTATGAAATCGGCGATAGGTGATGGTGATAGTTTGTCTGAACTAGGAACCAATAAAGAGGAAATTCAATTTTTAGTGCGAACAACAAATCCAAAACGATTCAAAGAATCTTTGTTTTCAAAAGCATTGGCTAGTGGAATTCAAATTGAATCTTTGAAAAAACAAGAAGTGTCTTTAGAACAAATTTTTATGGAGAAAATATGAACTGGCAAACGGCTGTTTGGATCTATAAAAAAGAATTACGATTATTTTTTGGAACTTATATGGGGCCTTTGGTTCTCGGGGGAACTGCGTTTCTAAATGCACTTTTCGTAATGATCCTAAACTTTAATGGAACTGCAAACTATGAAATTGCAACGTACATCACTTTCATTTCCTTTATGACAACCATTCTCATTGCTATGGTAATCATCTCTATGGGATCGATTGTAGAGGAAAGAAACAAAGGCACTTTGGAATTACTTTTTACTTCGCCCATTACCGATTTGGAAATTGTATTTGGTAAATTTTTGTTTGGTGTCACAGTTTGTGGGATCATTACGGTTTTTATCAATGGGCTTTTTCCATTGTTGTTATACTCATTTTGGAAAGCTCCGTTTTATATGGTGGCTTCTGGTAGTGTCGGCGTGTTTTTGTTAGGTGTTTTTACCTTCACGATTGGAATGTTTGGATCAAGCCTCGGTAAAAACCAAATGATTTCACTTTTGATTTCGGTTTTGATTATTTTGACACTTTGGGTGGTGGGATATTTTTCACATCTTTTCCAAGCAACAACGAGAAAGGTTCTTTTCCATTTACATATTTTTTCGCACTTTGCAGCTTTTGCTAAAGGTGTGGTTCCTTTAACAGGGATTGTATTTTTCTTAAGTGGAACTTTTTTGTTTTTATATCTTACCGTAAAGGTTCTGGAATCCAGGAGATGGAGGGGGTAGGCCATGTTTTTAACTGCAGATCGAATTTTACCGTTTATTAGTTTACTTTCACTTTTCGCCTATTTCTTGTTCGATGGGATGGTTGTAGATCCTAAAAGAAGAATTATTTTTCTAGGTGTAATTTTTTTATTTTTAGCTTCAGATACCATCCTCCGTGCTTTTTCTAAAGGATTACGTAAAGAAGACCAAAACAGATACATTGCTGCCGGATTTGGAATTGGTGCCTTTTTATTATCTGTTTTACGTGATTTTTTGGATTTAAAACCTGTAGCTGGATTTAATGAGGAAGTCAGTGCCATTCCGAAAGTAAGAGAATTTCTTTTACTTTGTGTGGTTCTTTTATCAATTGTATTCCTTCTTCAAATCATTTTACTTGAAATAGGAAAGTCATCGTTAGAAGCGCAGAGTAACCTTGCAAAATCCAAAAATTCATTATTACAAAATGCGGTTCTTGGATTTTTGTTTGTTCTTCCGATTGTTGTTGCTGTTAACTATTTTGCAATCAAACGAAACTATAATTTTGATTTGAGTAGCCAGGGGAAATTTTCTCTTTCTCAAATTTCAAGAAATCTCATCAAACCAATCACAAAAGATGTTACAATCACTGCATTTTATCCTCGTCCTTTGGAAGCGGATGGGCCAGCCAACGGTGATAAGTTGGCTGCGTTTGCTCTCACTCGAGTTCGTCCCGATATCGAAATCCTTTTAGACCAAATCAAAGCGGAAAATTCACATATCACCGTTCAATTCATTAATGCGGATGTAGAAGTGGATTTATTAAAAGAATTTGGCCAGGTTTCCAACGGAACTATTTTTGTTCGTTCGCAGAAACAATCTTTGTTATCATCGGGGACTCCTTTTGCAGAAGAGCGAGTGATTGCCAAAGAAACAAAAGATTTGGAAGATCTAGAACGTAAGTTAGTTGGGGCACTTCTCAACGTCACTACCGAGCAGAAAAAAGTTTATTTTACTGTTTCGAATGGTGAAAGATACGGAATGTCCTTTAAAGCTCTTCCTAATGAACAAGTAAACCGGTTTGTTTCTTCTTTACAGTTCCTCAACTTTAAAGTGGCGGAACTCGGATTTGCGCAAGGTTGGCCATCAAAATTGCCAGAAGATGCAGAAATGTTAGTCGTTCTTGGACCAACAGTTCCTTTTTCGAAAGAAGCAAAGGAAGAACTAACAAAATTTGTTTTGGAAAAAAATGGAAAACTTCTCATTACAATGGAACCAAAAGGGAGTGAAGATTTTTCTTGGTTACTAACAACGGCTGGTCTTAAGTTTAAATCATCTCCTCTCATTGAAAGAGAAGAAAAACCGGGGTTTGTTGTGGCAAAACGTTTTCCAGACAATAGACTCACTGATTTACTTCAGAAAAAAGATATGGGAATTTTATTCCCTTACAGTGGTTATTTGGAAACGGATGCCACCATTCCATCTCCCTATGTTTTTAAGTCAGAAACTTTATTGGAATCTGGATATGAAGCGTATACGGATGAAAACAAAAACGGGAAATTGGATCCAAACGAAAAACGTGAAAGTAAAATTCTCTCCATCGTTTTAACACCAATGTCTCTCGTAAGTGAAAAATCGGGAAAAATCATTTTACATACGGGTACGTCTTGGGTAACCGATCAGTTCATTCCGTACGCGATGAACTCACAGTTTTCCACAGTGTCCATTACGGGTTTATTCCAAGATACTGCTGTTGCAGAAATTCCACTTAAAAAAGAAGAACTAGATACAATTTCCCTTTCCGACAATCAGAAGTTAGTTGCTTGGGTGATTGGAGTGTTTTTGTTTCCTGGATTCATTCTGGCAGTGGGATCCTACTTTGTCTATGTTCGCCGAAAAAGTTCTATGATTGAAGTATGAAACAGAAAATTAGTTTAGTTGTTGTTGCATTTGTTGGTTTGTTTTTACTTTTCTACTGGATGGAAGACCATCCAGAAAATATTTCTGAAACAAATTTTTGGAAAGAAGATTGGAAATCCATGCGGTACACTCCACCTAAAGAAGATTGGTGTGGGGTTTTGGAACCAAAGTTTGCAGAAGAAACCATGGTGTTTCGTAAAATCCCTCGTGGGTGGAACTTAACTCCTGTTTATACTGTTTCCACTATAAAAGACGGCAAACAAACTTCTTATGAAGCCAACTACAATGTAAAAAATAGTTTTTCCGAACTCAGTGTTCTTAAAACGAAATTGATTGAAAAGGCCACACCTGAGATCCAAAAGTCTTATTGTTTAGGGATGAGTTCACCATCCTTGTCTTTATCAGAAGAGAATGGCTCTGAAATCGAATTTTCAAAAGACAAACAGTTGTTTTTCGGAAAAAAGATTGGAGCCGATGAAGGTCGTGTTTCTGTATTAGTGAATGAAGAGATAATTGCTCCCTACAACTATTTAATTGAAAAGTTTCGTGCGCCGACCACTAACTTTCGTGAAAAAATGTATGTTACATTTAACGAAGGTTATCTGAAGGAACTTTCTTTTTCTGGTCAGGTAGTCAATGTAAAAGCAGAAAACCGCGCCAAAAAAAACCAATACAATGTTTATGTAAATGATTGGAGCCGAACCACCGGAGAAAGGATTGTATTACCTCCAGACGTCGGAAATCAGTGGGAATCGGTGGTCAAAGGACTAAAGGTTGAGTTCTATACGGATGAGACAGGAGCCCCAGAGTTTCCTGAACTTCCCTCGACTCAAGTTCCAGAAGCAGTTTTGGATGTAACCCAATCAGAAGGAATCAAATATCGGCTTTCCTTTTACCCACTTTGGGAATCCGATTTGGGAAAATGGAGGCCGGTTCGTCGGGAATTTGTTCCTTATTTTTCTGAAACGATCACTTGGATGAAAGAGGAATCCTTCCAAAATTTGGTGAATGCTGTCATGAAAGTGAAAAGTGCTTCCCGTTACGAGCGCCCCAACCAGAAAATCCAATAAGGTGCAAAAAGTTTCTACAGTCGCATCTCGGATGGAAATGATCCGAGATTTATTCTACTCCCCTATGTCCGCTTTTGAAGCCTATTATCATAAAACGGATTTAGGTGGTCGTGATTTGTGGTTGGCCCATCTCCAACTCATCCTTCTTGCACCCGCTGCTAAGTTTCTCGGAAATTTGATCCAAATTGTTTTGTTCAAAGTTTCGACGGTAGATGAAGAAACAAAGTTAACTTACACACAAGGGATGGTTACTTTATTCTTTTTTTATTTAGGGTTTTATATTCTCGTTCGTCTTGTTGATAGTTTTCGGATGTATCACCAAATGCGTGATCGCACAAAAGATTGGGAAGGGCCAGAACCACATGTGTTTATGATTTCCTATCTTCCCTTCAGTGCCACCGCAATCTTTTGGATTTTTCCTGCACCAATCCCCTTACTTGCCTTAGGTGTTGGTTTTTTGTATTCATTACATTTAGCTTATTATTATTTATCACACCGAAGAGAATGGACTTCTTTTGATTTTTTATTTTTTCTAATGAAAGTGATTTTGTTTTTTTTGGTTCTTGTTTCAGTTCCTCTATTTATTTACAACTTGGTTAGGACGGTGCTCTTTTGAAAATCTTTATGGTAGGCATTGGTGGAATTGCTATGGGTAACTTGGCCTATATGCTAAAAAATCAAGGTCATGATGTATCAGGTTCAGACCAAAATCTTTACCCACCTATGTCTGATAAGTTGGTGGAATGGGGTTTATCACCTAAATCTGGTTATCGTAAAGAAAACGTAAAAGGTTCTGATTTAGTTATCATTGGAAATGCGATTTCACGTGGGAATCCTGAAGTAGAAGAAGTTCTAAACACGGGAATGGAATATATGAGTATGGCCCAGGCCATCGGAACATTTTTTCTGAAAAATAAAAAACCCATCGTAATTTCAGGAACTCACGGCAAAACAACCACTACATTTTTAACCCATTGGATTTTGGAATCCATTGGACTAAAACCAGGCCTCTTTGTGGGTGGGATTCGCAAAGACGGTTTCCCTGGTTTTGCACTTGGGGAAGGAGATTATTTTGTCATTGAAGGGGACGAATACGATTCTGCTTTCTTTGATAAAAGTTCTAAGTTTTTACATTACAGACCGTATTATTTGGCGATGAATGCTCTCGATTTTGATCATGCGGATATTTTTGCCGATCTAAACGCAATCAAAACCATGTTCAAACGTCTGTTAAATTTGGTTCCGAGTCGAGGAAAGGTATTCTATTGGAAAGGTTCTCGAAACCTAGTAGAGATCACCAAAGATTACAAACATGCACCAGTGGAATCGTTTGATTTGGGAGATAAAAATTCCATTTTTAAATACGAAAAAGGTATTTTGTCTGAAATCCGAACCAAAACAAAACTAAAACCATCTTTAATTGGGTCACATAATTATCGTAATGTGGAAGTTGCCACTCGTATTTGTTTAGAGATTGCTCCGCAAAAAAGAAAAGAAATTTTAGAAGCAGTGGAGTCATTCCCTGGTGTCAAACGACGACAAGAAAACCTTTTTGTTTCTGAAAGAAGTCTTCTTGTGGAAGACTTTGCCCACCATCCCGTGGCCATCCAAGAAACCATAAAGGCTCACAAAGAAGCTTACCCTGGATACAAAATCATTTCACTTTTTGAACCAAGAAGTGCTACCTCACACAGAAATGTATTCCAAGACGATTTTGCTAAATGTTTTAAAGGAAGTGACGTGAGCATTGTTACCGAAGTGTTTCAGGTAGACAAAGTAAACAAATCCCTGCGATTGAATGTCAAAAAACTAGTAAAAGACATCGCAAAGAATACAAAGAAAGAAACTTTGTATGCGAAAGATCCAAAAGAAATTCCTATCCTTCTAAAAAAGATTCTGCCAAAATTCCAAAAGGAAAAAGTAATCATCCTTGCGATGTCTAATGGTGCCTTTGGTGGAATTTATCCTGAATTAAAATCATTAATTGAATCAAGAGAATCTGTATGAGCCTATCCCAAGAAATCGAAGTTTTAGTCAAAGAGGCGGAATCTGTTTTATCTTCTGCCACATCCGAACAAGATCTAGATTCTCTCAAAAACCAATTCATTGGTAAAAAAGGAAAACTCACTTCTGTTTTAAAGGGTCTAGCCTCCCTTTCCGTAGAAGAGAAAAAAACAGTGGGGAAACAAGCAAACGAAGCACAAAGTCGGCTTGAAAGTTTTGTAGAAACAAAACGTTCTTCCTTAAAAGAAAGTTTTTATGAGAACCAATTGGGCCAAGAATTCTTTGATAGTTTGCGTCCAGTCGCTTCTAAAGAAAGAGGGAGTCTCCATCCTATTTCTCAAATCCAATATGAAATCGAAGATATTTTTACTTCCATGGGTTTTTCCGTGATGGATGGGCCCGAAGTAGAAACCGATGAAAACAATTTTGGTGCCCTTAATTTTACCGAAGACCATCCGGCACGTGATATGCAAGATACGTTTTATACGGCAGATGGAAACTTACTCAGAACTCATACTTCCGCCATCCAGGTGCGTGCCCTTCGCAAATTAAAACCGCCGTTTCGGATCATTGCGCCAGGTCGTGTGTTTCGATATGAAGAGGTGGATGCCTCCCACGAAAATACTTTTTACCAAGTAGAGGGTATGGTGGTTGGCGAAAACATTTCTGTGGCTCATTTGATTTATACGATGGAAACACTACTTTCTCGTGTGTTCCGAAAAGAAATCAAAACCAGACTCCGCCCCGGATACTTTCCATTTGTGGAACCCGGTTTTGAACTTGATATCAACTGTTTGGTTTGTAGTGGAGATGGTTGCAGTGTGTGTAAACATTCCGGTTGGTTGGAGTTACTGCCTTGTGGTTTAGTCCATCCCAATGTATTGGAAGCGGCAGGACTTGATTCTAAAAAATGGACAGGGTTTGCCTTTGGTCTCGGCCTTGATCGTCTTGTGATGATGCGTTACGGAATTCATGACATCCGGTATTTCCAATCCGGGAATTTAAGATTTCTGAAACAGTTTTAAGTTTTAGTTAGGCGATAGGTGGCAGGAAAGGCCAAAGATTTATATCCTTGGCCTTTCGCATCAGGATTAGTCCAAAAGAATCCCTTGGATTTTCCCATCCCTCTCTTGGAACTCTATTTTTGATTTTCCAAGATCCAACCCTTCTTTTGATACAATCTCTGATCCATCCTTCCTATAAAGATTCGTGAGAACCATTTCTCCATTTTCTTTTCTAGAACAGACAATCAGGTAGGGAGGTTTTTTTTCTCCACCTGGATTGAAATAGATGGTGCTTGCCGTAAGGATGGTGGCCTGTTCTCCCTCTTTAGGCCTTGGAACATTGACTTCTAGTGGATTTAAGTTCATAGGTTCTCTGGTCAGAGATTCTGGTTTGTCTTTGGCAAAAAGAACTACAGTGTTGATACTATCGATTCCACCGTTTCCTCCCAGTAAACTGACATTAGGTGGTGCATTCAATCTTTCTGGAATGGGGTCTACCGCAAGACCATATTGGCTAACAATGTCCACAAGGCCTGTGGCACCAGAAAGAGCCATGGCGGCTTGGTAATTCAATATTCCCCCACCTAAATTGATAGGAATCTCTTTCGTTCCATTGGAGATTTTACCTTTGCGTAACGATGTGGCTGTATCTTTTGGAGGAACTCCAAAATACAATCCTGCTTCATGGATGATCATTCCCGTAAAACAATCATAAATCCATGCATATTCTATATCGGATCGTTTGAGGCCAGAAGAGGCCACGGCTCTTTCGCAAGCAAGAGCAGCAGGACTTTTTAAGTCTTTCTTTTGAATGAAGTATTCCGCATGGGCACTTTGTCCTGAACCTACTAAATAAACATGCCCAGATTCTTTTTTTATGACTTTGTTATCGATTAACTTTTGTTTCATGAATTCGGAAGTGATAAGAGTTGCAAATCCATGATCGGTAACAATCGCTATCATCGGTGTGCTATACACACCAGAAAGTGGTTTCTTTAATTGTTTTTCATTGATAGGTTTTTGGTATTGGAAAGCACGTGGGTTATCTTCAGCCAACTTTCGAAAATGTTTTGTGATTTCTTCTAAATCTTCGTTGGTCACTCCAGTATCAAACATCATCCGTTCACATAACAAAGAATAGAGGCCAATGAGAGTTGCCCCATAAGGCATTTCCCAATCTTTGTGGCAAACCGTGGCAGTGAGTCTTTTTAAGTCGGATACTTGTTTGAATACTGATTTCGGAACATCAGCGGCCGCAACAAGTACGACTGCATAAGGATTGGCTTTGACTATGGTATGCGCTTCTGCAATGGCCCCACCAACACTTGCCCCACCCAAATCCACAGTGTGGCAAGCAAGACCACCAAAACCTAAATCATTGGAATCTTTGACCGTAAATCCATAACCTTCTCGGCCTAGGGACTGGGCTTCGATAGAAACAAAATCAGTTAAGTATGGTGCAATTTTGGAACGATCCGTTCCCAAAAAACCAAAGAGTTTGTCTACGGAACGGAAAAGTATGGAATGGTATTTTTCTAGAGGAGAGAGATTTTTATAAACTTCCGAATCAAATTCAGATTCGATGGTGTCAGCGACACCGAGTAGAATTGGGTTCATGATGGCACATTAGAATTATCCTTCCATATTCATCAACGCATTCATTCGAAAATCTTGTATGATTTGTTTGCAACGTTCAGTAATCAAAGTCAGACTTTCACCGAATTTTTTGCCATTAAAGGCATTAAAAGCGTTGGGATAATCCTTATCGTTTACCTGCACAATCATATCTGGATTGATTCTGTTTTTACTGACCAAATCTAAAACGGAAACTGTGATATTTTTAAGGGCAATACATCCATCTTTCAAAAGATTTTGGGAAGCTTTTTCGATGACGATATTGTTTCCATTCGCATCAAGTAATGTTTTGATGAACTCTTGCATTTTCATAGAAGGAAGTCCACGTCTTGTCATTCCAATTCGTTCCACTTGTAAAACAGCATCTTGTAAAAAAGAATATTCTGGAGTTCCTTTGAAGATATAAATTAGAACCGGAAGTTCTATTTCTGTAAAGTCTAACATTGCGCCGTAAAAGTATCGTGTTTCAACTTTTGCAAGTGGATGGAAATCCACCTTCTTATAATTAGCTAACTTCTCAATGGATTCATCCATGATCCGATTTAAAGTTTGTGCTTTGGCAGCTTCTTTTTTGGCCGCAAGTTCTTGGAATTTGGATTTTAATTGTTCGAGGAAAGTCACTTCTTCTGTGAGAAACTTTGTGATATTGCCACGGAGTTTGAGTACTTGTAAATATCTTTGTTCGAATCCTGTTTGGTCAAATGCCTTAGGATTTAGTTTTCCGTGTTCTTTGTATTCTGATCTGATTTTTTCTAATATTGCTTTTGTTTCTGCTTCCGACAGTTCTTTCATTTCGATTGTTTCCAGTTCTCAATATCAAGTATGGTTTTATCCAAATCTTGTGCAAAATATAGGGATGCATTTTTTGCATCAACATACATCAACTGATTTGCATATTGTAATTGTTTGACCTGAATTTCATTCTTTAGGTTTAAAATATTCAACAATTGCAAACTAAGTTTTTTGAAATCTTTAACTATAGTATCGGAATGTCTTTGCATTTCAAACAGATGGAGTCTGTTTAATTTTTCTTTATCCGATTCAATAAATTTCATTTCTTCCCTTTTTTCTGCGGGTGCTTTTGAGATATAATACGTAATAGGACGAGGATAAGATGTCATTTCCTTGTGAAGATCGATCATTTTATCAAGGGCTTCAAATACTTGTGATTCCATTTCACGAGCAAAGTTCCCAACAATATTTTTGTTTTCGGAAGGGTCACCGGTGAGTTCAAAAATTCTTGATGATTGTAAGTTGCGAATGATGGCTGTGACTCGTTCCCTATAAGTGGATAATAATTTGATAAAGTCTTCTATACTTTGAAAAGCCGTTTTGTCGCCGTCATCTTCCACTTGTAGGTTAGGTTCTGTATTTGTGGGTCCTTCTGTTTCTTCCCCTTTTGGTAAATCCGGGGTGTTCAGAAGGCCATCATGAGAAAACGGCTCCGTTGTGGGAAGGGGTGGTGGTGTTTCTCCATCAAAGATATCCAAATCCACATCTTCCTGCATCAGGTTTTCTTCTGGGTTTGTTGGAACGGAACCAAGCTTTTCTTTTTGAGTTTCTATAGGTTTTTCTATCGGATTTGATTGTGCCTGTGGTTGGGCTCCCACTAACTTCCCTAATATGGGATTTGATTTTAAACCTTCAGAGATTTGAGTTAAAGGGGGAGGAGTGGTCGGATTTGGCTGAGGATTTGCAGAAGGTTTAGGTATATCCACAGAGTGTGAAGGTGGAGACTGCGGAACCACTTCAAAATGATTTCCAATGAGTTTTAAAATCTCAATTCTACGTGTTTCTTTATTAAATCGAAGCGCGTAACGGTTGTTATCTTTGTCGATATACCTTTGTTGGATTTGGGAAATTGATAACTTAATAGGATCAATTTCTGAAATGGAATCAATTTTTATGTAATGGTATTTTGATTTTTCAGGAGTCACAGTCGTAAAATTTCCAACAAAGCTTCTGTGAAAGCATACGAGAGTAATACGTTCGGGTCAACTTCCTTCTCCCGAGAAATCAAAGTTAAGGTAAAAAAATCGTATCGACTGAGTTCCATACGTTCGTAATGGCCTGATTCGCGTTTCTCAAAGGTTCCCGGCTCCATTCCCTCTATTTTCAGGGATAAAATAGCCATTTTTACGACAAGGGCCAAATCCAAGTGTTTTTGTTTTAGGATCTCATAGAGTTCGGAATCGATCCAGAGCAGAATGGGGAACATGGTTTTCTCCTATGGGAGGAGGTTGGGAAGGCCCACTTTGGTTCCATTTTTTTCTCTTTCGCCTTGACCGGCAGAGTGGTACTCAAAAGATAAGTAAAAATTCCTCGTAGGGGACATTCCTTGGCTAATTTAAAATCATCTAAAAAAGACATTCGTAGAACCGCTCGTAGAAAAGAGCGAAATGGTGAAGATCGCACTGAACTACGTACTTACGCTCGCCTCCTTCTCAAAGCAATCAAAGCTGGAGAGAAAACAGAAGCACTTGCCGTATTCTCTAAACTTGCTTCCAAGTTGGACAGAGCAGCAAAAACGAAATTAATTCATAAGAAAAATGCGGATCGTAAAAAATCACGTATGGCACTTCGAATCAACTCCATCGAGACAAAAGCCGCCTAACATTTGCTTTTAGCTAGAAGGAATGAGGCCACCAATGGTGGCCTTTTTTATTTCTAAATCTGATTTACAAAAAACTTCACTCAGGTTCACTGGTCATATTAACGGGCGATTAGCTCAGCTGGGAGAGCAGCTGCCTTACAAGCAGCGGGTCGGCAGTTCAATCCTGTCATCGCCCAAACCGTTTTTCTTTTTATCTTCACGTTTATTCCACTCCTCTGACACATTCCAAAAAGCAAAAAGATAGACTTGCAGTGTGAATCCACCAGCTTTGATAGTATTGTATGCGATTTACTAAAGAGTATGATCTGTCCTCCCTAATGATTTCTATCTCCGGTGTTCGGGGAAAAATAGGACAGGGGTTTGGCCTGGATGAAGCATTGGCATTTTCAAAATCCTTTGCTTCTATGATGAATGGTGGGTCAGCAGTGATTGGGCGGGACTCAAGACCCAGTGGCCCTTATATGGAATCACTTCTCACCTCAGCTTTGTTAGCTTCCGGAAATTCTGTTTTAACCTTAGGACTTGTTCCTACCCCAACAACCAAAGCTGTTGTGAATCTTTCCAAAGCCAATGGTGGAATCATGATCTCCGCCTCTCACAATCCCATGGATTGGAACGCATTTAAATTCATTTCTAAAAAAGGTTTTTTCTTCTCGGCAGAGGAAAATAAAAAACTTCTTTCCATCATTCAAAACGGATCTTATCCCAAAGAACAAATTTCTCCGAAAGGTTATATTGATTCTGGTGAGGATTATATTGATCTTCATTTGTCTTCTGTTTTGAAACGTGTAAACGTTGCAAAAATCAAAAAGAAAAAGTTTACCGTATTTGTAGATGCCGTCGGTGGTGCCGGTTCCTATGTAGTTCCAAAATTTTTACAAATGTTAGGTTGTAAAGTTGTGGCTCATAACTGCAATCCCGATGGAACGTTTCCAAGACCTCCGGAACCTACGGCCGCTGCTTTAAAATCAGTGGAACCATATTTCAAAAAATCAAAAGCAGACATTGGTTTTGCTTTGGATCCTGATGCCGATAGACTTGTTTTGTTTTCTCCTAAACGAGGAGCTGTATCGGAAGAATACACTTTGCCTTTGGCACTTATGAATGTTTTATCTACGGCTAAGAAAAAAGCAAAGGTTGTTGTCAACTTATCAACTTCCTTTTTAAACGAAGAAGTGGGATCACGATTTGGTGCTGAAGTCATTCGTAGTAAAGTGGGTGAAGCGAACGTCGTAGAAGAAATGCTAAAAACCAAAGCGGTGTTTGGTGGAGAGGGGAATGGGGGAGTGATTGATCCAACCATCCCATCATTTGGAAGGGACACTTTGTCCGGCATTGCCCATATCTTAAACCTGATGGCAGAAACTGGTAAATCCGCTGATGCCCTTCTTGACGAATTACCTTCCCTTTATATGGACAAACAATCTTTCCCTTTGGCAACGGGAATGTCTTTAGAAAGTCTTTATGAAAAATTTAAGTCTGAGTTTTCTCCGAAAGTCATTTCCGAGAAAGACGGACTTTGGATGTATGTATCAGATTCTTGGATCCACATACGCCCTTCCAATACAGAGCCAATCTTTCGTGTCATTACTGAAACTAAATCCAAATCTGATTTGGAAACTACCTTAAAGAGGGTAAAACAATGTGTGGAATCGTAGGTTATTTAGGAAAAAGAGAGGCGCTCCCTCTCATCATTAAAGGTTTAAAACGTCTTGAATACCGTGGATACGATAGCGCCGGTGTTGCGTTGTTAAACGGTGGACTTGATATTGTTAAAAAGAAAGGGAAAGTTGCCGATTTAGAAAATGAAATTGGTAATCGCAAACTAGTGGCTACGCTTGGAATCGGTCACACTCGTTGGGCCACTCATGGAGAACCCAATGATCGTAACGCCCACCCACATACAAGTTCTGATGGAAAATTGGCAATCATTCATAACGGGATCATTGAAAACTATGCATCCATCAAAAAAGAATTAGAGGGGAACGGACATAGTTTTAAATCAGATACAGATTCTGAAGTTCTCATCCATTTAATTGAAGAAATCAAAAAACAAAACAATTGTTCGATTGAAGAAGCAGTTCGTTTGGCTTTGAATGAAGTGGTGGGAGCTTATGCCATTGTTATCTTGTCGAAAGAAAATGAAAGGATGATGATTGCTGCAAGAAAAGGTTCCCCCCTTGTGATTGGAATTGGTGAAGGCGAATACTTTGTTGCCTCTGATGCCACACCTATCATTGAATATACGAACAATGTAACCTATCTCAATGACCAAGAAATGGCCATCATTAAAGATGGAGATTTAGTTGTTAAAAATTTAGAAAACGTCACCAAAACTCCATTCATTCAAAAATTAGAATTGGACCTAGAAGACATAGAAAAGGGTGGATACCCACACTTTATGTTGAAAGAAATTTTTGAACAACCTAAGTCTGTGCGTGATGCCATGCGAGGACGTCTTGTTTCTCGGGAACACCATTTGTTTCTTAGTGGGATAGACCAATACTTAAACCGTTTTTTAAATGCGGATCGTTTGATCCTTGTGGGTTGTGGAACTTCTTGGCATGCCGGGCTTATCGGTGAGTATTTATTTGAAGACCTGGCTCGGATTCCTACAGAAGTAGAATATGCATCTGAGTTCCGTTATCGTAATCCCATCGTGACAGAAAGAGATGTCATCATTGCTGTCTCTCAATCAGGCGAAACTGCGGATACACTTGCTGCCATTGAACTTGCTAAGTCGAAAGGTGCACTCATCTTTGGAGTTTGTAATGTGGTGGGTTCTTCCATTGCCCGTGCTTCTCATGCGGGTGCTTACCTTCATGCGGGCCCTGAGATTGGTGTGGCATCGACAAAAGCATTTACTTCTCAAGTAAGCATTCTGACAATGATGGCTCTCTATTTAGGGCTGAAAAAAGGATCTATCTCCTTGTCTGATTACCAAACTCTCCTTCTCGAGTTGGATTCCATCCCAGATAAGGTAGCGAAAATTCTAACAAAAGATGAAGAGATCTTAAAAATTGCTGAAAACTATTACCGTGCATCTAACTTCCTTTATTTGGGACGTGGGTTTAACTTCCCTGTAGCCCTCGAAGGAGCACTGAAGTTAAAAGAAATTTCTTATATCCATGCAGAAGGATATCCGGCAGCAGAAATGAAACACGGACCGATCGCTCTCATTGATGAAGATATGCCTGTTGTCTTCATCGCTACAAAAGATGGTTCTTATGAAAAAGTAATTTCTAATATCCAGGAAGTCAAAGCTAGGAAAGGTAAGGTCATCGCCATTGTCACAGAAGGGGATACAGACATTAAATCTATGGCAGATTATACCTTTGAAATTCCAAAAACTGCGGATGCACTCGTTCCATTACTTGCCGTCATTCCTTTGCAACTTTTGTCCTACCACATAGCAATCCTTAGGGGATGTAATGTGGACCAACCGAGAAACTTAGCGAAATCTGTAACTGTGGAGTAAACAGTGAACCTTCTACTTGACGATTCCAAAAGAAATCCGTCTCTTGAACCTCTGTCCAGGTTTCATTCTTTTTTTGAATGGAACCTAGGTGGTATCACTCTACTCGAAAAATTAGAACGTAAGTATCCAGGGGCAAAAATTTTTTATAAAGGCCCCAATCTCGAATTTGAAAAACTAATCTTTCATAGATACCCACATGTTTTGCCTGCCAATTTAGATTCTTATGATTCGATTTATAGTTCTGATTCTTATCTGCCTTGGGAGTTACTCGGAACAGTCACATCGATCATTGAAGACACACTGACTTTAGAAAAAGATTGGAAACGGTTTCGTCAAAAGTTCAAAGCAAAACAATCGGGTTTTCATATTGTTGGAAAAGAAAAACATCTTTACATCCATCCGCAAGCGACTGTGTATCCCGGTGTTGTTTTTGATACAACGCATGGACCAATCCTTATCGAAGATGGAGCCAAAATTTCTTCCTTTAGTTTTTTAGAAGGCCCACTTTTTGTGGGGAAAAATACTCAAATCGACAATGCTCGGATCACTGGGGGTTCTCTCATTGGAAACCAGTGCCGGATTGGTGGAGAAGTCGAAAATTCAATCATTCTAGATTATACCAACAAACACCATGAAGGTTTTCTCGGTCATAGTTTTGTATCCACATGGGTAAACTTAGGCGCACTATCCACAACGAGTGACTTAAAAAACAATTATGGGATCGTTAAACTAAAGATCGGTGATTCGGTTGTGAACACAGGAACCATTAAGTTTGGATCTCTGATTGGACCTTTTACAAAACTGGCGATTGGTGTGATGTCGAATACAGGTACAGTATTTGATATAGCAAGTAACATTGTGGAATCCAGAATCCAAGGTTATGTGCCTGCCTTCACTTGGATAAGGCCGGGTGGACGTTACCGATTAGAAGAATTTCTTTTTGATACCAAAAAAATCATGGCTCGTCGCGGAATGAATCTTTTTGAATTTGAAGATGAATATTTAAGAAAGTTATACGGAAGTTTTGCGGAGTGAACATGACACCCAGTTTGTTAGAACATATCAATTCCGGAAAAACAGTAGAAATTGATGACTTACGTTTTTTCTATTTGGATGAAGGGAAGGGTGATGAAATTATTTTACTACTTCCTGGTTTTTTAACTACATCATATAACTACCGTAAATTGGTGAATTTGTTATCCACTCATTACCGAGTGATTGCCCTTGATTTTTTGGGAACTGGATTTAGCACAAGACCGGATGGCCCTCTATCTCACAGACTCCAAGCTCATTACCTGGCTCCTTTTTTAGAAAAGGTAGTCGGAGATAAAAAGGTTCATGTTGTGGCTTTTGACTATGCCCTTCCTATCCTTTGTTTCACTTTTAAAGAACACGCAAACCAATATAAATCCTTATCCATACTGGGTGGATTTATGAAGTTACCAAAATTTCGATTTTATTATCCCTTACATTTCCTTCGTTTGCCTTTGATTGGGGAAGTGTTTTCCTTTTTGTTTCGTCCACCCCTCCTTCGTTTGTTTTATAAACTTTTCCTTGTGAAAAAAACACACCACTTAACCTATGAATGGGAAAAGACCATGTATCATTTGTTATTTGAAGGTAAGGCCCGAAAAAACACATTGGAGTTTGTTCGGAATGTGGATCGTTCCACTCATGCCCTTCGTGAAATTGAAGAAGGTGCTAAAAACTTTGTGGGTCTTCGTCAAATTTATATCGGTGAAGAAGATTTTCGTATTTCTCCAAACCAAACCGAGTATATGAAAGAAACACTTCGGACGAGTAGTCTTGTTTTTCTTCCTTCCAAACACCTTCCTATGGAAGAATGTCCAGAAGTGGTTTTTGAAAAACTCCACTACTTTGTAGATTCCTTCTCGCATAAAAAAACAAAAACCTTTCATTTTAACAAACAAAATAAGGATTAATATGGAAAGAATCATCTCCAAGGCGAACCCCAGTTCTTCCGAATTTGTTGCCAATCGAACGGCATACTTAGAGACCATCGTACCTATCCGCAAAGTTATCGAAAATGTAAAGTTAGGTGGTGGAAAGAAGGCCCTTGAGAAACATAAATCAAGAGGGAAGTTGACTGCAAGAGAACGCATTGCCGAACTCATTGATGTTGGAACCGAGTTTATGGAGATTTGTGGTTTGGCAGGAGAAGGTGTGTATCCTGATCCCGTTCCTTCTGCTGGTATCATTACCGGGATTGGAAAGGTGGAAGGTGTGGATTGTATGATTGTTGCCAATGATGCCACAGTCAAAGGGGGAACCTATTATCCTCTCACAGTCAAAAAACATGTTCGCGCACAGGAGATTGCCGAAAACAATTCTCTTCCTTGTATTTATCTAGTGGATTCTGGTGGGGCATTTTTACCCATGCAGGATGAAGTGTTCCCTGATAAAGACCACTTCGGACGTATTTTTTTCAACCAAGCACGAATGAGTGCCAAGGGAATTTCTCAAATAGCAGTGGTTATGGGGTCTTGTACGGCAGGTGGTGCATACATTCCTGCTATGTCTGATGAATCTGTCATCGTGAAAGGAAATGGAACTATTTTTCTTGGTGGGCCACCACTTGTCAAAGCAGCAACCGGTGAAGTTGTCACTGGGGAAGAGTTAGGTGGCGCCGATGTTCATTGCCGTGTGTCTGGAGTGACAGACCACTATGCAGAAGATGATTTTCATGCTTTGGAGATCACTCGTTCGATTGTTAAAAATTTAAATATTAAATTAGAAACAGCTCCTAAAGAAACCGAAGAACCTTTGTATCCCACAGAAGAGATTTATGGAATCATTGAACGTGATTCCCGTAAATCTTATGATCCAAGAGAAATCATTGCAAGGATTGTGGATGGATCGAGGTTTCATGAGTTTAAAAAACTTTATGCCACAACCATTGTCACTGGGTTTGCCGAAGTGTACGGGTATCCTGTAGGCATCATTGCCAATCATGGAGTTTTGTTTTCTGAGTCGGCCCTCAAAGCTTCTCATTTTATTGAGCTTTGTGACCAAAGGAGAATCCCTCTTTTGTTCCTCCAAAACATCACTGGGTTTATGGTAGGAAAAAAATACGAAAACAATGGGATTGCTCGGGATGGTGCCAAGATGGTGAATGCAGTTTCTACTACAACTGTTCCTAAGCTAACTATCGTTACTGGTGGATCTTACGGTGCCGGAAACTATGGAATGTGTGGTCGTGCCTTTGCTCCGGAATTTTTATGGATGTGGCCCAATGCTCGGATTTCTGTGATGGGAGGAGAACAAGCGGCCAATGTCCTTTGGACAGTCAAAAAAGACCAGAAGGAAGCAGCAGGAGAATCCATCCAAGCGGACGAAGAAGTTACTTTTAAAAAACCAATTTTAGAAGACTATGAAAAGAAGTCTTCCGCTGTCTACAGTTCGGCTCGCCTTTGGGATGATGGGATCATTGATCCAGCGGAGACTCGGAAAGTTTTAGGAAGAGCGTTGTCTGTTCTTAGCCGAAGGAAAGAAGAAAGAAAACCATTTGGTGTCTTTCGAATGTAATTTTTGACTTTTCATTCTCCTTTGAAATGCAAACTCATTACAAATGATCATCCACGAGAAGTCATCCAACCAAGTTGCCATTATCACCATTGAGGGTGAGGTTGATTTGTACAATGCAAAAGAATTGAAAGACATTCTGGATGATAAAATGCGTAAAAACCAATACGAAATTGTGGTGAACTTGGAAAAAGTTCCTTTTATGGATAGTTCTGGAATTGGAACACTTGTGACCGCCATGTACAAACTAAAAAAATACCATGGAAATTTGAAGGTCTGTAGTGTACATGGATCGGTGGCTAAGGTATTCAAACTCACAGGAATGGAAAGCCATTTGGAAGTATTTGATACCGAGGAAAATGCCGTCCTTTCCCTTGTGGAAGAAAGGGAATCAACCGAATAATCAAAGTTTTGTGTTCTTTTTTTGTAAAACTTTTTAGTTAATGTTATGACGGAAGTTGTAAACTAACCTTAACCGTTTCCATCACATCCTTTCCTTCCAATTTTTCTAAAATATACAAAGCAAATTCAAAGGCAGAACCAGGGCCAATGCTCGTATGGATATGGTTATGTGAGACAATCCTTTCTCCTGTATATTTTCCACCTTTTCCTTTGGCCAAATCATTTGAGGAAGGAAAGGCTGTATAAGGATCATCTCCGGAGATGATATCTAAGTTACGAAGGACATTCGGAGCCGCACAAATGGCACCGATCATTTTTGTTTCTGTTTGGAATGATTTTAAAATTTTACTAATTTCAGGTTCATTCATCAGTTGTTTGGTTCCTTCGAGCCCACCCGGAAGAAGGATGGCATCAAATTCACTTGGGACAATTTCTGAAAAAGTTTTATCAGCTAAGTGCAGAGTTTTTCTTGCAGCAACGATGGGATCTTTTGATTTTCCGAGAGAGACCACTTCCACATTTCCTCTTCTCAAAACATCGATGAGGATGATGGCTTCCATTTCTTCAAAGCCAGGACAGAGGGGGATCAAAACACGTTTTGCCATACTAAGACTAGTTTGGTTTGAAACAAAATGTTCAAGTTTTTTTGTAAAAAAACGATCCCAAGAAATGAGAACTTTCCTGGAACTCTGGGGGTCTTATATAGTAGGAGAGAGTGTTTATTGTCTATGATTAATAAAAAAACGAATCCATTACGTTACCTTGCGATCGCTTTTAGTTTTTTACTGTTGGGAACATTTTTGTCACCCATCCTCACTTGCGGAAATTCATCCGAAAATCCTCTGCAATTAAAAGCAGATGGGACTGATAAATTGTCCCCAGCCCAAACACAAGCTGTGGCTTTGGAAGATGCCTTCCAAGAAGTATTTGATAAAGTATCACCAAGTGTGGTATCGATTGCCACAGAAAGGACAGTGAATGTCCAACAACATCCTTTTTCAGGTGATCCGTATTTTGACCATTTTTTTGGACGTCCAGGTGGTGGATCCGGTCGTGTGATGAAACAAAAACAAACGGGTCTTGGTTCTGGGATTGTCCTTAACGAAGAAGGTTATATAATGACCAACCACCATGTGATCAAAGACATGGACAAACTCACGGTGAAGTTTAAAAATCAAAAAACCTTTGAAGCAAAACTCATTGGTTCTGACGAAACCATGGACATCGCCTTACTCAAGATAGATGCTCCAAAAGGTACACTTCGTCCGATTGTCCTTGCCGATTCCGGTAAAGTCAAAGTAGGAAACTGGGCCATCGCGATTGGTGCTCCCCTTGGATTTGAACATTCCTTTACTGTCGGTGTTGTGTCTGCTGTCCAACGCGGGGGAATCGATTCTTCTGGATTATCATACATCCAAACGGATGCTGCCATCAACCAAGGAAATAGTGGAGGCCCACTTCTTAACATCCGTGGGGAAGTGATCGGGATCAATCGTATGATTGCTTCTCAATCTGGTGGATCTGTAGGGATTGGATTTACCATTCCGATCAATGAAGCACGCCGAGTTGCCGAAGAAATCAAAACCAATGGGAAAGTCACTCGTCCTTGGATTGGTGTTGGTCTTGACGCAATCAATGAAGAAGATGTGGAACAACTCAAACTCAAAGACACAAAAGGTGCCATTGTTCGCCAGATCATGAAAGGATCTCCTGCTGACAAAGCCGGATTAAAATTATTTGACGTGATTGTGGAAATGGGCGGAAAACAAATCCAAACACCGGAAGAACTCATCGGTTTTGTGCGATCTTCCAAAATTGGGAAACGAATTGAGATAAAAATCATTCGAAATAAAAATGAAATCTTGACTTCCATCACTCCGGAGCAGAAACCAAATTGAGGTGAGTTTAAGAGAAGATTGGATCCAACCGGGCGAAGATGAACCTAGCCTTCGCCCCACAAAATTATCCGAATTTATCGGACAAAAAGAGGTTTTGGCCAATCTCTCGGTATACGTGGAGGCGGCTCGCAAACGAAAGAGCCCCCTCGACCATGTTCTGATTTCCGGCCCTCCGGGCCTTGGCAAAACCACACTTGCCAATATCATTGCCAATGAACTGGCAGTTGCTTTTACTCCCACATCGGCTCCTGCCATCTCCAAAGGTGCAGATCTTGTTCGGTTCTTAACTTTACTCAAAACCAACGAAGTCCTCTTTATCGACGAAATCCACGGTTTTATCAAAAAACAAGAAGAGTTACTCTATCCTGCGATGGAGAACTTCTTTGTGGATCTTGTGGTGGGTGAAGGTGTCACTGCCAACGCCCTCCAGATCCAACTCCAACCCTTTACCCTTGTCGGTGCCACCACTCGCTCTGGGCTTGTGAGTGAGCCTTTAAAGTCCCGGTTTGGAATCCATCTCAAACTTGATTTTTATACCGATGGGGAAATGCAGATCATCGTGGATCGTTCGGCCAAACTTCTCGGAGTATCCCTCGGCGAAGGAGTCGCTTTGGAGATTGGAAAACGAAGCCGTAAAACTCCAAGGATTGCCAACCACCTTTTAAAACGAGTTCGGGATTTTGCGGAAGTTCGTAACGAAAGTTCTGTGAATTTAGAAACCTGCCGGTTTGCTTTTGAAAGGATGGGAGTGGACCATTTGGGCCTTGATGCCGTGGATCGCCAAATTTTGGACATCCTCATCCATCGTTATGGTGGTGGGCCTGTGGGAATCAAACCTATCGCTGTGGTGCTCGGCGAAGAAGAACGCACTTTAGAAGACACATACGAGCCGTTTCTTGTCCGAGTTGGCCTCATTGACCGCACACCACAAGGCCGAGTGGCTACGAAAAAAGCTTACGAACATTTGGGAATTGTGTATACTGGAAATATCGGGGAAAATCGCGAAAATGGCCCAACTCTCTTTTGATTTCCGGTTACCTGAAAAGGAAGAAGGGGAACGTAGACTTTTCTTCGCTTTCACCTTTGTCATCCTCATCGCTTCCTTTGTACTCGCGCACCTCATCACTAGGAATATGCTTTGGAAGATGTTGGCAGAAGAACAAGCTGCCGAAATGTTAGGGCCGAAAGAACAGGAAAAAATTTACGAAGTTCTTGTTGAACAACAGTTCATCAACCCAGACAAAAAAGACGAATACAAAGCACTCTCTAACAAAGATTCGTCGGGTGGCGGTGGTCTTACCGAAAAACAAGGGTTTCATACTCTCACACAATTTCGTGAATTCATTATGGGAAGTTCTGCTTCCACTCCAAGCAAAGCCCAACCCAAATCAGAACAATCCAAAGAAGAAGAACTATTTGAAGTAGGAATTTTCAAGGCAGATCCAAAAACCAATTCCAATGCTGAAGAAAGTCCGAACCAGTCCGCAAGTTCCGGACAAATGACAAAAATTCCTTTTAACTACAGGTTCCAACAAGACTTTTTGTTTCGATGGGACGGGGCCAAAGCCCTCACAATTCCCACCAAACAATTAGCAGGTTATTATTACTTTAAAAATATGTTAAAACGAATTGAGGAATCTTTTGCACCACCAGGTGGTGGAAACTATGCTTACCGAGACGTGGCAGGGATTGTGGCACGAGAAGGAATCAAAGAAGGGGAAACAAAAGTTTTATTTATGTTAAGCGAACAAGGCCAAGTGCTTGATGTTCGTTTGGTTTCTTCGCAAGGCCAAGTGGTGGTAGACCAAGCATGTTTGGATTCCATCCGAGGCCAAAACTTTGGCCCGGTTCCAGAAGAAGTGAAATCCAAAGGTCTTATTTTTGGAATCAACTTCATCTTTCCCGGAATCAGATATTATCGTTAGTGGGTATCCTTATTCTGTCACAAGGGTACAACCATATTCTTTAGAAAGATATTTTGCCGTATTGGTTCGTCCCAGTCCTTTTACAGTCACGGATGTGTTTTCTTTATCCAACTTGAATTCGCTAATGGGAACCCACTGGCGAGCAAAGTCATGGCACTGTTCTTCCGAAAGTTGCATCACAAAGTAACAACTACAATATTCTTTCGAATAAAAACTAGAGATGATGGATGGAAAACTTGATAAATGTTTCCAGTTCCATTGTGCCCAAAACAAAATAAATAAAAACAACAAAGAAAGGATCACAGAAATTTTTCTTTTCATAAGGTTACCGAATTACAGACTCTTTCACTAATTTTAAAAAATCATTTTTGATAAACGCTTTTTCGCGATCATCGCCAAACCGAACAATGATTAAATCAAGACTTGGAATTACATACAACATTTGTCCCCAGTGGCCAAGGCCAGCAAAGGTATCTTTTGGTGCATCCGGCCAAGGTTCGTGGATTCCTCTTTCGGGAACACCAGTGTTGGCATACCAGTGGGCAGTGTAATTGTCCTCTGCCAAATCTTCCGAATAAGGTGTGGTTTTATACCCAGGGGCTGGAGTTCTTGTAAACTGCACCCAACCTTCAGGTAACAAACGTTCGCCGTTCCAAACTCCGTCATTTAAATACAAATATCCGATTTTTGCTAAGTCTTTGGCTGTCATATAAAGATAGGAAGAACCAATATACGTTCCCGATCCATCTCTTTCAAAAGTTACATTTGTGATTCCTAGAGGTTTGAAGATTTTTTCAAAGGGAAGTTTGTCGTATTCTTCGACTCCATATACTTTTTTGAGAATGGCAGAAAGGATATTGGTATCGCAACTAGAATAATACACTTGAGTTCCTGGTTCTGCACGAAGGGGAAGACCTGCACAAAAGGAACCCATATCTTTACGTCCTCTTGTATATAACATCGCGATCACGGAAGATTTTAAGGGACCACTTTCATATCCTTCTTCGGCGGCAAGTCCTGAAGACATATTGAGAAGGTGTCGGATGGTAATTTTTTTATGAGCTTCGTCACGGCTTAGTGGTTCATAATGATAATAACCAGGATCATCTAATTTCACAAGTCCCGCTTTGACAGCAATCCCATACATGGTTTGTAAAATACTTTTAGAAACAGACCATGTTAAATGAACTTTATCTTCTGAAAAGTTTCTCGCATATTTTTCATAAATTAGTTTTCCGTTTCTTAAAATAACGAGAGCGTCGGTTCGTCTTCCTTTTCTATCTGTTTCATCCCCAGTTCTTGTGAAAGCATATTCTTCTGCTAACTTTAGTTTGTTTGTGGAAACTCCAACGGATTCCGGGGGAACTACTTTCCAGTTGGGATTTGGCCATTCTGGTTTTAACCGAGGGTTTAGTGTTGTGACTTCAGGTTCACCACCAAATGGGGAAAGGTCTTTGCTACATTGTAAAAATGTAAGTAAAAGAAGAAAGATAAGACTTCGTTTCATAGAATTCCTTAATCAGATTCGATTCAAAATTCTAAGCGAGGTTGTTTTAGATTGCAAAGGAAAAAAGAAAGGGATTAAACTTTTTCTGCGTATCCCTTTAGTTTTTGTACCATAGAGAAAAGTCCGTTTCTTCTTGAAATGGAAAGAAACTTTGCAAGTCCTACTTCTTCGATAAAACCGAGTGAGGCATCCGCTATATCTTTCGGAGATTGTCCTGAAAATACGCGTATTAAAATTGCGATGAGGCCTTTGGTAAGGGCAGTGTCGCTATCTGCATCGAACTCTAATTTTCCCGCTTCGAGTTTCGGTGCAACCCAAACTCGGGATTGGCAACCGGGGACTATATATTCTTCTGTTCGTTTTTCATCGGGATAGGGGGGAAGTTCTTCACCTAACTCAATGAGGTATTGAAACTTTTCTTCCCAATCAGTTAGATCAGCAAACTCAGCTATAATTTCTTTTTGGATTTCCTCAATGGATTTACTCATGTTTGGCATCCGGAGTTTGGATCTCGATAAACTTATCTTTTTTTCTCATATAGAATTGATTAAAGTTTGCAGTGGTTAGATTTTTTAGTTCCACTCGGTTAACAGTGGAGACAGTAAGTTCATACAACTCATCATTGGACTTAAAAAAATAATCCATTCGGAGTTTTTCTTCCAATACATACTCTACATTGTTCCAAATTAATTTTTTGGATTCGAAGTCTACGTACAAACATTCCGGAGGTTTTGCGAGTACATAACAAAACTCACCGGCCTTAGGTACGCCCTTATAAAACAATCCGCAGTCGAAAAAACAAATAGAAAAGAATATAACAAATAGAAGGCTCTTACTCATTCTAACCAAACTTTTTCGTAAGTTGATTTCGCGAAGAGAGGAAAGTATGTAAACAAATCCAATCATTCTTTTTTTTCCGGTGTTAGATCTAGTTTAGTTTTGGCTCCCGGTTTTTCTGCAATCATCTTGGCTACGAGGAGAGGAATCTCCGGATTTTTTTTACCCGAAGAAAGATAAAATTCTTCTAAGAGATCAATTCCTTTTTGCGAAAGATTTTGTAAGTGAAAGATGGTAGCTTCGGTAATGATAGAAGTTTCGGTGATCCGATCTGGATTATTGGACTTGGCTTGTCTAAGAAGAGACAAAGCTCCTACATAATCTTTTTTATAATACTTTCCTAATCCACGTAAAAAATTCTCTTCCCTTGGTGTGAACTGGATTCCCGCTTTGTAAGTTGGATCTTTTGTAATTGTGATGAGTTTATCAAGGCCACTTGCATCACCAGCTAACATCGTATTGAAGGTGAGTAACCAAATATAAACGGTTTGGAATTCTGGGGAAAGTTTAGAACGATCCAAATTTCCATATTCGTCAATCAACACTTGCGGTCGTTTGACATGACGGTGTGTTTCACCGAGGAACAATAGAACCTTGTTGTTCTCCCAATCAGAAAATGGTGAAGAAGAAAAAGATTCGGCAGTCCTTGCGTTCCAAAATATAGAATCCAAAGTAGAATCTGCCAAAATAGAAGATCCAATGAAGTCTTGGAATTCAGACCCCAAGTGCAAAATCAAACTATCATGGTCAAAATTGATCCCGATTCTAAATAAATTCCAAAACAAACTCCGAGCGATCAAATGAAAGGCCACAGGATCTGTTGGATCTTTTTCGGAATAGGTAGTTGCAATCGATTGGAAGTCTTCGATATCTTTTTCTTTCAGATTTCCTGATTTCCAGAGTTCGATTGTTTTTTCTTTGGTTTTTTCCGCTCTGACACTTTGGTCTTTCGCAAAAAGAAAATAAATTTCTTTTCTATAGGTAAACCCTAACACGGACAGACCAAGCGCTAAAACCAATAGAAATAGCGGTGTCTTTGATTTCTTCTTTCTGTGCGGTTCGTACCGGGAGTAAATCGCCATCGTTGGTTCCCATTTTTTTTTGCCCTGCCCACTTGACACGGCTTTTTCTTTGTGATTTAGTGGGAAGGGTATGGAAGATGACTTTTTAGATGATGACGAATTCGATGCAGACAGCCTCAACGAAGACGTCGTAACGTATGCTTGTGAGGATTGTGACCACCGTTGGGAAGCCGAAGGGGAGGACGAATACCTCGATTCTTGGGAATTGATCTGCCCTATGTGCGGATCTTCGAATATCACCGAACTGTAATTTGTCTTATTTTCAGTATATTTTTGGTTTTTTGATTCTACCTTCGCTCCTTTGGGGCGAAGCCTCTGGTTTTTCAACCCTCTATACAGAATTTAAAAAAGGAAATTACGCCACTGTCTCCAAACAGTCCTTACAATATTTAAATGGAACGGATGGTGAGAAGGATCCCCGGATTTTTTTCCTCTATGTTTCCACGGAAGAAAATTGGGCACAACTGAAAACTAAGGTGGTGAGAGAAGTTCCACCTAACTTTAAATCATCGGTTCATTATTGGAACGCAATTTATTTATTTATGGAGCGGGCTCTTGTTTTTGGAGAGTCAGATCTCCTCATTGAATGGGGAAAGGATTTCCAGAAATCGGGAAAACAAAGTCCCAAATACAATGATGCCCTACTTCTATATGGACTTGGCCTTATGGATTTAAAAAATGAATCAGAAGCCAAAAAGGTTTTTTCAGAAATTGAGTCCAACTCTCCCTCCAAACATGTGTTATCTCAATTAGAAGAGATCAAGTCTTCGGGTAAATGAATGAAAGGATTACGAGTAACACAAGGAAAGTGGAAGGGGAAAGAAATTCCATCTCCACCGGATGTCTCAGGGCATTTGAATTTTACCAATAGCCTTGTAAAAAAAGCCATTTTTTCTCTTATGGACTCCCGCCTACTTTCTTGGGGACTAAGTTTTGATTCCGTTTTGTTTTGTGATTACTTTGCAGGCAGTGGACAAATTTCTGCCGAAGCTTATAGCCTTTCGGTTCATAGACTTCTGACTTATGAATTAGACCAAACCAGATTCAGGCAACTCCATTCTCTTTTTCGAGGACTAGCGCAAGTCCAATTGTTTCGAAAAGATGCAACCAAACATGCGTTAAAATGGGAGCTGGGCGAAGAATCTGCTTATATCTTTTATTTAGATCCACCTTACACCTATTGGTCGGAAACACCTACCAGAATGAAAGAGATGTTGGAAGGATTACATAGTTTTTGTCTATCTTTACAAAAACCTTTTCTCATTTTATGCCAAATCCCAGAACACCAACCAACAGAAAAAATTTGGGCGGAAGTTCCTCATAAAATAAGAGAGTATGGTAGTCATTTGATCATTGAAACAGGTTATGAAAATGCCGAGACTTCTCTTCGGTAAAAGAAAATCTTTTTTTTTCGAATTCACTCGAAATAAACTCATTTCACTTTTTTTTATTTTTGGGATTTTCCTTTTTACTTCTTCCCTTTGGTCTTTGCCAACGTATAAGGAAGTCAAATCACAATACATTCCTTCTGACATACAAGTGTTTGATCGGAGTGGAGAACTCATTCAAAGATACCGAATTCGAAATGATTATAGGTCGGAAGAATGGACAGAATACAACCAACTACCAAAGTACTTAATCGATTCGATCATTCATGCGGAAGACAAACGTTTTTTTGAACATACAGGTATCGATTCGAATGCTCTCGTTTCTTCTTTTTTAGGAAATCTTATGGGATCATCACTTCGTGGTGGATCTACAATTACGATGCAACTTGTTTCTCTTTTGGATCCAGAATTAAAATCTTCTGTATCGAAACGAAAAACTTTCTTTCAAAAATTCAAACAAATTCAAAGAGCCACGGACTTAGAAGAATCTTGGACAAAGGAAGAAATTTTCACTGCATATATTAATTTGATTTATTTTAGAGGAGAACTCAAAGGGATTAGTTCTGCGAGTAAAGGACTCTTTCGGAAATCTCCTGAAGCTCTTACACCTAATGAAACTTATTTGCTCGCGGCACTCATTCGATCCCCTCAAAGTCCGATTGAAAAAGTAATCAAACGTGTATGTTTGCTGAAAAAAGAAAGAGATGGTATCTCTGATTGTGATTCCATTTCGCAGCTTGTGAGAGAAAGTTTATTTCGAAATTTAGATTATCCCCAATATCCATCCTTTGTTCCACTTTATACAAAATCAGTTTTGGATTTTTCCAAAGAAAAAGAAAAAAATAATCTGCAACTTGACACTTCCTTATCTTTAAACTTCCAGAGAAAAGTAGAAGAGATCTTAAAACGTAATGTCAAAACTCTGGCAAATAAAAATGTAAAAGATGGGGCTGTGATTGTGATCGAAAATCGCACCGGACAAGTTTTGGTTTATGTTCCCAATATTGGGGAAGAAAGTTCGGTATCCAAACTGGATCTCATCCGAAGCAAAAGACAAGTGGGTTCTACCTTAAAACCATTTGTGTATGCAGAAAATTTCCAAGAAAATAAACTCACTCCCGATTCCATCCTTTCCGATTCTCCCGTGGGGATTCCTGTATACCAGGGAATCTATCGGCCTTTAAACTATGATAAGTCTTACAAAGGAAATGTAACGGTTCGTGAAAGTCTTGCTTCTTCCTTAAACATTCCTGCCATTCGTGCTTTGTCATTTTTGGACATCAATGAATTTGTTTTGGTATTGGAAAAACTTGGAATTACAGGACTCAGGTACCCTGAATTTTATGGACCATCATTGGCATTAGGAACAGCGGATATTACTCTTCTGGAATTGACCAATGCTTACCGAACTCTGGCCAACGGTGGTATGTATTCTGAAATTAAATTTAACCGTTCGGAAGAAGTTACCAATTCAAAAAGAGTATTTTCACCTAAGACTAGTTACCTTGTCTCGGAAATCCTTGCGGATCGAGAAGCCAGATCCTTGGGATTTGGATGGGATAATTTTTTATCCACTTCGTATTATACCTCTGTCAAAACGGGAACTAGCCAAGATATGAGAGACAATTGGTGTATTGGTTATTCAGAATTTTTTACCGTTGGAGTTTGGGTAGGAAATCCCACGGGAAGCCCTATGTTGGATGTATCTGGGATCACCGGTGCCGCTCCTGTTTGGCGAGAGACTATGGATTTATTTCATGAATCACTTAGTTCAAAATTAAATCCTCCTGAAGAGGAGAATCCATCGGATTTAGATTTCATTTCGTCTAAAGGAAATAGAATCGAGAAAAGAGCAGCGACAAGAATTTTGACTCCTGTGAATGGAAGTATCTTTGCTTTAGATCCTGACATTCCCTTGGGTCACCAAAAAATCCTCTTTACTTTCAGTTCTTACGATGTTTCGTATTCTTATTATTTAAACGATGAAAAGATTGGGTCTGCCGGAGGGCCTCACCTCTGGGAACCAAAGAAGGGAGAATATCGTTTGCAAGTAAAAGATAGAGATGGTAAAGTTTTATCTCTTTCTTTATTTGAAGTTCGGTAACAACACATGCCAAAACCAATCAAATACAAACATAAATTCACACAACAAGTGGTTTGGGGTGAGATGGATGCTTTCGGTCACGTAAACAATGTAACCTACGTCAGGTATTTTGAGTCTGCAAGAGCGGATTATTTTACAAAAGAAGGTTTGTGGGATTCTCCACACAAACCCGTGAAATCAGGGCCAGTGTTAACACATCTTGATATGGACTACCGCAAACAAGTGGTTTTCCCGGCCACACTCGAAATCACCTTGGAAGTGGATTCCATTTCCTCCAGAGCTTTCACTGTGATTTGTTCCATGTGGAATGAACACGAAGAATGTGTATTAACAGGAAACGCTGCCTTTGTTTGGTTTGATTTCGAATTACAAAAACCATCTGCACTTCCCGAACATTTTAAAACAAAATTTGGATCTAACCATTTGGTATGATGAAAGCTTCCTTCCAAGAACGATTCAAACTAGATGATGAGGTGATGAAGATATCACGAATTTGCCTCATTGTATTTTTTAGTTTTATTGGTTTTGGAATTTTTGCCCCCATTGATGAGTTAGGATTGTATGATCCCAAATGGATTCGCATTTTACATGCATCTGTCACTTTAGGTTTTTTCATTGCAACATATTTTTCGGATTGGGTTCGGAAACAAATTCAACCTATCATGCTTTTTTTCTTTTATACGATGAGTGCACATTCTCTCATTCTATTATACTGGAATTCGCTTTACATTGGTTATCTGGTGGGAATGATTTTGGTTTTGTCTTGTATTGGAGTCAGTTTTGTCGATCGACGTTCACTCGTTTCTTATTTAGGAACAGTGACTTCTGCGGGAATTCTCATTGGTCTTTATACAAAAGAACCTCAAGTGGATTTACCTCTTTATCTTTCCTCTATCATTACACCAACACTTGTTTCTTATCTCACTCTCAATATCCGACTGAGCTCTGTTGAAAAACTACGAATTTCAGAATCCAAACTCAAAGGATTCCAGGATCGGATGTTGAATGAACTTGACCTGGCCAATGAAACCCAATCAAACTTAGTGACTACCCAGTGGCCAAAAACAAAAGGAATTCGTCTCCATTCGTTTTTCCAGTCCTTTGGGCAAGTGGGTGGAGATGCCATTAGTTATTTGGAAAGGAACGATGGAAAGTTAGCTCTATTTTTTGCAGATGTTTCTGGGCATGGAATTGCTTCTGCTATGGTTTCTGCCATGGCAGTTCTCGCCTTTAAAATCCATGGAAATCAAACAGAACCTTCTCTTTGTTTGAAGTCAATTCATACCGACTTGCAAGAGTTAGTCCCAAATAATCATATCAGTGCTTGTGTTTTATTTGTAGATACAGAAACAAAAGAAATTAAGTATTCGATTGCAGGCCATCCACCTCTCATCCTAATGGAAAAAAAGTCTGATCCAAAATTTATGGAAGGGATGGGGACTCTCATTGTTTCCTATTTAAAACCCAATTTAAAAGATTTTACGATCATTCCGAACTCGGGAGATCGAATTTTACTCTATTCGGATGGAATTTTAGAAGTTTTTGATGAAGCGGGAGAGATTTATGGAGATGAACATTTGTTTACATCCATAAAAAATCATTCTGACAAAAAAGGTGAAGAATTTTTAACTGCATTATATGAGGACTCCATGTCATTCTCGGCAAAACGAATTTCCGACGATATGAGTATGTTATTACTGGAAATTTTATGAATTTGTTGTTAACACCATTTTTATGGTTCAAAAGAGAGTTCATTCCTTTTCGAACATTAGATCGTTATTTATTTTTAGATTTTTTCAAAACCTTTCTTGGTACTCTCATCATGTTAACATCCATGATTGTGATTTATAAATTCACGGATGTGATGAAGTATCTGGTTTCTTCTAAGGTAAACCAGTCACATGTTTACTTACATGTTTTATATTCTTTACCGTCCATGGTGGATCAAGTTGTTGCACCTGCTTTGATGTTTTCTGTTTGTTTTGTGATCGGTCAGTTTAGTGTGAACAAGGAACTTGTGGCCATGATGGTGGCGGGTGTTTCTTTTATCCGGATCATCACACCTATTTTGTTTTTTGGAATTTCTATGTGGCTCATTATGACTTTGTTTGGACAAACCGTGGTGATCCCCGCCAACAAAAAAGCCCAAATCGAATATAGCATTATGGCAAAGGGTTCCAATCGATTGATTGATTTTGTCTACCAATTGCATATCAAAGGAAAAAAAGGATTTTATTACGTCTATTGGATCGATGAAAAAGAAAATACAGTCAAAGGTGGATTCAATTATATCGAAATCAAACCTGACGGTCATCCCACGTACACTGTGTCCTCTCAAAAAGCAAAATTTATCCCTTCCCCTCATAGTTGGGTTTTGTATGATGCAGAAGAAGTTCGGTTCAATGAAAATTTAGAACTTGTTTCTAGAACAAAATACGCTGAAAAAACTTATGACTTCCCTGAGGATTTAGCTTACTTCTCCAAACCCATTCGAAACCCAGAAGAGATGAACTTTTTTGAATTGGCTGATGAAATTGAGTCTAGGATCACAAAAGGAATCCCTTTCCGAAATGTCATCATCCAACAACATATGGCTTTTGCAATGCCACTTATGTCTTTTGTAGTTGTGACACTGGGTGCCCTTGCTGGGGCCATCACCAAACGATCAGCAGGTGTGGCAAGTCTTGGTCTTACGATTGCAGTTGTTTTGTTGTATTATATTTTGAATTCGACTGCCAAAACTTTGGCTGAGAATGGTGCTTTGCCCATTTGGATTGGTATGTGGATGACACCAGTGATTTTTACCTCGGCGGCATATTACTTGTATAGAAAAATGAATATTTAATTCGTTTGTATACTGTTGTGGGTTTGTTTACTAGATTGCGATATTTTATCTTTTGAGTATAAAAAACCCAAACAAGAATGTTTCAACATTTTTGTTTGGGTCATGGTTAAAAACTTAGTTTTCTGTTAAAAAAACTCGTTTGTAAAGATCTGTTTGTAAGATTCCTTTTGGATCATATTTTTTCTTCAAAGAGTAAAACCTTTTGAGATTGTCTTTTGGAAAATAAGATTCCATCACTCGTTTGCGAAGTGTGGAGTCTTTTGCAAAATAAAATCTTCCTTTGTGTTTTAAAACAATTTCATCCATTTCTTTACAAAGTGCCCAAAGTTTTTCTCTGTTCCCTTTGGTAACCGGAAAATCCATTGCCATAGAAAATCCATCCACAGCGTGAGTGAGTAAAAACGGATCTGGTTTGTGTTTTTTGAAAACAGATAGGTAGTTTACAATTCCACGTTCTTGGCAAATTGTGAAAATTTCACGGAACGCTTGTTTGGCGTTTTCCTTCGGTATGAACACTTGGTATTGGATCATCGCACCAGGTTTGTAAACAAACTTCCAATTAGGAACATAGTCCAAAAGGAATGCATATTCCGCGTGGCCTTGGTAATAGGCTTTATTGTTTACGAGTATGCTTGCGATACATTTTGCCAAATTGATGAGTCGCATTCCCAAATTAAAACTAAAGGGACGCATGAGGATCCACATCCACTTTTTAGGAATTACATAGAATAGACGAGAGGGAAGGTGTTGTCTTTCGAGTAAACAGTTACCAGGAAAGTCTGGATCTTCTCCTTCTTTTAGGTTGGTGGCTTTGTGAATTTGACCTCTACCCATAGATTTTCCGGAAGCAAAAGCATCAATCCAACCAACTAAATAATCAGAAGTTTTATAATGTTCTTCGAAATAAGCGAACAATTCATCGAAGTTTCTTACATACACTGGATCAATTTTCATTTTTCCAGCGTAGATTGGTTTCATTTTGATTTGAACTGTTAAAAAACAACCTAACATCCCGAAGCCGGAAATAGCAGAGTAAAACAGGTCTGTATTTTTTTTAGGAGAACAAACTAAAATATCGCCTTTAGCAGTAAGGAAAGTAAACTCTTTGATATGTTCTCCAATGGTTCCTACTTTGAAGTTGTTTTTTCCATGAATGTTCATGGAAAGAGCTCCGCCAAGTGTAGGCATCATAGTCCCAGAAACAACCGGTGGCCAAAAACCATTTTCGATTCCCGTTTCCCAAAGGTCTTTGATACGAGCACCAGATTGCACTGTCATCACACCGGTTTTTAAATTAAAATCTAAAACTTTGTTAAAATGAGTTAGATCCAAAACGATTCCATCTGTGTTAGTCGAAGCATCACCATAACTGCAACCACCGCCACGTAACGCAACTTTGGTGCCAGTTTGGTTGGCCCAAACAAATAGTTCTTTGATTTCTTCTTCTGATTCGGGGCGAAATATTGGCGATAGAGAAAACGAACTCATACCCCATGCTTCTACTTTTTCCTTTTTAGGGATTTTAATCTCAGAGATGGATTTTGTTTTTTTAGCGACCATATTATATACTCAGTTTTTTAAAAATGAAATTGGGAATGTTACGAATGATGAGACCAACAAGTGCCCAGATTCCCGGAACAAATGCTTCGTCTTTTCCCTGAGCAACGACTTTGCGAATACTCTCTGCGGCTTCTTCAGCAGTGATGGCTTTCATTAGTCCTTTTTCTGGAAGGTTGAGACCTTTTGTCATTTCAGTAATCACAAACCCAGGTTTAATCGTTGTTACTTGGACATTGGACTCGGAGAGTCGATTGCGTAGTGCTTCCAGGTAAGTGTTGAATCCTGCTTTGGATGTATTGTAAACAGGATTTCCTTTGCGACCGCGTTCACCCGCAATAGAGGAGATTCCGATAATTTTCCCAGACATTTGATTTGTAAAATAAGTAGCCACTGGATTTAAAAAGGCAACTGCTCCGAGAAGATTGACATTTAACATTTCCAAGTCTTTTGTCGTATTGTACTCATTAGGAGAAATTTGAGGCATCACACCTGATGCAAAGTACACTTCGTCCAAACCACCAAGTAGTGAGACTGCTTTCCCGAAGATTTTTTCTGCTGTGGAAAATTTTGTCACATCAAAGGTTAAAGGAAAGGCCCTTTTTTCTTTGGTTGTGTTTGCTTTTTTGGCAATGGATTCAAGTGACTTTTCCCTTCTTGCCAAAAGAACCACAGAATTTCCTGCGTTCAATTCAGCTTCTGCAATGGCTTTTCCGATCCCGCTCGAGGCACCGACGATGATTATTTTTTTCCCCATGTTTACGTTTTTTTGGTTTAATCGAATCTGGCAAGTGGTTTCAATAGAGTTGTGCCCGTAATTGAGAGAATCCTGATCGACGGGATGAATCTAATGTATAAATTTCCCGATTTGGCTTTTTGTTTGGGTGAATACCGCCTACAAGATGCCCGGGATGGGTTACTGGTTCATCTAGATCGATTCTATATTAAGGACCAACATTCCAAAATTTTGGTGTTTTTTGACGGCAAAAAGGATCTTACCTCTGATTGTTATTCGGAAGATTGGGGGAAATTTTCTATCCATTACAGCCATGAAAAAAAAGCGGATGAACTCATCATTGGATATCTGAACTTATGTCCGGTACCTTCGCAGTGTTTGGTGATCACAACCGATAAAGAGATCATCAGTTTTGCAAGAAGGCTTCGGGCCAAACGAATGACCTCCGAAGAGTTTTATGCCGAATGGGTCAAACGGGAAACAGAAGAGGATGAAACGGAATTTAAACACCTGAAAGAAGGATTGACACCAAGTTCGGAAACCGATTACTGGGAGAGACAATTCCTTCCTTGATATGTTGTTCAACTCAATCCCATTTTTAATCTTTTTTTCCATTGTGTATTTGCTCTATTGGGCCATTCCCAAAGAGATTCGAAAATACTTCCTACTCATAGCAGGGATCAGTTTTTATGCTTATTTTTCGCCTGCACTGACCGTTCATTTCCTCATCGTCATTGGCATCAATTATCTTCTTTATCGCAAAATCAAATCCACTCCTACAAAGTTTTGGATTGGTCTTACCGTATCACTCAACCTCATCAATTTAGGTTTTTTTAAATATATTTATTTTTTTAGTAAGGTTCTTGCTGATCTAACAAACTATCCGTTCTTCAAACAAGTTCCCGATCTCATCCATATTGCTTTACCACTCGCAATTAGTTTTTATACCTTCCAAGTCATTGCTGCTGCTATAGATACCTACCGCGATTCCTTCAAACCATTGGTTAAGGTAGAAGATTATTTTCTCTTTGTTGCTTTTTTCCCGGTGCTCATTGCAGGTCCCATCATGAGGATGTCTGATTTTTTTCCAAACTTAGACAAACTAGTTCCCAACAAGGAAAAGATGTATCGTGCATCTTATTTACTCATGTCGGGCCTTGTGAAAAAGGTTCTAGTGGCAGATCCTATGTCACTCACCATCTCGCCGGTGTTTGGTTCTCCTGCTGAATACGATTCCTTTTCTTTATTCATCGCTGGGATTTGTTATGCGATCCAAGTATATAGTGATTTTTCTGGCCTCACCGACATGGCACGTTCTATCGCATTGTTTTTAGGATTTGAAACACCTGAAAACTTCAAAGCTCCCTTTTTCTCTACATCGGGAAGGGAACTATGGAAACGTTGGCACATCACTTTATCTTTTTGGTTAAGGGATTATATTTATTTCCCACTCGGTGGATCTCGTAAGGGCGAAGGTCGCACTTACCTAAACCTCATCATCATTATGACACTCGGTGGTTTTTGGCACGGTGCTGATTATACATTTATCTGTTGGGGATTTTATTGGGGTGTGCTTCTTGCTGCGGAACGTTATTTCGAAGACAAACTTGGTTGGAAGTTAACTCCAGAAAAAAATAAGTTTTTAATCGTATGTAAGGCTCTCATTGTATTTGTTTTATTTTCCATTTCGGGACTTATGTTTCGTTCGAATAATGCTACCAACATGATCGATCATTTTCATGGAATTTTTACTCATTTTACTAACAGTTTGGAAATTATGTTTATGGGTGATTCCAATCAGTGGTTGGTGCCAGCTACTTCTTTATTTGGGAATGGATCTTCTTTTCGCTTCCAACATATCGAAAATTTGGAACGAATTTTTTATACTTCGATTGCGCTTTTGTTTTTTCATCATATCCAATATGTGCCTGAGTTTTGGGAACGTATCCGTAAACATGATGTATGGCTTGTGCCCATACTTGGTGTTGTTACTATTTTTCTTCTCGCCACTTTATCGCAAGATGGTGGGGAATTTATCTATTATAAGTTTTAGGAGACATTGTGGATTTAATTCGTAACAGATATTTACTTGTCCCGTTTTTGGTTGTATTTCTAACCTTTTGTCTAGATAAATTATTACTTCTTGAAAACGTACATACTTATTTTTCAAAATCTCTTTCTGATATTAATTACATTCAGAAAGATCAATTATATGAAGACTTAAAAGTTTATCTATCCAACAAAGACCGAGATAAGGTTTTGGTTTATTTTGGAAACTCAAGAGCTTTATTATTTGATAATGAATACATTCACAAAAAGTATCCTGGTTGGGTGATGTTTAATTTCTCCGTTCCTGGAGGGAAACCTGATTATGTATTACAATGGATGGAAAAGTTTCATAAAGATCAGGTGAAACCTGAGTTCTTTTTGTTTGATCATTCTGTGGAAATGTACAATTCTGCGGCAACATTAAAAGTGGATGAAACACTCACAAATGGCCTAAATGTATCTTTTGTTTTAAAACATTTTTCCTTATTTTCCACTGACGATATTTCTACGTTAATCGCCAAGCGGATGTTTCGTGCTTATCAGTATCGTCCCAAATTAGAAGTCATTCTTACCAGAGCCAAAAACAAAGAATCCTTTCTCATCCCTTATCGGGAACTTCGTAATAACTTGATGGAAAACTTAAATAGAGGAAAGGGTTCTGCGATGACTCCCGGCACACATAAGTCTGTCCTTCCGCAGGAATTGTTAAAAAAATCTGCCTTCGGAGACTTTCATTCTTATTTAGTTCCCTTTCATTTTTCAGATCAGGTACTTAGTTTTACAGACCAGTCTTTGGATTTGGCAAAAGAACTTGGTGTGCCATCCGCTGTGATTTGGGTAAGGCTTTCTTTGCCTTATATGGATCACATCCGGAATTTTAAAGTTTCTGTAGGGAATGGAAAGGAAGATACGGTGTATCATGATTGGTATCCAAGAATGATTGAATACCATAAAAAAAATGGGGTGCCGTTTTGGAATATGAATGATGACCCGAACTATACCTGCAACAATTTCAGTGATGCAGGCCATATGTCACCGACTTGTTACGATGAGTATACTGACTTTATTTTTAAAAACTTAATTCAGTCTTTTGTAAAAGGCGCTCGGTAAAACTCAGTTCGGTTTTGTAAATCATTCGGAGAAAGTTTTTCCGGATCAGCTGGGTTCGGTTTGGTAGGATTTTGTGGTTGGGGTTTGTTATTATTTTCCTTATCCACTGAGTATCCATAATAATAACCATGAACAATCTCTACGACAGAAACCGGTGTGTCGGAATGTAAGTTTTGAATTTCTACTGTAATTTCTTCTGGTGGAGCTAACAATTCAAAGACCCATTGTACTTCGCCTTCGATTTTTTCCTTTCTTAGGATGGTCGGATTTTCATTTTGTCCGTTACCAGAATACACGGTAAGAACCCATTCTTTTAATTTTCCATCGGTTGCTACGCCAATCCCAATAGATTGAGGAGAAGCCTCTCCTGCTTTTAAATCAAATCGAATGGCACCACCTTTAGAAACGGCTCCATAAAGTCTTTTTTTAGAAAGAGTAGGATAAAGAGCCAAATCTTGGATTCTAGTTGTGACTTCTTTCACATTTTGGCTCAGAACGGATGGTTCGGAATGGAGGGTATGTACGGTCGCAAGTACAATTCCAACCGAGGCTATCAAAGAGTATCTCATTCTCTTAATAGGACTAAAAAAAGGAATTCATTACAAGCAAAAGAAAAAGAAATTACCTCGAACAATTTCGAAATTTAGTCAATTCTTGGAGTAGTGATTGCCGTTCATCAGGGTCGAGATTACTTCGATTTTTCGATTGAAGATCCATTCTTTCCAAAGCGGGTCGAAATTTAGGGGAACAATTGGTACTAAAAAATTGGTAAGCACTGATTCTGTCAGATTGATTCTCGCTGATCAATTTATAGAACTCAAATACTGAGTGATTGTCCTCACCTGAAAAATTTAAGATAACGTATGTTTTGTGGCATTCGCTAAGAGTTAATGCTGGAACTTTTGTATGTTTACAATTTACCGCTACATCTGATTCTAAAAATGCTAACATCTCTTCGTAAGTATAATCGTGAAAACCTTTGCCTTTGGGAACGTTTACTTTTGGTTTTTTTGTCTCTGGATTTTCTTTTGGATTCGATTTTTGAGAAACAGAAGTCTCTTGTTTCGAATCTGTAGTAGTTGTATGTTTTGGTTCTTCTACCTGAAGGAAGTTAGAAACCACTTTCGGTTTTTGGTAAGGATTGGTGACAGTTAAGTCATAGGGCCCAGTTTTTGCTTCCGTTGTATCTACTTTTAAATCAATCCGTTCTGATGATTTTACTTCTTTACTCAAAATAGGAAGTGATTCATTTTTTTTAGTTAGATCCACTTTTGTAGCTTCTAAAAAATGTTCCCCTTCAATGGTTAGATTCGAAATGGTTTTTTCTGACTTAGTTTCTGATTTAGGAAGAATGATGGGTTTTTCTTCCTCGGTCACTACTAGTGGTGGTTCAGAGATGATGACTTCTAAATCTTTCCAAATAGACCAAACTGCGGGTTTTTTAAATAAGTTTAAGGGTGCTGTCCTTACTAAATAAACTCCAGAAGGAAGGTCTTCGATGGAATGATAAGGTGTATCAATTTTTTTATCGATAACGATTTTTCCCGATTTTTCTTTGATTTGGATTTGATACCCACTGGCATCGGCAATTGGTTTCCAAGCAATGAGTTTGGTTCCATCTTGTGCCCCAATCGAGAAAGAAATAAAACAGAATGCTAATAAAAATCTTTTTGTTTTAAGTTTCATCGTTTCTCTTTATATAACCGTTTTGGTGAAATGAATTCGATATCAGTTGGTTTTAAGGATTTAAATTGATCTAATGCTAATATAAAACTTCCCTTTCTCGAAAGTAGTAAGTTGGAATCCTTATACACACTGAGATCCCAAGAGAAAGCTCCCTCATCCAAAATTCCCAAATCTTTTAAGTTGTGTTTGGATTCTTTTGTTGTGATTTTATAAATCGCAGTTTTTTTATCAGCTGTATGTTGGTATAAAACTAAATCATATCGATCTGGTGTGGTACCTGTGACCTTCCATTGAAAGTCCAAACTTGATTTACCCTTCATCTGGACAATGGTTCCATTCGGGGACATCATTTCCAGTTTTGGTTCCTGTTTGTTTTCTGTTGGTTCTTCTTCCGGTTCCGGTTTTTTCTTTTTGTCTACCACTGTAAAACTTAGAATCGAAGAAGTTTCTGTTTCTTTCCCTTCTTTTGATTTACCAATGAGAGTAACATAAAAATTACCTTTTCCTATCTGATTCCAGTTAGGTACAAGAAAGTTAGAAACTGTTTCTTCAGAGAAAACAATATTTTTCATTTTGGGATCATTGGCAATTTTTAGTTGGTAGGATTTTAATTCTGCATTTCCATCCCAAATCAAAATGGCTTGGTTTTGTTTGATTTCATCAGAAGAAATTTCGGATCCATTGGCGGGTCGTAACCATTTCGGTGTTGGGATTGTGTTTTGTTTTTTGATGGTAAAGGATAGAACTTGGCTCTCCCGATCTTTGGTGTCGGGAAAAGAAGATTTGGCAACCACCTTCCAATAATACGTTCCTTCCTTTAAATCATCATAAGAAATTTGATTGGCAGATGTTTCCAATTGTTTGATTGGATTTGTGAGTTTAGGCGAATTAGATAAAACTAGCTGATAAGAATTCGCAGTTGTGAGTTTTGTCCAAGTGAGAGTGACTAGTGGAAAGGTTTGGACAAAAGGAAAAACAGTTCCTGGTTCAGGAGATTCTCCTTGGAAGGATTCAAGTTTTGTAACAAAGAACTTATTTGTTTCGCTAAACTCAAAATCGGTTCCTTGTTTGTTTTTAACTTTGATTCTCCAATAAAAAGTTCCTTCTTTCAATCGAAAAGAACTTCCAGTTCCCTCCACTTTTTCATTAATAAACGTCATTTGAAAGTTAGGTGATCTGGAAATTTCTATATTAGGATCTCCGTATCCAGGTTCTTGTTTCCATTTGAAATTTACAGATACATCGTCCGGATCTGTAAAAAATAATTTTTGCGAAGTAGGAGCCAAAAGAACCACGGGAATTTTTTTGATTTCAATTCCTGTTTTTTTGAATTCCGCTTTTTTCCCTTCTTCCACGGCCACAGACTTTCCGTCTTGGTGTTTGACTGTGGTTTTTCCTTTTTCTACAAATAAACTAAGTTCTCTTTCTTTGGATTTTTCTATTTTAACGTTTCCAGAGTCTACGTTGATTTCACTTCCAGAACTTGTGATTTTGAGTTGGTTGGGTTTGGAATCATCCTTTTTAACTTCCAAAGAACCTTGGGTAAATTCAAGATTTGGTTCTTCTCCCGTTAAGTCTAAGTTAAACATTGAGTTTTCATCAATATTGATTTCTGTTCCATCTTTCAGGCGAATGAGTGCATCAGAAAATGCTTCCGAACGAATTGTATCTTTGTTTGTGAGTGGGCTATTGTTCTCTAGTTTTTCCCAAATCACCTCATCTTCAAATTTTCTTTGGACAATATTGTTTTTAAAAAAAATGGTTCCGACAACTTCGCGGTCTCCAATTCCAATTTTACGATTCAAATCCAAATAAAACAAAATGGAAAATAAAATAGCAACACCGAGTAGGGTAAATAAGACGAGACGGTCTCGTTTGTCTAAATTCATTTTTTCCCCTTTTTCACAACAGTGATTCCAACTAACTTTTGCAGTTCGCTCAAACTTTTTGGAGAATCGGGGTCTGATTTTCTTCCGAGAACTGCATAAACTTTTTGAGCTTTGGATTTTCCTTTGAGTTCAATTTCTCCCATACTGATCACGTGATAATCGGATTTAATTTCTTGGTAGGTGGATTCTGAGATGAGGATATCTGTATGGGTTTCTTTATTGAGTGATTCCACACGGGATGCAAGGTTTACAGAATCACCGATGACAGTGTATTCCATTTTATCGGAACTTCCAATTTGTCCTGCAATCACATAGCCAGTGTTAATTCCACATCCAATCTGGATGATTGGTTTTTTGACCGTTCCTCTACCTTTGTTGAATTCTATGAGTTTGTCTCGCATACGAAGTGCTGCTTCCACAGACGACTTTGCATGTTGTTTGGAATCGCGCAAGGCTCCCCAGGTTGCCATAATGGCATCACCAATAAATTTATCTACGGTTCCACCGGTGTCTTGTACACATTTCACCATCTCGGTCATGTATTGGTTTAAAAATTCAACAACTTCTTCCGGTTGGAGTTTTTCTGAAATGGCCGTAAAACTTCTGATATCCGAGAAAAAGATGGTACAATATTTTCTTTGTCCACCGATGGATAGTTTTCCCTTGGCTGCAAGTTCTGCAATATCTTGGTTGACGAACCTTCCAAAAGAATCTTTTAATTTTTCCCTTTCTTCTAAACCTCGTCCCATACTTACGAACGATTTGGTTAAGGTTCCAATTTCATCATGTGTTGTGGCATGAAGTTCGATATGGTAATTCCCACGTCTGATTTCTTCAGAAGCATCCACTAATTTCAAAATGGGTGTGGATAACGATTTAGCAAAAATATAAACAACAATAAAGGAAAGTGCAAGTGATACAATGAGTATATAAACGTTTCGTTTTTGGATGTTATTTACTTCTTCGAAAATTTTTGCTTCCCTAACTTGGGAAATCACACCCACACCACCGAGTCCCAGTTTTTTGAATGATCCAAGATAGGAGACTCCCTCCTTGGATTCATAACGAAACTGGCCGTTGTCAACTGTGGATTTTTTCATTCGTTCTACGATGGGTAAGTCGTTTAGATTGATTCCAGACAAAACAACTTTGGCATCGGGATGTGCGAGTACACTTCCATCTTCACTGACAAGAAAGGTTTCAACGGGTCCTGAGGTTTGAAAGGCATCGAGCAAACTATCGAGTTTAATTAAAGTAACAAGGATTGTATGTGTGTCTTTAGATTCAGAAAGTGGAAAACTGAGACAAAGTATAGGGTGGCGGAAATATGGACTTGCATTCCATATAACAGTTGTACCACTAAAAGATTTTTTTAACTTTGGTTGGATGTTTCGAAGTAATGTTCTAACTTCCGATTTTTGATAATCGTATTTTTGTAAAAATTCATCATTAAATGATTCGAATTTTGGATTCAAACTGACATCATAGGCTCCAATCAAAAGAAAGTTTTGGTCTTCCTCAAATAATTCTCCTGCGATTGCATTGGCAGAACCTGGACTTCTTAAAATGGCTGATGCTGTGATATGAACATCTTGTTTCATCGAATGTAAATCCGATTTCACCTTTAAAGAAAGGATTTCATTGATCTTAATGTTGTTTTCTTTAACTCGAACCTCACTATCTTTTCTAAAAAAATAAGAAGCTAGGAAGATGATCCCCGACATAGAAACAAGTAAAACGATCGAGGTAATGAGGAGGAGTTTATAGCGAATTGGAAACTGCAATTCCCCATGTAAATGGGAATCTTTGGAGAATAGGGAGCTTAGTTTTAGCAGGATCGTTTTCATATGATTGGTACTTTTACCAAGTTCACAAAAAACGGTGCTAGAAAAAAAGTAAAATTGAAAGCGTAAACTATTTTTTTACTAAGGGCATGTCAAATCAATGTTATATGTTTCACGGAAAGGATATTCAGGGATCGTAAATGTAGTCTCTCGTACTACAGTGTCGGGGTAACCGTCCTGTTTTGTTAGGTCTCCCAAACAAACTGCTCTATAGGTACCAGGATTCAGGTATTTGATTTTGGCACCTTGTTTTGCTGGTGTCGCAGCAAGAGGCAAAACGTTGATAAATTCATTTTCATGGAATCGAAAAATGCCATAATAATGTAAAAATGAATTCCCACCACCGGAGATTGTGAGGCTTGAAGCCGTTTCTGGATAGATGACACGAGCCCTAGTCAATATATTTCCACCCGCATCACCTTCCCCTTTGTGGTCAAAGAAGATATCACTCACTCCTACATAGGTAACAGTGGTTCCTCGGCTGGTTAGGTAAGAATGTAACATTAGATTTTCTTTTAGATTGATCCTTACTTCTAAAATATAAGGATCAAAACCATCCCGAATCATCATATCAGACCGGATGGCTTGTGTGGGAAGTTGGGAATATAAGGCAGGAAACATTTTTGGGACAATACTACTTTTTTGTGAGGAAGTAGTCCCCGCAGCATAGTTGTTACGCGGAACAATATTGAGAGCATTGATGATGGGTCTGTTATCAAATCGACCAGAAACAGGAACCCCTGCATCCAATGCATACCCTGTGACTAGAGAACGAAAGTAAATTCCAGCATAATAATACTCGCGGCCCATCCAAGGTTGCCCTGTGGAAAAAGTCCAACTAACTGTTTCTGAGGAAGGGTCATTCGAAGGAAATTGGGCTCCGATTCCATTGAAAAAATCATAAGCCTTCATCACTCCATTACTTTCTGTGCAAGTATTGTTATCAAAAGAATATGTAACTGTACAAAACACTTGTCTGTTTGGTGCAATGTAATCCCAAAATTTATTGGAATCCACGGTATCGCGAATTTGAGTGAGTTCATTATAACCCTTTTCAAATTTACTCGAAATCCTTACTTCTCCAATATCTAAGAAGATAGGCATGTTACCCACTTTAGGTTGGTTGACCAAAGTCATAGTTGGATCAACACCTTCCCCTTGTGCATCTACATACAAATCTCCAGTTCCATTACCAAGTTCGCTCCAATCCAATGGATTGTCAGTGGCGTAAGTCCCCTTTAGAAGTAACAACATACGATTGTTGAAGAGAGTAGAGATAACAGGAAGTTTTGATTCGTCACCTAAATCGAGTTTGGTTTTGCAATCAATAAAGAAGGTTAGATTTATAAAAATAATAACAGAAAATAAGAGGGACTTCATATCAAAACAACACTCCAACAGTTAGACCGAAATAGAAAAAATCTACGTTCTGCAAAGTATAATTGGCTGGGTTTTGTAACCTGGGATCATCGTACGGACTTGCCAGTGGGTATCTATATTGATTCGGAACATCCATATGAGTTTCAAAGATCTTGTAATAATCCAATCGTACCCCGATTCGAATCCTGCGACCAGCAATAAAACTTGCTTCTAACCCACCAAAGGCGGTCGGGTTCCACCGAGCCGTATCGGCCGGACGAGCAACTACATAAGAATATCCTCCGCCCCCTTTTAGAAAGAATTGGATGGGAAGTTCCACCGGAATTTTGTAAGCTAAGGCAGCATAAAGAGGCATGGCCGTGAGTGCTCTCTCTGACCTGGATAAAAATACAGCATAGGAACCACCGACTTCGGTATAAAATATCCAAGGCCAAGGCATCCGTGCATAAAATCCCCCACCAAGGGTTGTGTCCAGAATTCGAACCGTAGGAGTTCCAGGCATCGGGTTTGCCGCTCCGACCCATCCCCCAATTTCATACCTTCGTTTGTTGTATTCTTCTAGGGTTTGTGCAGAAAGAAGTCCGGAAAATAGAGTGAGAGCGAGAATTAGGCTAAGGAAGAGTGATTTTATACAATTCATGAATTTCCGGATAATCTTCGTAATATGCGCGGACAAAATAGAGTCCATCCGGCGGGAGGGTCATCCCAGCTGTCGAACGGTTCTTCTCTTCCAAAATGGAGCCGATGGATCTAGAATTCCAACGTCCCTTCCCGATGTCCAGTAAAGTTCCTACAGTAATACGAACCATATTGTGCATAAATCCATTGGCGCGAATTCGGATCTGGATCCAATCTGGTGTCAATCGTTCCAAACGGATGTCAAAGATTTCGCGAACTGCTCGTTTGCCAGCCATTGATTTTGCTTTGGTTAGGGAACGAAAATCCTTTTCTCCAATTAGGCCTTGCAGTTGCATCTCTACAAAATCCCAATCTACATGATGTTTGACCCAGAAAGCACGCCCTTCGGTAAAACTACTTTCATATTTATTATAATAAATTTTATAAATATACTCTCTGCCAGTACAACTAAATCGTGAATGAAACTCTGCAGGAACCTCAACTACATTTTTGACTGACACACCTCTTGGTGTGAGTGCATTGATGGAAACAAGAAGTTTGTGGAAGTTGGGAATGGGGAATTCTGTTTTGAAATTACACACCATGCCCAAACCATGGACACCGGTATCTGTTCTTCCTGCAACTGACAGACGTGATGCGGGGTTTTTGTTTAAAATAATACTTAGAGCCGATTCAATCGCCGATTGGACTGTCGGTAGGTTTTTTTGTTTTTGCCATCCGTAAAAATGAGTGCCGTCGTATTCGACGAGAAGAGCGTAGTTGGGCAAACCCTTACTTCTCGCCGCCCATCGCTTCTAAAATGGCATTGTACTCATCATACAACTCACGTGTCATTTCTACAATTGGTCCTGGTTTTCCTTTGGAGGCCTTTCCGGAACCATATAACCTTGCGAGTGTTCGTTTGGCACGAGACAAAAGTAAAACTTGATCTTCTGGTTTGGGGGCCATTTGGTCTTTGAATTTTTTTGTAAGGAAAGCATTCAAATAGATAACACCATCAAATCCCCAGTTGTTGTCGGTGTCGGGGCCGAGCATTCCTGCCGCTTGGTCCACAGGTTCGTTTCCATTTTGCATGAGTTCTAATGTATAACCGTAGATGACTGCTGCTTTTTGATAGAGTAAATCTCTGATTTTATCATAACCAATATGTGGGAATTCATCATGAAGGTCAGAAAAATACCAAGCAGCACGGATGGCACAAACAGCTTTTTTAGGAGTAGGGGCAACACTCGCACCACGAAGTTGGTAACAGTCCATCCCGAGCAAATAAGAAGCAGCACCTAACGCAATTTGGCGGTCTCCAGTAAAATCAAGTGGCCCAAGAATTTTTTCAATATAACTTCTGCGGCTATCGGTAGCCATTCGAATGGCTTCGTTGTCTGCCGGATTGAGTGAATTCCAATCTTTCGGAAAGGAGGAATAAAGGCAACGAGGGCAAACAGACATGACATAATCAAGTGGGCTAACACGTCCAAATTTTCTGTTTTTTTCATACAAACGTCGTAAATCTTGAGCCAACTTCCCAGCGATGAGTCGGCCACCACCTTGGAACATTTGTTCTTTTTGGTGATTTTCATCACAAATCGGGCAGGCTGTGGACTCTTTGGCGCGAAAAGATACTTTTTTGGACTGGGCAGCGGCTTGGGACATAGGAAAAATCTAGGAAAAGGCTCAATTTTAAAATACAATCTGTCAATCCAATATCAGAAATCTCCGATAATACTCACAGGGAACCCCCCGAAATTACTTGTAAGATTCTTCGAAGGAAGGAAAGTACGGAAACGGAATGAATGGCAGAGCAATGAAACAATCCCTTCTTATTCTCATGACGAGTCTCGTTGTGCAGGCACCTATGTTTGCAGAATCGGTCTCTAGTAAATCCTACCACAAACGAATTGAGCTTTTGACATACTTACGTGAGTTAGAACCAGTCGTTAAAAATTTCCGTGGTGAAGATCCGGAAGGAAAACCAACGGAAATAAATGCACCGGAAGGGAAAGAAGGCTTTCGTATGAAAAAATACAACGAAGCCAAACGAATTTACCAAGAAGGTTTACAATACCACTTCGAAGGTAATTATTCTTCCGCATACCAACGATTTCTCGAATGCCAATTGGGAATCGAAAAGATGACAGAAGAACTTTCTCAACTCTACATTTTACGTGCAGAAGAGATGATGAAAACGGCCATGGAAAGAAAAAATCCAAACAATCATATGGATAAGGCCCTTCTTGATATCTCCATTGAATATGGAAAAGGTTCTTATTTCCGCCAGGATGTGATGGACATTCCAAGAGAAGCGCCATTCTCACGTCGTATGTATGATCCAAAAGAAGCTCACTATAGTTATAATAAATATGACATTGAGAAAAATTTGGAGTTGGGATACAGACATTTAGGTCTTGCGAAAGAAGCAAGAGCCAATGCTTTGAAAGTAGAAAAGAATTTGGAAAAACACCAAAAACTCCAACCAAGTCATAGAAAATATCGTATTGATCTATATTTTGGTGCGATCAACTTAGCTCGTGATTCCAAAGCAAATGCAATTAACATCTATAAGTTGAAGTATCCTTATGATAACTACTACCTGAACAATTCCCAAGCAAAATCAGAAACATTGAAAGATGAAAATGGTGCGCCAGTGGAAGGACAACCTGTGAAGGTAGATGGAGTGACTTACGATTTTACTAAAAACCCTTACATCAAATATGACAACCGTATGCAAGCTATGTTTGATGTTCGAGTTCCAGAAGACTATCGTGTGGATCATGCTGACGTAAGAGGTCGAGTGTATGATTTGGATTCCAACAATATGGTATTCATGAAATACGACCAAGAACGTAAAAAAGCTTTGAATGTCCCAGTAAAACCTGCCGCTGGATCCACATCCACTCCGCAACAATAAGAAACGTTAGTTAACACCGTTTCCAAATGATGGGCCCAAGATTTTTCTTGGGCTTTTTTATTTCCACAGAATGACCCGTTTTGTCTAATTGTTGCTATGGCGAAAATACCGGTCGTTGACGATCTCATTAAGAAAAATTTACACGGACTCAGCGTCCACTACGGGCGTTTGGTGATGAAGGTTTACTTAAGAATCACCCTCCTTGTTTTTGGAAAAGCAAGCCCCTATCTGATCAGAGGGATTTATCGTTCACTCACTGGTAACAAAGAAGCTCGGATCCGCGAGTTTTTAGAAGGAACAAAAATTTGGGCAGAAGATGTCCTAAAAATTACCAAAACTAAACTCATCACATTTAATGAAATTAATGTTCCTGAAAAAGGACATATGATATTTTTAAACCATGTCAACGAGATGGATTTTCCTTATGATTGTTATGTGATTCGTAAACCATTTTTAGCAAATCAGGTCATCAAAAAAGCATGGTTTGCCTATTGGTGGATGGTGGCTATGGGTTCTCAAGTGTTTGATAATTCAAAAGCCATGTCTGTTGCCGTTTCTGTAAAAAACCTAATTGAAGGTTTGAAAACCACATCGTACATCGTGTATCCAGAAGGAAAAAATACTTATTCAGAAGAAATCATTCCTCTCAAAAAAGGTATGGTGAAAATTGCTTTTGATCAAAAAATTCCTGTTTTTGTTGCTTTGAAGTCGGGACTTACAACTTATCAAGAATACCAAAAAGGCAATGTAGTAGGTTATTTGGGTTTAGGTTCTCACGATCCTACTGATTTTTCTTCTTGGGAAGAATTTCAAACGTATCTTCAAAACTTAATGCAATCCAAAAAACAAGAGTTAGATGCGCTAACAGAAGCTGAAAGAAACAAGGTTTCTACCGTTTAGATTTTCTGTTAAATTTCCTTTTCCCATTGTTCTAAGAATCGAATTTGTTCAAGTGATTCCACTGCTCGTTCACTTCTCGATTCTCTGACTTTTTGGATGGCGGACTCCGAATCCAATCCATGTTTCCAAATCAAATAGGCTGCGGCAACGGTTCCGGACCTTCCAAGTCCTCCTACACAATGAATCAGAACCCGATGTTGGTTCACTAGAGCTTTGTCCATCCATTCTAAAGTTTCTTTCATCTGAGTGAGGCTCGGAACACGTTGGTCTAAAATGGGAACTTGTTTTTGTTCAATACCATTTAGTTGTAATTCTGATTTTAGATCGGTCACTCCATACTGAGAGTATTCTTGTTCTGTGATAAGACTGAGGACATGAGTGATTCCTTCTTTTTGTATGGTGTTTAAATCGTCAGCTAACACGCGGGCCCTATCTTTTCTACCAGGAAGGATGGTGAGCCCAATCCGAGTGATGTTTTCAGATCCTGCACTCGAGATAGGTTTTAAATAATCAATTCGTAATACTTTGGAACGTTGGATAAAGTCTTTGATTTTAATGATGAGTTTGGAACCGACATAGAGGGCCCATTTCCTTTGCCATTCGTTACTTTCGTCAAAGGATAGAGTGTGCATCGCATATCGCAAAGCACCCACAAACATTTGATAGGGATCTCTGTCTAGTTTCACCAAACGAGGGTAATAAGATCGTAGTTTTGCAATTACACGATAAGCTTTTTTTAATTTTTCATTTTTAATGAAATCCGGAGGTTCGAAGCTAAGTTCGATTCCTAAATCTTCCAAGCCATGTAAGTAGTTTGTAAGTTCGATTCCTTCCTTCCACTCAAGTTCTGATTCAATTTTGCAAAAAATAAATAGGATATCGTTTTCTAGTTTTAATAAATCTCGAATGATATGACCTCTATGGGTGTGGAAAAAATCAATCATCCAAACATTTTCTTGCCCATCTATGATGATATTGGCACCATTTAAATCTCCGTGCACATAAGAAGTATTATGTGTAATGGCATTGTATTCTTTAAGTTCTAATAAATCTTTTTCATAAAAAATACAAGGGTTGGGAACCGAATGCCCAGGAACAATTTCAATTTCAGGGTTGGTTTGTGGCCCTCCGAGTAGGGATTCTACTCTGGATCGAACCGATTTTGCATATTTCGGTTGGAAGTCGTAGTATTCTAAAAGGTTCAGTTTTTCCGTGGAAGCTGCTTCAAACAAACGACCCAGTTGTTCTCCAAACACAGTGTCGATGATTCGATCAAGGCCCGTTCCATCGGGCATAGAACCGTATACCTTTTGGAAAGTTCTTACATTTCCATCCAACATCGCCGCATAACGATATTTAATGGCTCCTCTGTTTTCTAATTCGCAAAAATCGACAATAGAAGGGGCGTTATTTCCAAGAACTTCTTGGATTCTTTCGAAAGCAGTTCTTTCTTTGGCGATTAAGTCCCTTTCACCAATTTTCACAACACAAGGAACTTGTAAATGACCCAAATGATCGGTTGATTTGGATTTTAAAACTACGTTGCCTGAAAATCCGCCATCTAAGGTTTTGAATTCTACTTCTTTACAATCACGAAAAAGATAGAGTAAAATTTGATTGTCGGTTTTGGAGATTGGGTATTTAGGATCTAACTTGAGTTTGTCTGTAGAAATTCGTGAATTTGTTGAAATCTTTTTTTCTAAATTGGGTTGGCTTCCTGTTAAAAATTCTGTAAACGCTCCTATCGATGAAAACACCTGAATGCCTAAAATTTGTTTCAATTGGTCAAGAGCAATGAAATGCATAGACAGGGATGAACTGGCAGTAAGAGCTGAACAAACTCCAATTTCAAATTCTGGATATCTTGTTTTTAAATCATAAGCAAGGAAGGTTACTTTTGCTTCAGTCCAAACGCCAGTGATTCCTACTTTTATCTTTTTTCCTTTGTATGGTTCGAGTATCGATTCTAGGTCTGTGTCTACAAAGTCATTGAGTCCAGATGCGTTCACAATCACACCGCGTTTTGGTTCTTCTTCAATCCATTTTTGAAAAACAAATTCAGCCCCTGGTGTGTCTTTTAAACAGTGGTTTCCAAACTGTGTTAGGTGGTCTTCTTGTGCCTTTGCATTGGGATCGTGCCAGTCTCGGATATGAACTAACTTTAATTTTTCAGGGTCAGTTTCATAAGCCCAATCAAGTAATGAAAACACCGGCCCTTCTTCCATCATTTCTCCGAGTAACCGGTTTGCTTCTTGGTACCCAATGTGAAGTGAATTGGGGAGTGGATCATACTTATCTAAAAGAGCAGTAAAATCATTTTGAAGGCATTGGGTGAAGAGAATTGCTGATTCCGAATTCATGGACAAAAGGATTGACAGGTTCTAAAATAAATCTAGAATTTATTTCTTAAAAATAGGAGAATGTATGAAGAAGTTGCTAAGTTTTTGTTTGGGAATTCTGTTCACCTCCACTCTAGTTGCAGGAGAAGTTGGATCTGACTGTACTTTCAAAGGAAAAAAATTATCGGGTAAGGTTCAGTTTGTTACAAGTTTCCCTGATTTCAAAGTTCAAATTGTCGATAGTTTTCCCGACTTAAAAGTGCAAAAGGTAAATAGTTTTCCTTCTGACTGTGGAAAGTGGCAAGAAGTTACCTCCTTTCCCGATTTTAAAGTTCAGATTGTCACTAGTTTTCCTGACATCAAAGTCAAGTATGTGGATTCATTTCCGGGTGTACCGTAAGGAACCTTCTAAAGGGAAAACCGAATTTCGATTCATTAGTTCCAAAGACAAATTAAAGAATGCCCTTGCCTTTAAAGTTTGTTGGAAACATTGTTTTGGATCCGCTAAACAAAGCGGATCTTCACCATACGGCGGTTTCATTTGGAAAATAAATTGAGTGTCCCCATCCACACTTTGGTAGAGAATTTTTTCTTCATCAATCCAACCACAGGCACTTCCATAAGCAAAATAAGTGCTACCAGAAGTAACAAATTTAGCCCGTAAGTCTTTTCCAAATCCTGAAAAGTAAGTTTCTTTTCCTACCACTCCCAAAATCGTCGGAAGAACATCCAGTTGAGAACCAATTTTTTCATCTAACTTGGGTTTAATGTATTTAGGAGAATACAACAAAAACGGTACCATCCTGTCTTCGTAATAGGAAAGATATCTGTGGTGGGTATGATCTCCAACAAATACAAATAAAGTATCTTCAAAATATTTTCTTTTTTGGATTTCTTTCATAAACCCTTCTAAAGCAGAATCGGAATAGTGGTAGGTATTCAGATAATCAAAGTCTGTTACAGAAGAGTCATAAATTTCAAATTTTGAGTTTGGTACTTTGTATGGGTAATGTGTGGTCATGGTGAGGATGGTCATAAGAAAAGGTTTGTTTTCTTTTTGATAAGAATCCATTTCTTCCATTGCCTTAGAGTAAAGATGTTCATCATCATAACCCCAAGCACCGATAGCGTATTTTCCTGATTTACGAAAGTCTTCTTTTCCAATCAAAGTTTGGAATCCAAAATGAGGAAGGATGGTTGCCAAACTATCAAATTTTAAATCATCTCCTGTAATGAAACTGGTTTGGTATCCAAATCCAGAAAATAGATTTCCGATCGCAGAAAAGTTACTGAGAATTTGGGGTGTTCGAATGGCGGTAAGACCTGGTCTGTCGGGAACACTGGTAAGAACAGAAAGGAGTGCGTTACTTGTCCTTCCTCCATTCGCGTAAAATTTTCTAAAACTATGTCCTTTTTTCGCCAAAGAATTGTAATACGGTGTTACTTCTTTTCCCAACCAAATTCCATTGGATACTGGCCATACATACTTTCCTGTCCAAGATTCTTGGATGACAAGAACCACATTGATGGGTTTTTTTCCAGGTATTCCTTTGATTTTTCTTACTAATGGGAATTCAGGATCCTCGACAAACTCCGCTCCTTCGTAACCAATCTCTCCTTTCACAACTGCCAACATATCTTTATCTGTCATTTTCAGATGTTTAGGAATGGATTGGCTTTTGAAATCATTGATGGTTGTATAAATTCCATTTAACGCTAGTTGGTTGATGAGTGCATTATCTGAAATGATGGCTTCACTCGCTCTTAAGGGTGATTCTTGCGGCCCACCACGAAGTCCTATAAAGAAAAAAAGAATCCAAATTGTGGTTTTTAGAGTTTTTTTCCGAAAGGATTCTTCTTCGTTCGTTTGGTTTGTGATTTGTTTTTTACGAAACCAATACCGGACTCCTAAAATATACAAAACAATAATCAGGATAAAACTTAGAATTTTAAAAGGAGCTTCTTTAAAGGCCGAAGAAACTAACACATCCAAATCACCCAAAAAAACAATGGCCTCGTAACCAATGTGTTTGTTTGCATTTTCGAAATATAATAAATCCGCAAAAAGATGTACCAAACAAAAGGGATAAAGAACGAGAGGAGTGATCATCCAAAAATATCGATAGGTTCTAAATTTGGATGCGGTGTTCCAAAGAGAAAGGATATAAAAACCAACTAACAAAATAGAAACGGTAACCCAATCAAATCGAAACCCCAAAAAAAATGTTCTGAGCAAAATAAAAACTGGGAATTCTTCCAAACGATAGGAATAAACCAAAAGAAACAAAACTCGACTTAAAAATAAGGTTAAAAATCCAAAGGTTATATAGGTTAGAAAGATTCGATCTGAAAATTTAAGATTGGGAAACAACTTCGCCATAAAAAAAGAATTTGCGAATGATGAGTGTGGTCAATCGACTTCCGATCTTTCAGTTGATTTATTTTCTAGCCCCTTTAGTTTTGATCCTACTCACATGAAGCCGATCCAAAAAATACTCATCGCCAACCGTGGTGAAATTGCCGTTCGTGTCATTCGCACCGCAAAAAAAATGGGAATCAAAACGGTAGCAGTTTATTCCGATCCTGATGCCCAAAGTTTATTTGTCAGGTCAGCAGACGAAGCGTTCTCACTCGGGGGAACAGATGCTCGTTCTTCCTATTTGAATGTAGAAAAGGTCATCCAGGCATGTATAGAAACGGGAGCAGATGCCGTTCACCCAGGGTATGGATTTTTATCGGAAAACACTGACTTTGCAAAAAAATTAGAAAAACAAGGGATTCGATTCATAGGGCCGAAACCCCATTCGATTGAAGCAATGGGTGATAAAATCGGATCACGCCTGTTAGTTGCAAAAAATGGAGTGCCAGTGGTTCCTGGTTATGAGGGTGCCTCTCAAGAAATGTCTGTATTCAAAAAAGAAGCGGAAAAAATTGGGTATCCCATTATGGCAAAAGCAAGTGCCGGCGGCGGTGGAAAAGGAATGCGTAGGATCAATTCCCCCGAAGAATTAGAACCAGGAATTCTTTCGGCAAAACGGGAATCACTTTCTGCTTTTGGTGATGATCGTATTCTTTTGGAAAAATATATCACAAACCCACGCCATGTCGAGTTTCAAATTTTTGGAGACTCACAAGGAAACATCATTCACTTACATGAAAGGGATTGTTCCTTACAAAGAAGACACCAAAAGGTAGTCGAAGAAACTCCGGCACCCACTTACAGTTCTGACCTAAAATCACAAATGTCTCAAGCTGCAGTGATGGCTGCAAAAGCTGTCCAATATGAAGGGGCTGGAACCGTAGAATTCATCTTAGGTGAAAGTGGTGAGTTTTATTTTCTCGAGATGAACACTCGTTTGCAAGTGGAACATCCTGTCACGGAAATGACCACGGGCCTTGATTTAGTAGAATGGCAAATTCGTGTTTGTCAGGGAGAACCATTACCTGAGTTACAAACCCCACCACAAAAAGGACATGCCTTAGAAGTGCGAATTTATGCGGAAGATCCAAAAGAAGGATTCCTACCTTCTACGGGAAAAATTCACCATTTATCCTTTCCCAATCGAGATTATTTACGAATTGATTCGGGAGTGGTTTCCGGTTCAGAGATCACTATGTTTTATGATCCCATGATTGCCAAAATGATTGTATGGGGGGAAAATCGAATCACTGCCATCCACCGCCTCATTGAGTGTTTGTCAGAAACAATTGTGTTTGGCCCTAAAACCAATTTACAATTTTTACAAAAACTTGTTTCTGCAAAAGAATTTGCAGATGGAAAAGTTTCCACTCATTACATTGCAGATCATGAACCTGCACTTCTGGCAAACAATACAAAAGAAGAACTAAAACTTGCCTTAGCTGGAACATTTTTTTCTTCCAAAGAACCATCTAACCCTTGGTTTAAGGAGAAAAACTAACATGGATTATCTTTTTGAAACTAAATCCGCCGCCGCTTCTGTTTATGTGAGTGGTTCCCAAACACGCGTTCGATTGGGAAAGGACTCCTTTTCTTTTCAATTAGAAGATTGGGTGAAAGAGGAAACTTTACCATCTGATACAAATTCCCTCCGGTCAGTCATCATGAAAGATGGATCTGTATTACAATATCTTAAAGTAAGAAATGAGATTTTTCTACATTGGAAGGGCGAAATTTGGAGTGCGAAACTCGCCGAACGTCAGTATGAAGGCGGAGGCCAGACCTCTCCCGAAATCAAAAGCCCTATGCCCGGAAAAGTAGTGCAAATTTCTACTGAGGTGGGACGGGAACATAAAGGGGGAGAGACCCTACTCATTTTGGAAGCAATGAAAATGGAGAACGCTGTTAAGGCCCCTTATCCATGCCGCGTGGAAGAAATTCGAAAATCACAAGGGGATCTGGTCCAACAGGACGAAGTGCTCATCATTTTACACAGAATCGAACCGGAAAAAACATAAATTTCCGAATCTATTTGACATATTTTTCAAACTTCCCAGCATAAGGCAGTTTCTTTGGCTGATAGGTAGAGAATGTACAATCATATTTTGAGAAGTTTCATACTTCTTTTGTTTTTTTCGTTTTTCCACGGGGTTCTCGGTCAGGAACGTCAACCCCGTACCGACCTTCCGTTCGAGATCTCTGAAAAAAAGAGGCTGAGCGAGCGGGATTTTAAGAATAAAAAAGAGGGAGGATACTTCACTGGTCTCCCTCTCATCAACTCCGATCCCAATGTGGGCGTAGGGTATGGGGCACGTGTGCTTTATTTTTACAATGGGGAAAAGAAATCTCCCATGTTTGAATACACTCCGTATCGTGTTCGGATATTTGCTCAGTATTTTAATACAACAAAAAGAGCACCTTACCACCAGTTGAGTGTGGATGCACCTTACATTTTTGATACCAAATGGAGGCTCCGTGCGGATTTAGTTTATGAACGAAATCCCAACTCTCTATTTTTTGGAATTGGATCGGATACCCTCCAACCACTTTCTTATTTAGAACGAAACAACCCCAATGGCCAAATCCGACGAAATGCTCCTTTTGCAGACTATGAAGACAATTTGAACTACCGCCGCCCTGGGGATGCAGGCCAAGGGGAAGCACCCATCGTCAGTGACCATAGATACAATCGTTATGACATTGAAAATCCTAACTTTAGTACTTCTGGGGAGTATTCCTTCTTTGGTGGAACACTTCGTACGGTGACTGGGGTTCGTCTCTCCAAACAAATCATCCGTACTTATGATGGAAAGTATAACGATGCACAATTAGGACCTGCTGACGGGGTTTTAGGACTTCTCGGGGTTGATCGTACTTTTGGAACTCCACAAGGGGAAACAAAATTAACACGTGAAGATAAAGATGGAAAGATCAGAGGACTTAATGGTGGTTATACGAATACTGTCCGCGCAGGGATTGTCTTCGATACTCGTGATTTTGAACCAGACCCTAACCGTGGAGTATTCCTAGAATACACACACGAACGTTCTGCTAAAGCAATTGGATCTACCTACGATTTTAACAAAAACTTAGTATCAGGTCGTATTTTTCTAAGCCCAGTGCAGTGGTTCACTAGCAAACCTCCAGAAATTTTGGAAAAGTTTGTATTAGCAGCTCGCGGAACAATGATCCAAACCAATGGAGATGCACCTTTTTATGAATACCGCAACATGTGGGGAACGGAAACCAACCAATCAGGTTTAGGTGGACGAACTACCATTCGTGGTTATAAACAGGATCGTTTTGTGGGCCAAACTATGGCTTTTGCTAACTTCGAAATTCGTTGGAAGTTTGCAGAGACTGAGTTTTGGGGACAACATTTTGACTTCCAATTGGTTCCGTTTTATGATGTAGGACGAGTTTGGGATCGCACAGAAGATGCCAATCTTAAAAACTACAAACATTCAAGAGGGATTGGACTTCGTATCCCGTGGAACCAAGCAACTGTTATCTATTTTGATCATGCGATTTCAAATGAAGATAGACAAACATTCATTAACTTTAATCATATTTTTTAGGAGAGCAGAGATTATGAAAAAAATTCAATATTGTTTCGCTCTTTTGGTCTTATCTTTTTTCATGAATTGTGAAATGAAACCTGTAGAAGATTTCTACGGTTTAAGCCCTGAAGAAACCAACCAACTCCTTGCTGGAATCCTTGCCAACCAAAGTCTCAGAGACAATGGGAATGGAACTATTTCAGACCCTGTTTCCAACTTAGTATGGCAAAAATGTACGCATGGCCAAGTTTACCGCGCCGGTTTTAACGATTGTTTGGGATCCCCACAAGGTTCTATTTTCAATCCTAATGACGTCGCTCGTGCAGGTGCAGTGCAAGTTGCCTATTGTGATTCCAAAACACATGCTTGTAATTCCATTGCTTTTCCACAAGTGGTACAAGGGACTTCGTCCATTGCCATTGCGGGGGCCAGTGAACTTTATGGAGCCTGCCAAAACAGTAACTACTTAGGGGCCACTTGGCGAGTTCCTACTGTTGTTGAATACCAAAGATTAGTGGTTCCTGGCCGTGCCGCCACCCTCCAATTTTTTCCTTCCACCCAAGAAGATGATTATTGGACAGCTTGGTCAAACAGCGAAGACATCCCGGGAGAAACGGCCCACGCCATTTCTTTCGACAGACAGTCTTATGGGGTAGAGAAGGCAATTGTAAAAACACAAAGGAACTTTGTCCGTTGTGTTCGCACTGGCCCGTAAACTCCGCAAATTCGCATCAATTTCACCACTCTCCTGACCTTTTCAGGAGAGTTTTCGCTTTCCAAAAATCCAATTTCCTACTAATATTTTCTAAGAATTAACCGAAGTACCCATTAGTTGGTTAGGTTTTCATGAGAATAGACGAGTCCTCATTCAATCGTATGAATGTAGATCTTTTGAAAGATCGCCGGGTGAGTTATGTTGGTCATGGACAATTGGAATCGGCCCCCGAATCTTTATCCGCGCTTCATGTCATTTCGCATGAACTGGGCCATGCCGCTGAATTCAAAAACCAAGCCTTCCGAGAAGGAAGAGATGTCCAAGAAGTTCAAGTCAAAATCAATTATGAATTAAGAGATGGTCGTATGGTGGCGGTGAGCGGAGAGACTCATGCTGTCACTCGTGCAAAATCAAATTCGGAAGAAGATCCTGCTCTTACTCCTTATTCGGATGGAAAATCCATCAAAGACCTTTTTCAATTAAAAGAGGAAGAAGACAAAAAACCAAATTCGAAAGAGAAAACCAAATTAAATCCAAAAGAGATCATGCAGAAATCTCATGAAAAAGATTTGGAATCTAAAATCAAAGAATTGGAAACAAGGTTAGAGTCAGAGAAAACTAAAAAATCTGCAACCGATGTTCATTCTGCGGAACGTTTGAAAGAAATTGAATCTGAAAAAAAACGTTTGGAAGAGGAAGTAAGACTACTCCGTGTAAAAGAACAACTAAAAGAAACTTTTGCCCTGCTTACTGATTTTCGTAAGATGATGACTTCCAATTTGTTTGGGATGATGAGTCTTCAAACTGGATCAAACACCGGTAACTATTTAGACACCTTTGTTTGATCGATCATATTTTCTACGATAAACTCACGTAACTCTCCCACACCTCTTCCCGTTGTCGCCGAAAGATAAAATACTCGGAATGGTACTCCAATTTCATTCATGGCAGCTTCCATGTCCGTACGTACGCGATGTTGTTCGCTTTGGTTGAGTTTGTCGATTTTTGTACGAATCACCACTGGTTTGATTTTTTTTTCCATAGCCACTTCAATGGTGGAAAGTTCCTCTTCGGGAAATTCTCTTTGTGAATCACAAAGAATGAATAGAATTTTTAAATTTTGCCAACTATTTAGAAATCCTTCTAAAAGTTTCATCATATCTTTGTGTTCTTTGTGAGAGGCTTTTGAATAACCAAACCCTGGTAAGTCGATAAGGTTAAATCCTTCTTTGGTTCTAAATATATTGATGAGTTTTGTTTTCCCAGGGGTTTTTGAAACTTTGGCAAGTCCTCTGTGGTTGGACAGTGCATTGAGTAAACTTGACTTCCCCGAATTGGATCTTCCCATAAAAGCTATGGAAGGTACAGAATCCAATTCTTCCTTTTCACTTAAGTGCGCGATGGATGTAAAAAATTTAGTTTCAGGAAAGGGAATTTCTTTGGAATACTTATGCATCTAGTTCACCTTTCCAAATAGATTCGTTTGGGATAATTCTTTTCACTTTTTGAAAACAGAGAAAACAAAATTTGGATGGGTTCTCCTTCAAAATAAAGTATAGGAATGAAAGTTCTTAGGAAAAAAGGGATTCCGTTTTCCCTCATACATTCGGAAATTTCCTTATTTCCTGAGCGAATTTGAATTTTTTGGCCATGGTGCCAAGATCCCAAATTGTATTTCTCTTCTGGATCGGAGAGTTTGAATCTGTTTTGATTCCATTCAATATAAAGAAAATTTCCTTCCCGGTGAGAGACTGCTTTTTTAAAGGCTGGAGATTTTTTATCAATAATGAAAAGATCACCAAACTTCGATTTGTATAAAAAACAGTTTTTATTTTCTAAAAATGCCCTTTCTCCTTCCGATTGGAGATGGAAATTATCAAAACCTGATTTGTACAGAGGGTAGTGTCCTAGGAGTTTTAAATGGAAGTCAATCAGTTCTTTTTTGGATGATAAATTGAGGCTCGTCCAAGTTTCATGAGGGATTCGAAACAAATGTGGAGTTGGTTTTTGAGTGTTTTCTCTTTTTAAATCAAACTGCAAATTGAGTTGGGATCTATCATGAAAATTCCAATAGGTTTTATGAAAGTTCCAACTCTCTTTTTCTAAGACCGGTAATAATTCCATACGAAGCCGGTTACGTTTATAGACGGGATCTTTGTTAGATTCATCTTCAAAGATTCGCATGGTTTCAGAAACAAATAAATAAAGTTGGTCTAACTCTTTATCTTCAAAAAAAACTAAAGGTAAAAATCGTTCCCCGTCATATGGAGGTAGTGTATAAAATGCCTTTTTTCCGCCACCTCTTGTTAGGTGTAAAAAAATAGATTCCGTATAATCTTTGCAGTGATGGCCGGTAAGGATGATTGCCGGATTTTTATCGGTAATTTTTTTTAATTCGTGGTAACGAACAAGTCTTCCCGTTTCTTCTAATCCCTTTTTTAGTTTCAGAGAAAGATTTGGGATTTTTTTTTTACAAAACGAAAAGGAAAGTTGGTAGATTCTAAAAATTGGAATAATTCTTTTTCTTCGGTTTCAATCGAACGAATGCCGTGAGACAAATAAAACAAAGTCGGAGTTTGGATCCTGAATTTTTCCACGAGATATTTCCAAAACAAAACTAAAATAGAGGAATCCTTTCCTCCGGAATAGGAGATGAGAAACTGAGTTTTGTTTTCTGCCCAAAGTTCAGGGAGTTTGTTCCCCATTCGGGCGAGCGCCAAATCAAATAGTTTTGTGATTGGAGCGGGAAATTCCGAATTCATATCTTCCTTACTGCCACCATAGTGATATCATCGTGTTGTTCCTGTTCTTTGACAAATTCTTTTAATTCTGAATAGATCTTCTCGAGAATGTTTTTTGGCTCTAAACTGATCCAAGAAAGAAAACTAGATTTGAGTTTTGGTTCGCTAAACTCAGTTTCTTCTGCATTTCGTGCCTCTGTGACTCCATCAGTGTAAAGTAATATAGTGTCACCGGAATCAAATCGCAACTTGGACTCATTCCGAAATCTGGAAATATCGGGTTGGATTCCTAAAATGACACCTTCTGTTTCGATCACAGAGAGAGATTTGGAATCTGCATGGTAATGGTAAAAATTTCCATGACCGGCACCTGAGAATTGTACCTCCCCTGTAATCAGGTTCCATCTTAGTAAAATCATACTCATATACCTTGGGGTGATGGCTTCTTTATAACTGGCATAAAGATAATTATTGATGTCATTTAAAATTTCCCAAGGAGAATCTTTAACTCGGACAAGCGAATGTAAAATGGTTCTGACAGTTGCCATTACAAGGCCTGCCGCCACTCCCTTCCCACTGACATCTCCAATACAAATAAAAAGTTCGTTTCTGTTAGGTGATAGGATGAAATCGTAATAATCCCCTCCAATGCCACGAGCAGGCACCATAAAACCACCGAAAGAAAAACCCTCTGCTTCAGGAGCTTTTCTAGGAAGAAGTGTACTTTGAATTTCTTTTGCGATTTCAATTTCTTTTTCCAATCTTTCTTTATTGGAAAGGTTTTGGTATAAGTTGGAATTTTCCATCGTGATTCTGGCTAAGGAAACAAAGGCATTCAACGCCTCAATTTCATCATGTGGGAATCTACTATTTTGTTTGGTTAGAATGAATACACAACGAGTTCCATTTTCCAAAGTCAAAGGAAACACCATGGATTCTTTTCCTTCGATTCCTATTACTTCAAAGTTGAGGTCAGTGATGGGATCAACGGTAATGGTTTCTTTTGTTTGTAAGAGTGAGTTAATTTTTTGTATGTCTATGGTTTCAGTTTTTGTTTGGATTTGTTGGTTTTCTAAATCGCGATGGAGTTTGAATATTTTTGCCTTTGAAGAACCCGTTTGATTTTCCACCAAACAAGTTAGTGAAGATTCTACAATTCCGGACAAAGTCAAAAGGATCATCCGAACCATTTCGTCATGGTTGTTTAAATACAATTGGCTTAAAGTGAGAGCCGCTGTATGTAAACTTTGAAAGTTTTTAGATTGGTTTTCGGATTTAGAAAATAAAAGAGAATTTCGAAGTGATACTGCAAATTGACCTACTACAATCTGTAAAATTTCCTGATGCTCTTCAAAGTAGGAATCATCTTCTTCTTCATAATCAATGGTTACCATTCCTACAGCAGTTCCCGCATAAAGTATTGGAATCACAAGTTGGGATTTGGTTCCTGTGAGTTTAGAATAAAATTCATAAAATGGATGGGTTTGTTCAGAGAATTTATAAAAACAAGGTTCTCCCTTAGCCAAGGATTCAATCAAAATCCCATAACTTAAATCATAATCTAAGGTAATTCTTTTGATCGCACGTTGTAAGTTTTTTTGTTTGGTGGAATAATATGCTAATTTAATTTCACCTAACTCTAGGTTGGTGATGAATACGGCAACCTTATCTCGTTTCAAACGAACAGAGATAAGTTCGGTAAATCTTTGCATCAAATCTTCCAAATCTATACTTGAGTTGAATAGAGAAAGATTATCTAAGAGGAATTCCGTTTTCTCTTGGGAGGAGAGGATGTTTTTCCCAATACGAGGAATTTTACGTTTTTCGAGAATCCATTCACGGTTACAGGTCTGGCAAAAAAAACGTCCATTTTTTGTGAGCCCATTCGGGAGTTGCGGCTCCGCGCAGAGCAAACAGATTCGGTCTTCCATGGCTTCCTGATCCATCCTAGACCAGATGATTCGATTTCTTTTTTCATAAGCTACAAGAATTTCCTTCGGATCTGAGAAACCTGGTACGATTCATGCTTAATCTATAAGCAAAAGTTGTTTTTTCTGCAGAAATCGAAAGGATGTCGGTAAATATGATTAAAAAATGGTTTATTTGTTTAATAAATAAGCATACTGTTTTGGTCACCAGCAACGTCTTTCTGTATTCTTTCGAGGCAGAGCGTAATACTAAAGAGCAAGAAATATGAGCGTGAAAAAATTCAATCCGATCCAATCCATCCACGAAGTCGCAACTGCTATGAACTCTACCCAAGATCCAGATGGGCTCCTGGAACTCATTTTGGATCGTTGTATCCAAATTTGTGGAGTGGAATCTGGGTCTCTGATGCTCATCGATGAAAAAAACGGTGTTTTGGATGCCGTTACCTCTCGGGGGATGAACCAACAGCTTCTCCGTGAAACGAAACTAAAAATTGGCCAAGGGATTACCGGTGTGGCTGCCTCTACCGGAAAAGCGAAGTTAGTCAATGATGTTTCGAAAGATCCTGACTACATTCAGGTCAAAGAAGAAATTAAATCAGAGTTAGTTGCTCCGATGATTGTAGAAGATGATATCATTGGTGTCATCTCACTCGACTCCAACAGATTGAATGCATTCACAGCTGAGATGTTGGAAATTGTGAGTGTCCTAGCTCACCAGGCTGGACAGATCTTTAAAAACTTACAAACCATTCGTAGTTTGGAACAAAGAACTAAAATCCAAGCAACCCTGATTGAAATTTCCAAGGTAGTGAGTTCCACACTCGATCAAAATGAAGTTTTTGATTCCATTATGGTCACTATGGAAAAATCACTCCGATTGGAAAAAGGTAGCATTGTCTTATTTAATAAAGAAGAAGGATTACTTCGTATTGTTGCGGCTTCCGGTTTGTCTCCGGAAGAAATCGATAAAGGTACTTACCAACCTGGGGAAGGGATCACAGGAAAAGTCTTCGAATCGGGCGAACCGATTATCATTGAATCGGTGGCAAGCCATCCCGATTTTTTAAATCGAGTCGGATATCTTTCTCACTTTAAACATGACCCACATAACGTAAGTTTACTTTGTGCACCAATTCTTAGTGAACAAACGATGCTTGGTGTTGTGAATGCATTTATTGTTCAAAACAAACATACCGATCTAAAATCTTTTTTAGATTTTTTACAAGTAGTTGCTTCGATTATTTCTCAATCGATTAAAATTCAAAACTTGGTAGAAGAGGCTAAAAAAGAAATCTCTCGTGAAAATATCCAACTCAAACGAGAACTAAAGAATAAATATAAGTTTGGTTCTCTCATTGGCAAAGCAGCCAGTATGGAAAAGATGTTTGAAAAAATCCAACTGGTTGCCGATTCCAGAGCTTCTGTTTTGATTACGGGTGAATCAGGAACTGGTAAAGAGATGATTGCCAATGCCATTCATTACAATAGTTCTCGTTCCGAAAATCCATTCATCAAAATCAACTGTGCTGCCATTCCAGAAAACTTACTTGAGAGTGAACTTTTTGGGCATAAAAAAGGTTCTTTTACCGGTGCGGTAACTGATAAAAAAGGAAAGTTTGAGTTAGCAGATACAGGAACCATTTTCCTAGATGAAATTGGAGAAATGGATTTAAACTTACAATCTAAATTGTTGCGTGTGCTGCAAGAACGTGAAATTGAAGCGATTGGTTCTACTAAGGCAAAAAAAGTAGATGTAAGGATCATTGCGGCAACGAATGCGGAATTGGAACAATTGGTTGCAGAGAAAAAGTTTAGAGCCGATCTTTTTTATAGGTTGAATGTAGTAAAAATAAATACACCTGCTTTACGGGATCGTGTTGAAGACATTCCACTCCTTATGAATCACTTTTTAGAAAAATATACAAAAGATAATAACAAAGTGGTGAAAGGAATTTCAAGAGAAGCATCCAAACTACTTTTGAAATATCGTTGGCCAGGTAACGTTCGTGAGTTGGAAAATGTCATCGAAAGAGCGGTTGTACTTGCCCAAGATGAAATTTTAAGTGAAGAAGATTTTTCTGATATCCTTTCCAGTTTGGAAGATATGCCAGAACATGCAACAGAAGTGACCCAATTGAACCATGTAGAATCCGTATCTGGGGCTGAACCTCTAGATTTAGGATCTGGTCGATTGACACCGGGACAACTAGATGGTCTGGATGGTCGTGCTATGGAAATTGTTGTCAGCGAAGTGGAATCAAGACTCATCCAATATGCAATGAAAAAGTTCCGTTATACAAAAACTCGCGTCGCAAAGTTTTTGGGAATCAATCGAAACACTTTGGATAAAAAAATCAAAGAACTTAATATTGAATATTAAGTTCTGATTAATTAGTTGGTTCTGGAAAATGATTCAAATGGGAAATTGAACCCGTTTGGATTTCATCTTCTAATGTTAAGTGGAGGTATTCTTTTGCCGAACCAACGGCTTCTGGCAGATTTTTTCCGTGCGCTAAAAAGGATGTGATGGCTGCGGAATAAGTACAACCCGTTCCATGTGTGTTTTTACCTTTCAAAAATGGTTTTGAATATAGATAGGAGGATTCTCCATCAAACAAAACATCTGTGGCTTCCGTAGCATTTGGAAGATGCCCCCCTTTTAAAAGAATCGGCACTTGATACTTTTGGAATAATTTTTCTGCCATAGGAACCAGTTGGTCATATTGGTGGATTTTTTCACCCAGGAGTAGTGACGCCTCATCTAAGTTAGGTGTGATGAGTTTTGCAAGTGGCAACAAATCTTTGATTAAAGAATCAATTGCGTCGTCTTTGAGTAATTTTGCTCCACTGGTTGCTACCATCACAGGATCCACTACCAGTTGGATGTCTGGGTTCTCATAAAAAAATTCAGCAACTACTTCGATGATTTTGGCAGAGTATAACATTCCGGTTTTTGCTGCTTTGACGGGGAAGTAACTTGAAACTGCTTTTAGTTGTGCGGATACAAAGTCTGGTGAAATTTCGGAGATACCAGTGACCCCATCAGGATTTTGAGCTGTCAAACAAGTGAAGGTTGTGGTTCCAAAAGTTGCGAGTGAGGAGAATGTTTTGAGATCGGCTTGCACCCCGGCCCCACCTCCGGAATCGGATCCAGCAACTGTTAAAGTAATGGGAAAATTTTTGATCATTTTATGGGAACCACCCGTACTTGTCAAAATTCAATGTATCATCGTTTAGATCAAAGGAAACACCTTCTGATTGTAGGATTTTTTTTTGAAGGTCGGCTCGTAAAATATCTCCGCGAAAGGAAATTTTCCCTTGGGCGTTGATGACTCTTTGCCAAGGGATCTTTTGTTCCATTTCTTTTTTCAGAGCGTTGAGAGCATAACCAACGGCCCTTGCTGCTCTTGGATTTCCTAGAAGTAAAGCGATATGTCCATAGGTGGTAACTTTACCTTTGGGGATTTTTTTTACGACCGCATACACGGAATCGTAAAAATTCGTACTTTTAGTTTTAGGACTCTTCATTGAATTTGGATTTATATTCTAATTTTTAATTTTTTTTTGTAAATCCCTTTTCAAAACCATCACCAGAATGAAAATTTCCCAATACGCAAAACATTTGTTACTCGCTCCTAATTTGGAAGATAAACTAATGCCTCCCAGTAGGCGTTGGGATGAGGAAACGGATTTTACACCCATACGGATTGAATCTCCCGGCCGTTCTTCTAATCTCTTGTTTTCGGATAAAAAAGTAAAAATCCCTCGTTTGGAACACCTAAATTTAATATCCAATCGTGGACTTAGCCTTCATCATTTTGCAAATCATGAACTTATGGCCATTGAGTTGTTTGCTTGGGCATTACTCGCTTTTCCATCTGCACCCAAATCAGTTCGAAACGGATTTCTAAAGACAATCGAAGAAGAACAAACACATTTAAAGTTATACTTAGATCGTATGAGAGAGTTCGGAGTTAATTTCGGCGACCTTCCATTGAATTATATTTTTTGGAAACAACTTGGACAGTTTGGTACTTTGGAATCTTTTGCTGCAGTGATGTCTGTTTCTTTTGAGGGTGCAAATTTAGATTATGCGCAAGTTTATGCACAAGTTTTTTCATACTTTGGTGACAACGTAACATCTGAAATCATGCTCACCATTTTTGAAGATGAAATCAAACATGTGAAAAGAGGTCTTCGTGCCTTCGAACATTCTGTCCCTGAGAATAAAAATCATTGGGAACATTACCTTTCTCTCATTCAATTTCCATTTACTCCTAGAAGAGCGAAGGGTTATTTATATTTACCAGAAACGAGAGCACTAGCGGGTATGAATCCTGAGTTCATTCGTTCTCTTGGAAGTTATGAAGATGAGTATACTGGTAGAGTCAACCTAGAATCTGTGAAAAAATTCGGACTGGGAGAGACCATCCTTCGTAAAAACAGACTTGATTCTCATTTGCCTAAGGTTTAGAGTTCCTAGCGGATGGTGATTATGAAATTGAGAATGGCATTGAGTTTGTTACTGTTTTTTTCTGCACTCGGAGTTGTACTGAATGCGGAAAAAAAAGCCAAAGCTAATACGGAAATGAATCTTCATGATTTTATGGAGGACTTTACCAAACCAGCAACGAAGTTGTATGATAAAAAAGACAATGCTGACTATCTCAATAAAATCTTAGAAAAGGTTCCCGACATGGCACCTGAAGATCAAAAAGCAGAGTGGAAAGAGATTGTAGATGCTAAGCTTTCTGTGGGAAAACCTGATGAAACTTGTAAGTCATGCCATACAAAATTTAAAAAAGAATACAAAGCTAAGTATAGAAAAAAGCTAATTGTGATCCCTGAAGAACTTCTTGGTTTTCCAAAAGAAATCAAAGAGTTACTAAAAAAATAAATGATTTATTCCGCTCTTTAGGGAGCGGAACTCCATGAAACAATTTTTGTATTTAAAACTTCTTTTTTGTATTTGTTCGTTGTTATTTTGTTTCTCGGTTTTATATGCTGAGGATACAAAACCTGTAACTACAGAAACTCCGACACCAACGGTACAACCACAACCACCGCATCCAAATCCACTTCCCGCCAGTTTAAAGTTTGGTGCTTTTGTTGATACTTACTACTCACACAATCGCAACCATCCAATTACGAAGGAACGTCAATTTACAACGCAAGCAGTTCGTAACGATGAATTTAACATCAACATGGGATTTGTAGATGCCAAGTGGCAAGAAGAGAAGGTGAGGGGTCGGATTGCTTTACAATTTGGAACTTCGGTAAACACAAATTATGCTCCTGAGGCGAACAAAGATATAAGTTCTAATCAAAATTCAGTGAAACATATCCAAGAAGCCTATGTTGGTATCAAAATCGCAAAAGATACTTGGATTGATGCTGGAATTTATTTTGGTCATATCGGACATGAATCTTGGATATCTTCAGACAATTGGAATTATACGAGAGCACTCGCACTTGATTACGTACCTTATTATTCTTCAGGAGCGAGGTTAACCACAAAAATAACAGATAAGTTCCAATTCCAATTCCATGTAATGAATGGTTGGCAAAACATCACCGACCAAAACAAAGATAAATCGCTAGGAACTCAGTTCAAATATTCGTTCACTCAAAATTTTACATTAATCGCAAATCAGTTTGCCGGAAATGAAGCTCCTGACTTTGAACGTAAACAAACAAGGTTTTATAATAATACAATTTTAGAATGGAAGGCATTGGACTGGTTGTCCTTTGCTGTGTCTGGAGATGTGGGAGCACAAAAAGCAAAAGAATCTTTTCAGTATGAACCTTGGTGGAAAGAAATAAATCCTGTTTTAGGAATTTATACAAATAGAGAATCCAATGTTTATAACCAATGGTATCATGGAACTTTTTGGACTAGCTTTCGTTATGAGGATTTGTATCGACTCAGTTTTCGTGTAGAAAGATTTTATGATCCAAAACAAGTGATGGCTACTACTTACACACGAAATGGATTTATGACTAACGGTTATACAATGACTTTTGATTTTTTAGAATGGAATCCTGGCCTCGTTCGTTTTGAGGTGGTGCAAAGAGAATCGATGGATCCAGTATTTGCCACGGATAATAATAAACAAACTCGTGTAGAAAGGTTGTTTATCGCAGCAGCATCGGTCAGGTATTAAAAAAAACTCCAAACCTTGTATTGGTTTGGAGTATAAGATAGGAGATATGTAAAATAAAGACTCTGATGAGTTTATTTTTTCTTCTTTGGGACCTTTTAAGTTTTCCTTTTTTTCTTTACCGGTTTCTTTTTATTCTTCGGTGATTTCTCTTCCTCATCATCTTCTTCCAGAGGTTCTTCGCTGAGTTCACTTACGAAGTCTAGAAATGGGATGTGTTTTTTGTGGCTCATCTCTTCGCGTTCAGCAGCATTAGGTTTTCTTTCGCCTACGACTACCAAGTAGAGAGATGGAAGGATGGTTAATACAAGGCACATAGCTGAAAAAAGTCCACCTACAATCACAGTTGCCAGCGGCCTTTGAACGTCAGATCCAACTCCTGTTCCCAAAGTGGCAGGGATGAGACCTAACAACGCAAGTAACATGGTCATTAACATTGGTCGCAACTGAATCACCGCTGCTTTTTTTACGGCAGCTTTCGTTGTGATGTCCGGTTCTTCAATCAATAGGTGGTTTGTTCTCGAAACGAATAACACTCCGGCCATTGTTGCAATTCCAAATAAAGAGATAAATCCAACACCACCAGAAACGTTGAAGTAATAACCTCTGAAAAGAAGTGCATAAATTCCTCCGAGTAATGAAAGAGGAATACACGCAAGTGCAACGTATACATACTTGAGGTTCCTATACAACATATAGAGAACACCGAAGATAATAAGAATCGTGATTGGGATAACAATAGCTAACTTTTTACCTACGCGAGCTAAGTTTTCGTATTGTCCACCAAATCGAATTTCATAACCATCTGGAAGTTTGATTTTTTTCTTCACACGTTTCTGAAGTTCCGATACAAACCCTCCTTGGTCACGGCCACGGATATTGGTTCTAACTGTCACTACACGACGACCTTCTTGCCTGAAAATCATAGTTGGTCCATCGATTACTTCTATATCAGCTAATTGTGATAATGGAATCCTTTCCCCTTTAGGTGAAATGATCGGCATATTTTCGATCGCTTGTTTGGATGCTCGGTAGTCTTTTGAAAATCGTACTACAATTCCAAACCTTGCTGGTGTTTTTGGTGGGATGTCAGAAGGTCCTTCATACAAAGTACTAACTCTTTGCATTCCAATGGCAGCTTCGATCATCTGTTGGATGTCAATGACATTGATTCCAAATCGAGCAGCTGCTTCTCTGTTGATGTTAATAGTGAGCTGTGGACTTTCTGCTTCTTGTTCAATCCCAAATTCACTGGCACCTTTCATTTCCTTAATTTCTTCTAGAACTTCATTTCCGATTCCACGCATAATTTTTAAATCGTTACCGGAAACAAAAACTGCTAAGTCAGCAATTGTACCCATAATGGCTTCTGATAAGTTGTCCATAATAGGTTGAGAAAAACTGACCCTTGCGCCAGGAAGTGTTGCTTCTAAATCATTTCTCATTCGAAAGAGTAGTTCTTGTTTGGTGATTTTTTCCTTCCATTGGTTATAATCTTTTAAACTAATTAGAACCTCTAGTCGGTTTGGTGGAAGTGGATCTGTTCCATCATCATTTCTACCTAATTGAGAAAGGACAACACTCACCTGTTCATTTTTATAAATGGTCTGCCTTATCTTTGGCATAAACTTCCTAGCTTCAGGAAGGGAAATACCCACTGGAAAAAAGATACGAATGTTAAATCCACCTTCATCCATTTCTGGAAGAAATTCGGTTCCTAGTGAAAACATACCGATAGCAAGAAAAACTGTTACAACACTGAATGTATATTTTACTGCTTTGCGTGATCTATCTACAATGAACTCTATGATTCGTTTGTAACGAACTTCAATCCAATCATAAAAGGGATTATGCCATTCGATAGGCCCTGGATTTTTTGACTCAAAATAAGTTTTGTAAATGATGGACATGAGTACAGGAATCACGGCCATCGCAAAAATTAAAGCTCCAAGGATTGCAAAGGAAATTGTAAAAGCCATTGGTTTAAACAACCGACCTTCAATCCTTTCAAAAGAGAAAATTGGGAGGTAAGCCAAGATAATGATTAAAATCGAAAATAGAATTTCTGTTCCTACTTCCGATGCAGCGTCTCTAGTAAAAGCGAGAATCCCATGTGCTTTTTCTTCTGGGCTTGCATCTCTGTAACGTCTCATGATATTTTCAACCATGATGACCGCACCATCCACAATGATTCCAAAGTCAATGGCACCTAGTGAAAGCAAACTTGCGGGAATTCCTGTAATGTTCATTAGTAGAAATGCAAACAACATCGCAAATGGAATTGTCGCAACCACTACGAGTGAAGCTCTAACACTTCCAATAAAGAAAATTAAAACTAAACTGACTACTACAACACCTTCGACTAACGTTTTACCAATCGTTCGGAGGGTGTAATTGACTAAGTCTGTTCTATCGTAAGTATTTCTAAGTTGGACGCCGTCTGGTAAGTAGTTTTCATTGATTTCTTTTACTTTTGCCCGAATT